>NZ_RBKT01000001.1:6012266-6315333 GCF_003633685.1 Micromonospora pisi | reverse complement strand
CGGTCAGACGGTCCACGTTGATGTGCTTGGCCGCACTCTGATGGACTATTGCGTCCGTCCGGTGCCCGATCGACTTCGCCATCAGGATCAGCGATCCGCAGTCGTGGAAAAACGGAACACCGGACTCGTCCTCAATGGACCGGAAGCGTTCCTGCGACCGCGAATCCGTGGCCCCCCAGACCTCGTCCCAGCCCAGGCGCCGGGTGATCCGGGCCGCGTCGAAGTGGGCACCGAACGCGTACCTGTCCGACGCTGCGCCGGGCGCCGGCTCCGCCGGACCGATCACGAGAACCTCGAAGCCCGCCCTGCTCAGATACTTCGCGGCCGCAGAGCCGAACATGCCGGCCCCCACTACAGCGACCTCAACGGTGTCTACCATGGAACCTCCCCGTGCGGAGGGAAGAAGCCGACGGGCAGTCCCACGCCATCGATCATCGCCACCCCCGATGTACGGCCATTCAACCTAGTCGGCCAGCGCGGCTTGTCGTCGGCGGGGTCACGCCGTGCCGGTCAGCTACGTACCAACACACCTGCCACAGAGCCTTCAAACCCTGGGCACACGACCGCGAAGCTGCTGTACGTGGATCCCGACCGTTGCCGCTGGTCGCCGTCCTCTCCCCGGTCAACGCGCCCGACACCCGCGGTTGTGGTCAAGGTTTCGGTACCGAAGGGCTGAGTGGCATCAACCAACTCGACGGTCGGCGCCGATCAGGGCACAAGCCCCCACGCACCGTCACATCGTGATATTACTATCCGGGACACCGGACGCGCCGACGCGGCGAACCCGGTCGTGGCCCCACACCCAGGAAAGTACCCTCATGCGCCCCACACTCGCCGTCCTCTTCGACTCCGGTTCCGCCACCGCGCCGGATCTGGGCATGGCCGCCGACAGTCTGGGCGAATGCATGACGCGGCCGCCCGGGGCACCGGGACTTTCGACCCGCAGCCCATTGTGGACGGAGAGCTCTCCCCCGTCGCGCCGACTCCATCTGGCCGTACCGGCGCCGGGGCGACAGATGGCCATCAGCCGCTACCTTCCAGACAGCGGTTTCGGCCAGGCCCTCGACGCGGCGGGGGGACCCTGATGCGTGGGGACCAGGTCCAGCATGTGGTGCCGTGACGCGATCATTGTCGCGCGGCACGTCGAAACGGCTGGCCTACGGCCGCTCCGGTACGGCATGCGCTCGAGGACGACCGAGCGGATCAGTCGCTCGGGGAGTGGAAGCCTCGCGCCCTCACCGCTGGCGTTTCCGGGCCCAAACCAGTTCGAGAGCCTGTCCTGGTCGGTGGCTGCAGCACGCCTGTCGGGCAGCTGTGCGCTGTCCGGTTCATGCTGCGACGTATCGCCTCGCTCGCAAACACGGGGGGACAGAAGAAAGCATGGTCGACACCGCAGACGCCGACGACATCCCGCGGCTCACCGAGGCGGCGAGCCGCGCTTACGCCTGGGCGGTGGCCCAGCGCTCGATCTCGCCCGAGCGCACGCACCACGAACTCGGACTCGACAACGAAGACACGGATAAGGCGCTTCGTCTCCTCAAGCGGCTCGGGCTGCTCCGCGCCGGCTCCGACGACACCCGTCAACTGGTGGCCGTGCCGCCCAAGTCCGCCAAGTTGCAGGTGCTCGGTCCGATGCTGAGGGAGATGCAGGCGGCCCAGCAGCGCATCGAGCAGATCCAGGCGGACCTGGACGCGCTGGTTCCGGCGTACGAGGAAGGCGTCGGCCGCGCCGGTGGGCGGCATGACATCGAGCAGCTCGTCGATCCGGAGGTGACCCGGACGGTCATCGCCGAGCTGGTGGCAAACGCACAGGAGGACGTGCTCGTCTCGCAGCCGGGCCGCAACTTCGGCGGAGACGTTGTCGTCGCGGCAATGTCCCACGCCCGGGAGTTGGTGCGCCGACGGGTTCGGATTCGGGTGCTCCTGCAACACACCAGCCAGTTCAACCAGGGGGTGATCGCGGCCGTGGAGGAGGCGGCCGCGCTGGGGGTACGCGTGCGTACGACGCCGGTTGGATGCGCACGCATGCTCGTGGCGGACGCGTCGACGGCCGTGTTTCCGCGAAGCGACCGGCAACCGGGAATTGTGCTGGTGCACGAGCCGAGTGTCGTGGAGTTCGCCGTCGAATCCTTTGTCCGCACATGGGCGGCCGCCGATGAGTTCCCGTTGAGGTACGACAGCGGCCAGGTGACGGCAGTGAGCTCGGAAGTGCGGCGAGCCATCGTGATGCTTCTTGTGGAGGGCGAGAGTGACAAGCGGATCGCCGAGCGGGTGGGGCTGTCGCTGCGGTCCTGTCAGCGGCACATTGCCGACCTCATGAAGGATCTCGGTGCTCGCAGCCGGCTGCACGCGGGCTTCCTGCTCTCTCGCGAGCTGACCAGGGTCGCCCAACCCGCGCCGCCCGAGGGCTCACTGGGCGGCCGGCTGTAGGCCGTATCGGTGGAACTCGTCGGCCACCTCGGGCGCCGCGAACACCTCCAGGGCGGCGAAGTACTGCACTGTGCGCTGCGCCATCGCGGCGACCTGGGTGCGGACGGTGTTCTCGCCGTACACCTCCGAGACGACCTGCTCGGCGTCGTCCCGAGTCAGCCCGTAGGACTGGAGCTCGGAGCGGATCGCCGGCTGGTCCGGCCTGAGGAAGGCGTCGATGAGCCGGGGGGCGAGGAGCGCCGCCTCCCGCCGCCCCGCCGAGTCGAGTGCCCCCCACAGGTGGCGTAAGAAAATTGCGAAGTAGGCGTGGTGGCGGCCTTCGTCCACGGCATGGTCGCGGATGGCGTCCCGGACTGCCGGAGCGACGGTGGGGTCCATGGGCACCTCGCCCATTGTCGCGGAGATCAGCGTCTCGGAGATGGTGACGAACAGCAGTTCGGCGAGCGGACGCATCGGACTGGGCAACGCCGCCTGGATCTCTTGCAGTCGGCGCAGGAAGTACGGCTGATCGGGGAGCACGGGCTGGGTGCCGGTACGTGCGACGACCTGGCGCATCAGATCGACGGAGAACAGCGCGTGGTAGGCCTCGTCGCAGTAGATCCGGTAGGCGTCCAACCGCATTTCGTCGGGGAGCGGCACACCGACTGACCCGCTGGCGATGGCCAGTACGGTTCCGTTGACGACGAGGGTCTCCAGCTTCTCCGTGAAGGCCAGGTAACGGTAGAGGTGCTGGGTGAGTACCTGCTCGAACAACTCCGGCCGGAGGTGACGAACGAGGTCGTGGGCCGCGACCGGTACCAGATCGGGTGAGAAGTAGAGCGAGCTGTCGTCGTCCGGGCTGAGCGTACGGCGTGGGCGGGCCCGCACCGCAGAGCGCTCGTCCCAGTTCCGGAAAGGACTGCGATAGTCGTCGTTCGAGGGGCCGGTCAATTCGGAGTCCTGGTTCAGCGCGGGCTGCCCGAGAAGCGCCCTCGGGCACAGTGCCATTGCCGTGCACCCGACGAACAGGCCGGCTATTCCACACATGCTGGTGTTCCCATCGTTAGCACCGGGATCAGAAGAGCCTCAGCTGGCCGGTGCGCTGCGCCCGGCGTTCACCGAGGTGCAGCACCAGAGAGGCGAGGAGCAGCATCACGACGGTGCTCACCCCGAGGCCGACGAGTGGCCAGGCCAGGTCGTCGAACGGCTTGCCGTCCAGGATCGCCCCGCGTACCACCACCAGGCTGCCACTCAGGGGAAGGACCGTGCCCACCGTGGCGATCCACCCGGGCAGCATCCACAGCGGCAGCCGGGCGCCGCCGCTGAACGCCATTGGTTCACCGAGGATCGTGAACAGGAACGCGGAGTCCCGCGAGAAGATCAGGAGGCCGTTGAGGAGCGCGCCCCAGCCCAACGACGGGACGAACAACGCCAGGAAGGCCACCAGGAACATGGCGGGATGGGCGACGTGCACGGCGTCGGTGAGCGCCAGCACCGCGACGCTGAGGCAGACGAACAGCCACACGTTCTGGATGAGTCCCCCCACCCCGTTGGCCACTACGAGGGACAGTCGGCGTGCCGGTGACAGGAACAGCAGTTCCAAGGTGCCGGCCTGCCGTTCGAACGAGAAGTGCCACGCTGACTGGACGAGGGCGAAGTAGAAGGAAAACCCTACGGAGCCTGTCGCCAGGAATGCCAACATGCTCTGTGGGTCCGCCGCGGCCGGCCACCGTCGTGCGATGGCCCCGCCACCGACCACGGGCAGGACCGTGTAGTAGAGCGTCAGTAGCTCCAGCAACGGCCACAAGAGCATCGAAAAGAAGATGACCTTGCTGCCACTCATCCGACGGCGCTGTTTGAGCGTCTCGGCCGCGAAGATCTGCAGCGCATCCCTCACGATACGGCCACCTCCGGTCGAGGAGCCCCGTCCGTCAGCGTGACGATCGCATCCTCCAGCGACGGGTTCGTGACGGTGAGGTCGGTGATCGTCCCGCCGGCCGCCACGATGGCGGTGACCAGCGGGCCGGCGATCTCGTCGGGATGCGCCATCGACACGACGAGCGCCCCGTCCGCATCGACCGTCTCCTCCGCTCGGGTGCCGAGCCGCCCCGCGAACTCCGCGACGGTCGCCGCCACCGCCGCCGAGGCGTCCCGCACGGTGACCCGCACCGTCCGGTGACAGCCGGCTGTTGCCGTCAGTTCGGCCGGGCTGCCCTCGGTCAGGTGGCGCCCCGCTGAGATTACGTAGACGTGCTCGCACAGCTCTTCCACCTCAGCGAGGTAGTGCGACGTCAGCAGCACGCCCTTCCCACCCCGTACCAGGTTCGCGACGAGCTGGCGCAGCTCGCGCGCGATGGGTGCGTCCAGCCCCAGCGTGGGCTCGTCCAGTAGCAGGTAGTCGGGGTCGTTCACCAGGCCACGCGCGATCGACAACCGCTGGGCCATGCCACGGGAGTACCGCTCGACCAGGGTGTCCCCGGCCTCGGAGAGCCCGACGACATCCAGCAGCTCCTGGGCGCGGCGGCGCCGGAGAGCACCGGGCAGGCCGTAGAGACGGGCGAAGTAGTGGAGGTTCTCGCGGCCGGTCATCTGCGCGTAGACCATACGTTCGCCACCGGCGATGAGGTTGATCCGGCGCCTTACCGCGCGCGCGTCGGCCACGGTGTCGAGCCCGTCCACCCGGACGGTGCCCGAGGTCGGCCGCAGCAACGTAGACATCATCTTGATCGTGGTCGTCTTGCCGGCGCCGTTCAGGCCGAGCAGGCCGGTGACCCGGCCGGGCGGAACCTCCAGTGACAGCCCGTGCACGGCTGTCTTTTCCACGCGCCGCCCGAACAGCCCGGTGCGAACGGTGAACGTCTTGCCCAGGTCGCGAGCGATGATCCCGTGTTCCATCTCAGAATGTCCTCTCAACCGTGCGCCGCTCCGCACGGGGTAGCAGCCACAGGCCGGCGACGAGGTACGCGGCGCTGACGCACAGCGTCGCGAGCAACCGGGGGCCTGCCTGGGACATCTCAAACCCGCCCGAGAGAGCCGCCCTGAGCACGTCCAGGGCTGCGGTGACCGGCACCGCCTCGGCGAACCACTGGGCCGCAGTGGGCAGGTACTCCCGGGGGAACGTGAACCCACACACCAGCCCCATCGTGAGGAACACCGTGTTCTGCGAGATGTGCGCCTCGGCCACGACGAGCATCACCGCTCCCAGCAGCATCGATATCGCGAACAGGGCCACGATGAACGTGGTGAGCCCCAGCGTGAGGCCCAACGGGTCCGGCGCCACGAGCTGCACACCGAGCAGGGCTGCCACCCCCGCAATGGCGCCGGCCTCGGCAAGCGTGCTGAGGACGGCGAACATGACAAAACCCAGCAGGTACGGCATCCGCCGGGCCGGTGTGACCACCAGTGCCACAAACGTCCCTTCGCGCTCTTCCGTGATCAGCGCCTTGGCGGTCCACAGGATCATCCGAACAGCGAAGGTGTACGTCACCGCGCCCACCGCCACGTAACCCACGTAGTCGACGGATCGGGCCAAACTAGTGAACCGCGAACTCACGCCCTCCGGCCCCACGGCGCGGAACGCCAGATACGCCAGGGCGACGATCAGCGAGCCTGACAGCACCGTCGACGTGAAGTACGTCCAGGGGTACGCGCGCCTGGTCACGGTCCACAAACGATAGAAGGTGGCAGTTGCGGTGAGCATCGTTCAGGCGCTCTTCACGTCGATCACACCGGCTGACGCCAGGTCGGTGAGCAGTTCGACGATGTCGGACACCGCCTCGTCCACCGGGATGTCGTACTCGCCCGCAAGCTCCTCCCCGATCTGGCGAATCGAGCGGTTGCCGTCGATGCGCTTGTAAACGAACGCCGCCACCTCGGAGAGCTCGAATGCTTGATCGCCCCGAGCGATGAAGACCTTGCCACGGAAGCTTCGCCAACGCGTGTCCAGCTTGAGGCTGGGGACGGTGTCGGGCGTCATCTCAGATCTCCACTTCCATCGAGAGGGACTTGCACAGGTCGGCGATCTCCTGTATCCACTGGCGCGGCTCTGCCGGGTCGAACGCCCGCATGGTCTCGACCGCCCAGTACCGCTCGAAGGGCAGCAACGGCGGGTTGACCTCGCGGACCCGGCGCGCCCGCCACTTGGGGGCGCGCCCGTACTCACCTTGCGAGGCGAGCAGTGCGTCGACGGCGTGCCCGAACCCCAGTCGTACCGAGAGGAGTGCGCTCTCGACGTCACCGCTGGCGAGCTGACCCATGACATCTTCGAGGCAGTCGTCGGCGTTGGAGAGGCAGTCGGCGACGACAAACGCACGGAACGCCGAAGAGGTGATCTTGGCGCGCTGTCGCAGCACCCAATCCTCCCCGGTGAGGGGACGACAGGTCAGCATCCGCTCGACGAACTCCTCCTCCCAGGTGGTCAGGATCTGCCCCGTGGGCAACCCGGTCTCGAAGCTTGCCCAGGACACCTTGTCGATCATCTGGTCGACCTGCGCCTCGAGCCAGTACTTCAGCTCCCACCGTTGGCCGCCGACGTGCACGACCTCCGTGGCAACCTCGGCAGGCTCGAGCGGCAGGTACTCGACGCCGTTGGTCGCACTGCGCCAGGCCTGGTCGCAGACCAGGTACATATCCACGTCACTGGACGCGTTGGCCCAGCCACGGGCAAAGGAACCCACGACGAAGGCAGCCCGGCAGTCCGCCGGAACGAGGCCGCGCGCGGTGAGTTCACCAAGGTTCGTAGAGAGGTCGCTCATACGGTGTGTGGATCTCCGGTATCTTCTCGCTGCAGCTCGATGATCACGCCGGGCACGTTGTTGATGACGTGGGCGAGCAGCGCCGGTAACAGGGACTGGGACAGGACAGTGAGGGCCAGCAGAAGTACCGCGGCCGTAATCTCAGTGATCGTGGATCGGGCGGTGCCCCGGCCGTTGTCACCCGGTGGGACATGGTGCCGGGCGACAAACGCCACCGCGGCGAGCAGGCCGATCGGAGTCACCGCCACGGGCGCCGCAGTCAGCGCGACCCCCCGGAACAACGCCTCCTCGCCCAGGGGTCCCACGGCCGTGTAGAACGCGCGCGCCCGGCCCTGCGCCTTCGGTGTCGGGCCCATCAGGAAAGCCAGGAGCCCCGAGCGGATCGCGAGCACGTTGATGCCACTGACCGCCAACAAGGCCGCCCCCACGACGACCGCGACCCCGAACCACCACCAGTCCGGCAACCGGGTGGCCAGGTCGTGATTCGTGAGCATGAGTACGATCAACGCCCCGCCGGGCGCGATCAGCCCGCACAACGTCTCGGCCCAGAAGCTCCTGGCCGACCGGTCGAGCCGAGGCAGTCGCCACGGCAGGCTGAGCAACCCCGTCTCGACGATCACCAGGGTGGCCGTCGCGACTGCGGCGCCACCCTGCCGGAACAGCGCGCTGGCGAATGCCAACATGCAAATCGCGGCCGCAAGCCGCCGAGGAGACAGCGGCCAGCGTGCCCAGTCGAAGGTTCGCGGGAACGGGCCCCGGAAGCGCTGCTCGTCGGTGTCGACCGCCCCGGCCACGTTCAGCTCGCCGCCGCGGATGAAGCCGCGTCGCGGTTGCTGGTCGGCTCCTTGACGACGGTGAGGACACCCAGCTCCAACGCCTCGGTGAGGGGGTCGCGCACCGCGTCCACTCCGCAGCCGATCTCGTCGAGCAGCGATGCCACGGTGCGTGTTCCGTCGACCGCCAGCAGCAGCCGGCACCAGTCGGGGGCGTCCTCCGCATCGACAACGTACTCGATTGATCCGTTGACGGTGACGAAGCACGTCTGGGGGTCGTGCGGCGACGTCAGCAGCAGTACCGGGTCTGCGACGGCCAGCACCGTGGTGAGATCGATGTCCACCCGGCGCAGCACCTCAGCGTCGATCCTCGGCGTGTCCGCCGCCCAGTCGGTAACGGGGAGCCGGACAGGGATCGCGGCCGCCGCCGCGTCGACGGGTGCGCTGGGCGGGCAGGCGGCCATCTGCTCCAGCAACCCGAGGTTCACCACGCGAAGGAGGAACTCCACATGCCCGTTGCCGGGGTCGGCCTCGAGTCGGCGCAGTGTGGCTCGAGCGTTGTCGATGTCGACGAACATCCGCGCCCCGGGACCGCTGAGTGCTTCCTCCAGGAGCGCGTCGCCGCCGCCGGCCAGCATGCGTGTGAACGCCAGCTGGGTGTGGCGCACCCCGTCGCCGTAGAAGAAGGCGACCTTGGGACGCTCGACGAACTCCGCCGGGACAACCGGGCGCATCGCTTCGCGCAGGATGCGCTTGTTCCAGGTGAGACGTTCCCGCATCGCACGGGGGACGTGTGCGACCAGCTCTATGAGCCGGTGGTCGAGGAACGGGACCCGGGACTCGATGCCGCTGCCGGCAGCCGTCCGATCCTCGTGCCAGCAGTTGTACTGCTGGACGTCACGGTACTTCCAACGAAAGAAGTGCTCGTACGGGTCGACGGCCGTCGCGCCGTCCAGTAGGACGTCACCGCGCACCAGCGACAGGTCGGACTGTTCCCACCATGCGCTCAGCCCCGGTCGTCCGGCACCGTAGGACCGCAGCGAGATGTGGCGCAGGTTGGCCTGGAAGTCCTCCCAGGAGCCCTCACCGGCCATGGAGACGGAGTATCCGCCGTTGAACTCGTCGCTGCCCCCACCCAGCAGCATTCCTTTGATTTCCGGGAACGTGCCCTTCACGTAGCGGTAGAGCTCGCGCTTGTAGTAGATCTCGGGGCCGCACTGCGGCGTTTCGAGCAGCCACACCAGCTGCTTCCACTGCTCTGCGGTGGGCACCTCATCGGTGGCGAAGACGACCTGGTGGTTCTCCAGCCCCAACGCTGCGGCCGCCCGGTGCCCGTACTCGGCGTCACCGTTGGCGATCGTGCTGCCGTTCATCGCCGTGAACGTGCGCGGGCGCACTGTGCTGAGCGCTGCGACCGCGACCGAGTCGATGCCGCCGCTGAGGAAGAGTCCGAGCTCGACGTCCGAGACCTCGGTCTCCCGCACCGAGGCGGTGAACACTTCCCGGTAGGCCGCGATGAACTCGGCTTCGGACATGTCCGTGTTCTCGGTGAACGAAGGGAACGTCCAGTACTGGTGGCTGCTGCTCGTTCCGTCGCGCAAGCTGATGCTGACGATGCTGCCGGCGGGGACGAGTTCGATGCCGCGGAACCAGGTGTTGGGCGGCCCGTCCACGAAGAACGGTGCGCCGTGCAGCGCCGGGTCGGCGAGGGCTCCCGCCCAGTCCAGTTCACGTGGGCACGTACGGTCCTGGAACAGTGCCTTCATCTCGGAACCGAAGACGACACGTTCACGGTTGCGGTGATAGAACAGCGGCTTCACGCCGAACCGGTCGCGAGCGAAGATCAGCAGGTCCCGAGCCCGGTCCCATAGAACGATCGCGAACATGCCACGGACGTTGTCGAGGAACCGCAGCCCGTCCCGCTGGTAGAGATGGACAAGCACCTCGCAGTCGGAGCCAGTCTTGAAACGGACGCCGGGCAGCCCGGCGGCAAGCTCACGGTGGTTGTAGATCTCGCCGTTGGCGATGAGAACGACCTGCTCGTCCGGGCTCCACAGCGGCTGGCTCCCGGCAACCGGGTCGACGAGGGACAACCGAGTGAACGCCAGCCCCACCGGTCCGGTACGAAGCAGCTCCTGCTCGTCAGGGCCGCGGTGCGCGACAGCGTGCGCCATCCGGTGCAGAAGATCGTCCGCGTCCTCGGTCAGCGGAGTGCCGTCAGTCTTGGCGATACCGGCCAGGCCGCACATCAGTACCTCACATGCTCGGTGTGCTAGTTGACGGTCTCGGCCGGGGCGCCGCCGCACGTGCGCGGCGGCGCCCCGACCGAGGCTTGCGTTACGGCGTAACCGACAGGATGGTGCCGAAGTTCACCTTCTTGGCGGTCGGCTTGACGTACTTCTTCATGGGATCACCTCCTCCGCAACTGGCGGCCACATCCCTGTCCACTGTCGACAGGTCTGCCCGGCCGGTCTCCAGCGGATTGTTGCGGCAGCACGTCGTGGCGTGCCAGTGGGCGGAGGGTTCATGGTCACGTTGGCGAAAACATGAGCCACGATAAAGCGGGCGAACCGGGCGATTGCCGCGACGTCCTGCACGCCCCCCGCAGCCGCCCTCCGGCGCCCGGATCGACGTGCCGCATTCGAGGCCGGGTAGGCGACGCGACACGCGGACCGCCGCCGCCCCTACATCCACAATGGACTGACAGAGGGGTGAGGCGACGGAACAGGCGCTATGAGGGCTGCGGGCCCGCACGGCCGGTCCCGGGAGCCTCGGGCGTCAACGAGCACCGGCACGAATCCGGGCGCCAGCAAGAAACCCAGGAGCCCGATGGGCGTACGCGGCAGTTTTCCCGGGCCCTGTTCCAGATTCAACGACGACGATGCTCCCGGGCTCGCCTCGCTGTGATACGGGTACGCGTGCCTCGCCCCCTGCGTCCGATGCGGACTGTCGCGAGACGTTTCGGGAGGGCTGGCGCTGGTCCTGTCCCGGCCCGCGACCGTGTCAGACTGCCGGCTCTGACGGCTCCACCTGGTAGAAGCCGTCACCGTCGAGGTACCGGGCGGTCAGGATGTCGTGCATGACCGTGCTCTCCTGCTCGTGCACCAGGTAGACGCGCATCGGGTAGGTCCAGTCGTCCACGGAACGATGGATCTGCCCACCGGGCTGGACGTTCAACGCCAACGTGTGGAAACTGTCCAGCCCGCGCAACTGCTCCATTTTTGGGTAATCGAGAAGGGTGCCCGACGCCGGCGCCACCATGTTGACCAGCCCGGCATGCCGGATCAGCGAATACTCGCTGGTGGCCGCCGAGTGGAGGTCGACGGCGCCGGTGTACACGTCAACGGTCCAGTCCAGTTGGCTCACGCCGATCGCGGCCTTCACCGGGATGTGCAGGTCCGCCCCGCAGGCACGCGCGGCCGTCTCGATCAGCCGTGGCCCCTGGGGGGTCAGCTTCAGCTCGGTGTGCGCCGGCCCGTGGCGCAGCCCGAGCGCGTCGAGCACCCGGAACGTGTAGTCGGCCAGCGGGTCCTGCTCGAGCCCGTGCCGGGGCAGCAACTGGGCGCTGCCACCCAGATCGCGCACACCGTTGGCGGTGATGTGGTGCATTTTCCAGATGTCGGTGACGCGATGGTTGCCGTCGAGACTGACCGTGTTGACGATGTACTCGCCCCCGACCAGGTACTCCTGGGCCAGGACCGCGTTGTTGCGGGCTCCCAGCGCGCTGTCGGTGCCGAGTAGCGCGCTGAAGGCGGACTTGAGGTCGTCAGCGTCGGCACAGAAATGGATGCCGTCGTTGCCCGCACTGCGAACCGGCTTCAGCACCACTCGGCCACCGAATCCGGCGTACCAGTCGAGGAGCGTGTCCAGGTCGGAAACCAGCATCTGCCCGGCGGTGGGCACACCGGCCGCCCGAACCGTCTCGAGCATGCGGTACTTGTCGCGGCGGGCGCTGCCCAGCGCGGTGCCGTTGCTGCGCAGCCCGAGCCGCTCACTGAGGATGTCGGCGAGCTCGACACCGCTCTCGGTGCCCGGGATCAGGCAGGCGGGCGCGTGCCGCTCCACGGCCGCGGCAGTGGCGGCAACGTCACCGTCGTGCACGATGTCGGCGATGAAGTCACCCGCCTGGAAACTGCGCCCGTAGACCGGATGCGGATTCGCAACGCTGCGGACGTGCACGCAGCGGAAACCACGCTCCCGGAAGATCGGGGCAAGGTCGCGGGCGCTCGAGTAGGCGTCGACTATCACCACGATGTCGCTGGTCAATGTAGCTCCAATCCGGTGTGCCAGGCGAGGAAGGCGAGTGTGTCCGCGGCGAGCGCGGCCATCCGCGTCGTCGAACGGCCCTTGTGGCCCGCTTCTGGTTCACTGCGCAACAGGATCAGCCCCTCGCCGGCGGTGGCGAACTGCAGCGCGGCGCACATCTTGCGGGCGTGCATCGGGTCGACGCGAACATCGTTGGCGGAGACGGTGAACAGCACGGCGGGATACGGAGTGCCCTCACGGACCTGGTGGTACGGGGAGTAACCGAGCAGCCAGCCCAGTTCCTCGGGGTGTTGAGCGGAACCGTACTCGGATACCCAGAGGCCGCCCATCCCCACCGTCTCGTACCGGACCATGTCGAGCAACGGCGCCTCACACACCACCGCGCGGTACAGGTCCGGCCGCTGCACCAGCGCGCCCCCGACGAGCAGCCCGCCGTTGGACCCGCCGTACGCCCCGAGCTGGGCCGGGGTGGTCCAGCCACCGTCGATCAGGGCCTGCGCGGCGGCGTGGAAATCGTCGAACACCCGCTGCTTGTTCTCGCGCATTCCGGCCCGGTGCCAGTCCTCCCCCTCTTCCCCACCGCCCCGGAGGTTCGTCACGACGTAGACGCCGCCAGCCTCCACCCAGGCCAGGATCGACGGGTCGTACGCCGGAACCTGCGACGAGCCGAAGCCGCCGTAGCCGAACAGCACGGTCGGCCGGGGGCCGGTACGGTCCAGCGGCTCGACGATCAGCATGCGGACCGTCGTGCCGTCGGCTGATCGGTAGCTCACTTGCGAGCTGAGTACCCGCGGCACGGGCACCGCACCGGGGGCGGTCGCCCACAGGCCGGTGCTGCCATCGCGGGCGTCGTACCGCAGGATCGCGCCCGGTGAGGTGCCGTCGGTGTACGAGAACCACACCTCGTGGCCACCCTCAGGCCGTTCGAAGAGGCCGCCGATCGATCCGGTGCCGGGCGTCGGGACGGTGCCCAGCCGCTCACCGGTTTCCAGATCGTGCACGGTGATCTCGTTGACGGCGTGCCGCGTCCAGCCCACCACGAGCAGCGGCCGGTCGAGTTCCGGACCGTCCAGGATGGCGAAGTCGGTGAGCACCGCCTCGGGATCTTCGGACACCAGGTCTCGCCACGCCTCGTAGCGCAGGTCCGCCGGGGAGGCGACACAGAGCCGCGAGCGGGGTGCGTCCCGGTCGGTGAACAGGTACGCCCGGCCGTCGCGCCACATGTACACCCCGGTGTCCGCGTCGACACCCACCTGAACGGGACGCAGCTGTGGTGCCTCCGGGCCGGCCACGGTGAGGTCACCCAGCCACACGTCGCTGCGGTTCTCGGTGCCCTGTGACGCGCCGAGGCTCAGCCAGTGGCCGTCGACGCTGACCAGGATCCCGTAATCGGTGGTGTCGGGCATTCCGTCGCCGAACACCACGACGTCGTCCCGGTCCGGATCCGTGCCCACCCGGTGCAGGTGCACCCGGCGGGACGTGTCCCCGGGCCGCCGGCGGACGTAGTAGTAGGCGGTGCCGTCCGGCAGCCAGGCGAGGGCGCCGTGCCGTACCCCGCCGATCGGGCCTTCCAGAGCCGTGCCGGTGGCGACGTCCACCACGTACAGGAACGATTCCTCGTCGCCGCCCCGGGAGGTCTTGTACGCGAGCCGGTCACCCAATGGGGCCACGTACCACGATTCGAGGACGGTGAGGCCGGACGGATCGAGGAGCAACGGATCGAGGAGCACCCGCTCCGCCCCGGACGGATCCACGGTCAGCAGCACGGGGCGTTCGGCATCGGGCATCCGGCGGATGAAGAACCGGTGCTCTCCCCGCCAGACCGGAGCGCTGACCGTACCGGTTCCCAGCAGCGTGGTGATTCGGCGGCGCACCGCCGCCCGTCCCGGTAGCCGGCTCAGCACCTCCTCGCAGAGCTGATCCTGGGCAACCAGCCAGGAACGGCTCTGCTCGCTCTGGGCGTCCTCCAGCCAGCGGTACGGATCCGCCACCTTGTACCCATGCAGCAGATCGATCCGGTCATCCCGGTGGGCCGGGGGGTATTTCCTGGTCAACACTCACTCCTGGGGAATTCGCCGGTAGTGGTGACACCCGGTCACGTCGTTCCGCCTGGTTCGGACCGGTGATCGGGCAGCGACCGGAAGCGGCCTCCGGCGAAGACCAGCGGACCGTGCCCGTCGTCCGGCTCGGCGATGGCGAAGGAGAGCACCCGGGCCAGCACAATGGAGTGGTCACCGGCGGTGATGAGCCGCTCGACCCGGCACTCGAGCCAGGCATGCCCCTCCTCCAGCAGCGGCGCGCCGGTCTCCTTGCCCTGCCGCCAGGCATGCCCGTCGAACTGGGCCTGCCCCAACGCACGGTTCCGGTCTGCGAAGTGCACCGCGGTGTTCCGCTGCGCGGCCGACAGGATGGTGATGCCCAACGGCGAGTCGGCCTCGAGGAACGTGTGCAGCCGCGCGGTGCGGTCGACGCAGATCGACACGAGCGCCGGGTCGAGGGAGACGGTGACGAACGAGTTCACCGTGGCGGCGTGCGGGACCAGGCTTTTGACGGTGGAGACGACGGTGACTCCGGTGGCGAAGGTGCGCCCGGCGGCCCGGACCAGCCCGGCCCGCGGTTCCGCCTCCGCCTCCGCGTCGCTGCCGGCCGGCGCCGGTTCAGGCCGTGCGGGGACGGCCGTGGTCACCGGCACCCCTGTGCCGAACCGGCGGGACGCGACCTGGCCGATCAGTGCCGAGATCAGGGCCGTGCCGGCGCCCAGCAGCAGGAGCACGGTGAACGAGCGGTGCGGCGGGCCGACCGCGGTGAGGCCCAGGAACAGCAGCACGCTTACCGTCACGCCGGCGAAGGTGCCCAGGGTGAACAGGCCGGACGCCCGGCCCGCCCGTTCGACCGGTTCGTCGGCCAGGATCCTCGCCTGGAACACCACCGCGAACACCTGGCCCGCGAGCAGCATGGTGGAGCTCGCGAGCACCGCGATCCAGGCGGTCGTCACGAAGGTCATGCCCACCAGCGACACCGCCACGGCCACCGCGGCGAGGATTCCCGGGCGCAGCCCGTGACTGCGGCTCACCCGCCCGGCGAGCGTGGCGCCGATCACCGCCCCGACGCCGTTCGCCAGGTTGATCACGCTGAGCCAGGTGGCGCCGCCGCCGAGGTAGTTCCGCGCGACCACGTTCGGATAGAGGTTGATGACCCCCGCCCCGGCGTTGAGCGCGAAGACGGCAGCCAGCAGCCACCTGCTGCTGGTGGCGAGCCGGGCGCGACCCGTGCCCGTGGTCGCGTCGTCCGGCGAGCCGGCGCCGGCCGGGTGGACCGGCGCCGGCGGCAGCCGTACGAGCAGTAGCGCGGACACCACGAAGGTCACGATGTCCAGCGTGATCAGTGTCGGCAGGTTGCTGATCTGCAACATCAAGGGCGCCGAAGCGGTGCCCAGGATGAACATGATCCAGTCGATCCGGGACACCGCGGCGAGCGCTGCGGGCATCCCGTCGGTCGGCAGGGTCTGCCGCAGGTAGGCCGTCTGCGATGCGGTGAACAGCGGCGTCAGCAGGCTCAGCACGGCCATCGCGGTGATGGTCGCCCCGGTGGTAATGGTGCCCCCGGCGAGGGTGGTGGCGAGCAGGATGCACAGCGACAGGGCGCGCAGGACGTCCAGCCCGATCAGCGTGCGCCGGGTGTCCCACCGGTCGGCGAGCGGGGCCAGTATCCGCGAACCCACGAGGACCGGCAGATACACCAGAGCGATCGCGGTGGTGAGTAGCGCCGCGGAACCGTGGCTCTGGTTGTAGGCGAAGTAGACCACTCCGGTGCGGAACAGCCAGTTGCCGAACTGGCTGACCGCGTATGCCGACAACAACATCCGAAGCGGGCGTACTCTCCCCGGCGCGGTGGGCAGGACCTCGGCGTGCATCAGATCGCCGCGGTGCCCGGCGTCTTGGCCACCTGCTCGCGCAGGTCGGCGACCTCGGCGGCGTCCGCGCCGCGTTGCGCGGCGAGTTCGACGTCGGCCAGAGCGCCGGCCGTGTCACCGAGTTCGTGGCGCAGCAACGCCCGGTTGTAGACGTAGTCCGGGTCGTCGGAGAGACGCACGGCGGCGTCGAGGCACTCGAGAGACTCCGCTTTTCGCCCACCGGTGTGCAGCACGTGTGCCAGGTTGTTCCATGCCTCGGTGAGCTTGCCGTTGTGGGTGAGCGCCGTGCGCAGGCTTTCCTCCGCCTCCTGGGCACGCCCGAGCTCCAGCAGGGTCAGGCCACGGTTGGTCCAGGCGAGAGCGTTGCGGGGGTCGTGGTAGACGGCCGCGTCCAGGCTCTGCTGGGCTTCGGCGAACCGGCCCTGCTTCAGCTGGAGGATGCCAAGTCCCAGATGGGCGCGCGCCTCGCCGGGATTCAGCTCCACGACCCGCCGGAAATCGGCCTCCGCAGCGGCCGAGTCACCCATGCGCACGTACATCTGCGCGCGGTTGAGGTGTGCCTCGTAGTACGGCGGGCACAGGGCGATGGCCCGCTCGTAGTACTCGAGGGCCTCATCGAACCGGTCGGTGCGCTGGAGCATGTTGGCGAGATCGTTCGCGTATTCCCCGTAGTTTGGGTCGAGCGCGATGGTCTGCTGATACACCTCGTACGCCTTGGTGTAGTCCTTGAGCATCTCGTGGATCTGGGCGGTGTTGTAGACCAGGATCGACTGGTGCAGCGCGAACCGGTCGTCGCCGTAGATCTCGTGCATCCGGTCCATGCCGTCGGTGCACAGTTTGAGTGCCTCGTCCATGCGCTTCTGCCGCGCCCGAATGTACGCCAGTGCGTTCTCCGCGAACACCTTGATGTACTCGTACTTCGGGTGGTCGCGGAATTCGGTACTGATCTTCTCGAGGTTCAGCAGAGCGAAACGCTCGGCCGTGACGAGATCCGGGGGCGACTGGTACCGGCCATGCGCCATGCTCTGTGAATAGAGCACGGTCGGGGTGTACAGGCTGTGCGGGAAGTGCTGGTAGAACGTGTCCAGGTAGGAGATCGACACATGCGCCAGGCCGAGTGAGTACAGCACGAACGCCATGCGGAGATAGACCAGGTTGTGCGTCTGTCCCCCGCCGGGCAATGTGCGCAGCTGCGAGTTCGCCCAGAACCGGGAGAACAGATCGAACCAGGTGTTGTAGAGGCCGATCTCCTGCAACGAGATCGACAGCGGTGCGAGGGCGACCACCTGGTCAGAGGCGTCCCGCAGGCTGAGGTGGTGGACCGGGTGCAGGACCTCCTGCTGCTGGTCGGCCAGCTCGGCGATGACCTCCCGGTGCATCCGCTCGCGGGCACCCTCGTCGTAGGTCTCGTAGTTGCGCCGCGCGATCGAGTCGTCGTCGGCGCAGTGGCCCCGGACGTACTCCTGGAGCAGGTCGTACCGGCGGCGTTCGCCGAGCACGCTCAGGTACAGGTCGATGTGGGTCTCGAAGGTCAGGTAGCCGGGCAGCGACACCTTGACCTCGGCGCAGCGCAGCAGCGCCGACAGGCGAGCCGGACGGCCCTGCGACAGCCGCCACAGGTTGTCGAGCTGCTTCGGCGCGGGCGACTCGAATCCCCAGGACTCGATGAGTTCGCGCGCCTCGGGACGTGAGAGCGCCGGAAGCGAGACCTGAACGCTGTGCTCGGCCAAGCCGACGTCGAGATCGCCGTTGACCAGCAGCACGATTTTCAGATGCCGGCCCAGGGTACGGCGCTGGGCCATGATGTCCAGGAATTGCGTCACGGTCGGTGACAGCTGGTCGGCGTTGTCGATGATCAGCGTGCAGGTCTGCCCAGTGGTGGCCAGATAGCTGTCGAGGAATTCGTAGACGCCGTTGAGCAGCTTGCCCTGGTAATCGTGGTAGTAGAAGCGGGTCCGCTCGTCCCGGCTCGCCACGCCGGTGAGGTCCTTGGGCATCCGGAACGCCGGTGACTGCCGGTGCGGGAAGATGCGCTTGAGCGACTGCTCGGCGGCGGACACCAGGTCGGGGTGGTTCGTCTCGGCGGTGGCGATCGCGTGATCGACCAGTGGTTGCAGGCCGGCCAGATATCCGTGCGTCAGCCGGTTGCCGTCCGCGGTCAGGATCAGGTGTCCGGGCCGGCGGTCCGGCTCCGAGTCGCGCCAGGCGCGCACCGTGTCGAGCTTGCCGCTGCCGTCCGGGGAGGTGACCGCGAGGAACAGCGCGCCACCGGGATTCTCCGAATCCAGGTGGCCATGAGCCTCGTTCAATGCCGCGAAGAAACTGCGGCGCACGCGGGAATGAGTAAAGGTCATGTCGGATCTCCTGATATTCGGGAACCTTTTCCCAGGCTAGAATGGGGGACCACGCATCGCGGGCCCCCCATTCAATTTGCCTTAGCTGGCAACGTACGGAGTGGTGGTGCGGACGGTCTCCTGCTTCTCGGCAACCTTGACCTTCATTGTTTTCACCTCCTGCCATGAATCGTCGAATCCACCGTGGAGTGGATTCACTGGTGCCTAGTATGGGGTCGACCAGAGGGAGTGTCAACAAGGCATTGAGCAGGACTTATCCGCGCATCCGGAGCTTACTGACATTGACAGGAATTTGCCTATGTGATGAGCGACATAGATCATTGCAAACCGGCAACGGATCCCGTATGGGAAGCTGCGCAATGCGGCATGAGTGCGATTGAAATAGCTCCCGGGATCGAATCGACGGATACCCGACTACCACTAAAACAGATTGACATGCATAAATTACGCATGATAGGCTCTCGCCACTGCCGTCAGAGCAGAGCCTGCTCGACTGCTCGGCGGAACGCAGCGGTGTGATCCACCGGAGCGTCGCCCGCCCGCCCAGGGACGTGATGGGAGAACCGGGCCGCGTTCGCGTCGGCCATGTGCCGCCAGCCGCGCAGTGACATCCGTTCGGTAAGCGGGCTGCCGTCGATCGTGGTCACGCAGACGAACGGCACACCCCCGGCAGTGCCGAGCGGACGCAGGCCGTGCCCGGCGCACCACGAGCGCAGGCCGTCGTCCATCTCGAACCGGACGCGATTGAACACCCGCCCGTCCGCGGCGGTGAGCGCGGCTGTCAGCCGGCGCAGTTGGTCGAGCGACTGCGCTCCGCTCTCCGCGACGGCGAGGGCGGCATGGACCGGTTCCAGCCGGGGAACCTCCCGTCGCACGAGCACGATGCCGGCGCCGACGCACAGGCCGAGGTGCTTGTGCGTCGGCGCCACGACAACATCCGCCGCGACCAGCAGGGATGAGGTCAGGCAGGTGCCGAGTGACTGGGCGGCGTCGACGAGGACGGTCCGGCCGGCGCCGCCACCCAGCGGGTCGACCGCGCCCGTCACCGGCGACACATGGGTACGGAACTCCCACGTCGCCTCCGGATCGTCGGCTGGCAGGACGGCGGCGTACGGCGCGTAGTGCTGCGACCGGAGGCCCCGGCTGCCGATCCGGTGTCCCGCCCGGGTGGCGGCCCACCACACGGCGAGCAGGCCTGCGGTGGTGTTGTGGGTGAGGTACCCGATGAACCGGTCGGCGCCGAGATCCCGGACAAGCGTCTCCGTCGCCGTACGGCGCAGCCGGGCCGCCGCCGCGAAGTAGTGCCGGTCGCCGTCCTTCTCCTGGAGCGCTGGATGCAGCGCGGCGGCATCCAGCGTGCTCATGACGGGCCTACCGGAACCCGTGCCCGGGCGACCGCCGCAAGCAACATGGCGGCGACGCTCGTGTCCTCGGCGGCCACCCGGCTGATGTGACCGGCGTACTCCAGGCCGGGCAGGCCGTCACCCACTACGACGCCCCGATCCGCCTCGGCGAGCAGGATCTGATCGTTCGCGTCGTTACCGAAGGCAACCACCGGCCCGTGCACAGCCGGCAGGATCACCGACAGCGCAAGTTCCTTGGTGGCGCCGGTCGACGTCACGTCGAGGACCCCGCCGGCGTGCGGGAACAACTCCAGCCCGGGACCGGCCAGATCACGCAACCCGTTCAGCAGCGTCTCGTTACCGGCGCTGTCGACGGCCAGCTTGATCGCTCCGTGCCATTCGGGCTCCTCACCGGCCGTCAGGTCGATCCGGTCCGGGTAGCTCATCCACGGGAACCCGCCCCCGCGGACCTGGAACCGGTCGCCGAAATCCACCCAGTAACCGATGCCCGCGCGGTCGAGGTGGGCCACGAGCGCGCGGAGCCGGTCGGCGGGCAGCTGGATCCGCCGCTGCACGGTGCCGCCGGCGACATGGACCCCGCCGTTGCAGCAGAGCAGCTCCGCGCGGTCGGCAAGTGGACCGACCAGTGCGCGGACCCCGCGCGGTGCCCGCGAGGTGGCGAGCACGAGCCGGATGTCGTCGCGCGCCGCGATCTCGTTCAGCGCCGCGGACACCGCTGGGCCGGGCGGCCGGTTCTCGAAGGCCAGGGTGCCGTCGAGATCGGCGACCAGAACAAGGTCACCGGCCGGTTCCGGCCGGTGACGCGACCGCAGCAGCCCCTCGGCGAGCAGTCGCGGCACCACCTGCTCACCGAAGACCGATCCGAGACGTACGCCGTCCGCAGCGTAATCGGCGTCGATCCAGGCGACCTCGTCGATCTCCTCCGCAGGCCGGGCGGTGCCATCGGCCTCAGCAAGATAGACCCGAATACGCACGTCCGTCGCGGTCTCCAGCGCCGAGCCGGCGGTGTACTCGCCCCACGGCTCGGCGGCGCGCAGAGTGAGCCCGGTCTCCTCACGCAGTTCGCGAGCGAGGGCCTCCGCATCGGTCTCGCCCGGCTCCGGTTTGCCGCCCGGCGAGATGAAAATCGGGGTGCCGCGTTTGCGAACCACCAGGAGAAGGCCACCGCGGAGAACGACCGCGGCGACCTTCACGATGGTGTTGCTCACGCGGCCACCGGCTCGCGCTCGTCCGCGCCGGGCATGAGGAGGCTGCGTCCGGTCAGGAAACCGATGATGTCGCGCGAGAGCTCCTCCTTGGCCATCAGGTACGCCAGGATCGTCTCGTCCGACGGGGTGGTGAAGCTGTCCGCGAAGATCGAGACTCCCTCCAACGACTTGGTGGAGAGGCCGAGCTGGAGCAACCGGTACTTGACGTCGTGCTCCGAGGTGGCGAACTCGTAGATCGGGCTGCGGTACTCCAGGCCGTACTCGGCGATGAACTTGTCGAAGTACGCCCGGGCGACCATCCGCTGCTCTGGGAACTCCTGCTGGTAGGCGGCGATGCCGTCGTTCACCAGCGTGATGCCGTTGCGCAGACAGTAATCGATGACGTGCGCGTGGATGGCGATCTTCTCGCCGAGCAGGACCAGGTTCTTCTCGTACTTGAGAATGTCCTCCTCGATCGACTCGATGGCGATCGAACGGAACGCCCCGCTGATGTCCTGCACCACGTGCGTCACCACCAGGTCGCCGAAGCGGGCCCGCAGTTCCTGAACACGCAGGCCCAGCGCCTCACGGCGCAGCGAGCAGCCGCTGTTGGCAGTGAACAGGTGCACCGGGATGCCCTGGAGCATCAGGCTGGACGCCGCGAGAGTGCTGTCCCGCCCTCCGGTGAACATGACGAGCTGAGGGGCCGGCGAGTCGTAGGTCATCTTGGGTCCTCCGTGAGACGTGCTAGCTCCGCGTCACCGCTGTGGGGACGAGGGGACGGGCGAGATGGAGCAGGGCGGCGGCGGCTGACGACGAACGCCGCCAGGCCGCCGATCACCAGGAAGGCTGCGGAGACGAACATGCCCAACGCAGTGTCGGTCGCCTGTCCTGGTGCGGGTACTACCTCGGTGGCGGTGGCCAGGGCGAGCCCAAGCGCGCCACCGATGTTCTGGCACATGACAAGAAGACCGGAGGCCACGCCGCGATGAACGGCAGCGACGTCGTCCACCGCGCCGATCGAGGCGGCGGGGTAGCACATGGCGACGCCAACGCCGATTACCACGATCGCCGTGAGGATGCCGGTGGCGTAGGAACGGTCCATTCCGACCAACCCGAGGTAGGCGAGGCCACCGGTGATCAAGACCATGCCGGCCAACAGCACCCGTGCCGCGCCGATCCGGGTGACCAGGCGGGCGCCGAGGGCCGCGGCAGCCGCGTTGGCGATGCTCTGTGGCACCAGCGCCAGCCCGGCGTCGAACGCGTCGTAGCCCCGGTCGGTCTGCAGGGACAGGCTGATCAGGTACATCGAGGTGACGATGCCAGCGAAGACCGCGGCCAGCGCCAGGCAGTAGGCGATCACCCGGCGGGAACGGAGCACGTCGACCGGGATGAGGCGACCGGTGCGGGTGGTGCGGTGCCGGTAGAAGAGGGCGCAGGCGGTGGCACCGGCAAGCTGGAGCGCGATCCACATCGGAGCGGTGGTGCCGACGCCACCCACCGCGCTCACCAGCAGCATCAGCGCGACGGTGAGGGAGAACGCGCCGGCGATGTCGGCCTTGCCCTCGGCGTCGACGTCGGCCGGCGCCAGCCGCAGGGTCACCAGCAGCACCACGATGGTGAGCGGGAGGTAGAGCAGGAAGCTGAGACGCCAGCCGAGGTCCGCGACGACCAGGCCGGGCACCACCAGGCCCAACGAGAAACCGACCGAACCCATCGCGCTGAAGATGCCGATCGCCCGGTTCCGCTTCGGCCCGGGCGACAGGCCGGTGGTGATCAGCGCGAGGGCCGCCGGAGTGCTCAGCGCCGCTCCCGCGCCCTGGATCACCCGGCCGAGGACGAGCGTCCAGCTGCCGGCCGCGGCGGCGCACACGACGCAGCCGAGGCTGAACAGCAGAATCCCGGCCTGGAACACGCGGCGCTTGTCACGGATGTCGACCAGGCGCCCGGCCACCGGCAGGAACGCGGCGTAGGCGACCAGGAACGAACCGGCGACGAGTTGGAGCTGTGTGCCGGTGAGCCCCATGTCGTCGCGAATGGCGCCGACCTGCACGTTGATGCTCGACGAACTCATGCCCTCCACGAGGAGCGCCGAGCAGATTGCCAGCGTCATCAGTAAGGACAACGTCGGCGCATCGGAATGCGGCCGGATATTTCCGGTCATGATTGTAGGATTTCCTTTGTCCTATGCTGGGCCGGCATGGGCACCGAAGGAAGCCACCGGGCCGGTTTTCTGATCGGTGACATCATTGCCGTGGACAAAGCCCGGATATTCCACGGCAAGCCGAGCTCACGGCGTCAGTGACGGGATTACACCCCTCCCTGCTAGCCGTGAGTATGCCCGGCGCTGACACAAAGTATCACTACCTTGGTCAAGTTTGATATCCCCTTCGTCCGGCCATCCCCGTCGCGTCGGACACAGTGGAGGTTGACCTGCGTAGATGCTGCCGGCGGACCGGGAAGGCCGACGGGCCCCGGGTTGCCGGAGGTGCCTCGGCGCCGCGACCGGTGGGCCGGCGTGGGGCTCGCGTGGGTTCATCGTGCCGGGCGGGATCGCGGGTGTTGGGTACCCATCAGAGCCCCGTACCGCACGAAGACCCGTCGCACAGGCTGTGAGCTGGGAATTCTCGGCTCGGGCTGACGATCACCCGTACGGTCGGCGTTGCTCTACCTGGCCATGACCCATCTGTTCAACGAAGCAGGGTGTCGATCCCGGCGACCGCAGCGTTGCTGGTCCTCGCGCTGCGGCATGCGGCTGCGCTGCGCCACCGACAGGCCCGGAGCCGGCCGCGACTGTCTCGGCCGCACCGCGCGATCCGGTCCGCCCTCGCCCGCCCGCTGCCCGAACGGATACGAAGACATGAATCGTCACGCCGACCTTCCTGGGCGCGCCCCCGTAACCGAGCCCGGGAGTTCGCCCTGCACTCGGTGATGCCCCAGGTCGAATTGTGCCCGGCTAGGCGCAACACCAAGGCACAAATCTTTGCCCGCACTCGCGGACACCCTGGCCATCGTTTCAAATAAAGCAACTTCTGGGCGAACAGAGCGCGGTGCCAACGCAGCAGAGTGGCCCGGGCAATGAAGAAAGTCGACCATCGGAACCGGCCGAGCGGGTCTGCCGCCACCCGATGAATCACTTCAGCTCGGGGAAACCGTCGGGCACGTCGGCCGGAAGATCGTCATGCCTCGGCAACGGGCTGCTCACCCTGAACGCAGAAATGGCGGCACGAGCGGCGGCCCTACTCAGGGTCCGAGCAGTAGTGCCACTGCACCAGGACGGCTGGGGGCACTACACCCAGGACGCCAAAACGACGTCGTACGTGCCTTCGAGCAGGCGGGCTCGACAAACGCGGCGTCCTACCAACGGTCCCAGTGGGCGAACGCCGCCGGTTCGGCACGGGAACCGGGCTTGAAGTCCGTTCCCAGGGTGTAGGCCACCGGTGTGAGGGCTACCTGCACGACGGTGTCGTAAGGGATCCCGAGTAGGTCCCCCATCTCCCGCTCATAGCTGAGATGGCTCGTCGTCCACGCGGTGCCGAGCCCGCGTTCACGCGCGGCCAGCATGAAACTCCAGAACGCCGGTATGACCGAACCCCATGCACCGGCCTGCCCGCGAACGCTATCGAGTTCGGCGCGAGACTCGACGCGCAGACACGGGATGAGCAGCAACGGAACCTCATGAAGATGTTCGGCGAGATGTTGCAGGCTGCCCGCGATGCGACTCCACTGGGTCGAGGAGAAGTCCATGCGGCTGAAGGCAGGGCGGGCCGCTCCGGAGGCCGGTGGCGGGGCCATCAGGCCGCGCCGCCACAGATCGGCGACGGATGCCCGGGTCTGCGGGTCTTCGACAAAGACGAAGTCCCAACGTTGTCTGTTCCGACCACTAGGCGCCTGCAAGGCGATGCGGAGGCAATCCTCGACCACATCGCGCGGCACGGGGCGCCGCAGGTCGAGGCGCTTACGTACGGCACGGGTCGTGGTGAGAACCTCGTCGGCGAACAGACCAAGCGCGCCGTGCGGACTCTGGGGTGCTGGTCCGGAGTCGGTCATGCCAGTGCTCCCGCGGTCTGGGAGATGCCGAGGTTGGCGGTGACCGCAGGAAGCAGCCCGGGGAACCGGTCATTGATCTCGTCGGCACGCAATTCGTGACGGCGGAAACTCCCGTTGGGCGTGACTCGGAGGATACCGGCCTCACGCAGGACCTTCAGATGGTGCGAGAGGGTTGACATGCTCACCTCCGACAGCGCCTCGAATTTCCCGCACACGACACCACCCGACTGCGCCAACTGCCGTACGACGCTCAAGCGGACCGGGTCGGCGAGCGCGCTGAACAGCGTGGCCAGGTCGACTGCGGCGAGGTCGGGATGATGCAGGGCTCTCATGGACACCATGCTAGCGTTCATTTCGGGTCTTCGGGAACCATCGAAATCATAGCCCGCTCGGCCCTGAGCCAACCCCCCTCGACCCCGCTCGCAGCGGTCGAGGGTCCCCGGGTGTCCGCTCGCGCACCCCAGCACGCCAGTCACCTTGGCATCAACCGAGCAGGATCGGAGGATCATGACGCAGCCCATCGAAACCATCATCTTCACCGGCGAAGGCCCGTACGCCGACCCGTGGCACCCTCTGGCTGACACCAGCGCGAAGATCGCCGAGATCGTCGGCGACGCAAACTCCGTGGCGACCGTGACGTCTGTCAGTCAACTCGACGCCGCCCTCGACGGTGTCGGCCTGCTGGTAGTCAACGCAAGCGCCAACCGCTCCACACCGATTGCCGAGGATGACGACTTTGCTCGCATCCTTGACGCCTTCCTCGCCCGTGGCGGCAACCTTCTCGCCACCCACAGTGCGACAATCGCCTTCCCGCGCCTGCCAATCTGGCGGTCCACGATCGGCGCCGTCTGGGACTACGACAGGACCTTCCACCCGCCGATCGGCCAGACCCTAATTCGGCGTAGCGGCCTCGAACATCCGATCGTCGATGGACTCGGCGACTTCGAGGTCTACGACGAGCGCTTCACCAACCTGGATCTGGTCGACCGTGGCAGTGAGCCGCTCTACGTCCACGAGGAGAGCGGCGCCACCCACCCGCTCGTCTGGGCGCGCACCGTCGGGGCCAGCCGGGTGGTCTACGACGGTCTCGGTCACGACCTCAGGTCGTACGAGTCGCCTGGCCACGTCGAACTACTCAGGCGCGTCGCATCCTGGCTCCGGCACCGCATCTGACCCCTACGGTGGCCGCCTCGGGTCCGTGGCAGCGCCGAAGCGGGCAATTGCTACAAGCGCCACGGGAGGCCCTCGAAGGAAAACGACCATATACTCCCAGTTTGCTCCCAATGTAAGGGGCACAACGGGAACGGCTCGTTACCGGACGTCCGGTAACGAGCCGCTGACCTGCTCGTACTACTGGTGGGCGATACTGGGTTTGAACCAGTGACCTCTTCCGTGTCAAGGAAGCGCGCTCCCACTGCGCCAATCGCCCTCGCCATTACTGCCGAGGTGGAGACGGGATTTGAACCCGTGTACACGGCTTTGCAGGCCGTTGCCTCGCCTCTCGGCCACTCCACCGAGGTTGCCCCCGACGTGCGTGGCGGCATCTCCGAGCGGACGACGGGACTCGAACCCGCGACCCTCACCTTGGCAAGGTGATGCGCTACCAACTGCGCTACGTCCGCTTGTCTCCGGTGTTTCCTGGTGACGGATGAGAACTTTAGCCGAGCCCGCGAACATGTGCCAAATCGGGGGTGACCGTGGCGGGTCGGCGCAGCTCCGTACTCCGATTGTCCCAGGTGAGCGGGCATAGCGGCAGCCATGACGGCCGGACGGGAGCCACACCCGCTAAGCATCCTAGGAACCTGGGTTTCAGGGGGGACGGACGTACGGTGGATGTGGTTTGGTCCGTTCGGAGGAGCATCGTCGCGTCCGGCCGTCCCTCCGGCCCGGGTGGGAGGGACGGCCGGACGGGAGGGACGGCCGTTGATCGTGGTCCGAGCGGGTCAGGGACCGCAGTAGAGAAGACGGTTGGGCGAGCCGGCACCGGGGTTGGCGACGATCCCCGGTGTCGCCTGGGTGATCAGGTGAGCGGCCACCTGGGCGGCGGTCCAGGTGGGGTGGGCCGAGAGGACCAGTGCGGCACAGCCCGCGACATGCGCGGAGGCCGAGCTGCCGCTGATCGTCGCGGTGGCGGTGTTGCCGGTGTGCCAGGTGGAGGTGATCCCCTGGCCGGGGGCGAAAATGTCCACGCAGGCGCCGTAGTTGGCGGAGCTGACCCGGGCGTCGGCCGGCGTGGTGCCGGCGACGGTCAGGGCCGCCGGCACCCGGGCGGGTGAGAAAGCGCACGCGTTCGTGGCCGAGCCACCCGACGGTACGGCGTAGGTGATGCCCGAGTTGATCGAGTTCGTCACGGCCGCGTCGAGCGCCGCGCTGGCGCTGCCGCCGATGGCGAGGTTCGCGACCGCCGGCTTGACCGCGTTCGCGGTGGTCCAGTCGATGCCGGCGATGACCTGGGCGAAACTGCCGCTGCCGGTGCAGCCGAGCACCCGTACCGGGACCAGTCGTACGTCCTTGGCGACACCGTACGACTGGCCGCCGACGGTGCCGGCGAGGTGGGTGCCGTGACCGTTGCAGTCGTCTGCCGGCAGCGCCCCGTCGACGGCGTCGTACCCGCCGGAGACGGAGCCGCCGAAGTCGACATGGGTGGCCCGGATGCCGGTGTCGATGACGTACGCGTGCACGTTCGGCGCCGTGTTCGGGTAGGCGTACCGCTGGTCCAGTGGCAGTTGACGCTGGTCGATCCGGTCCAGCCCCCACGAGGGCGGGTTGAGTTGCACCCCGGCGGCGAGCGGGACCAGATGGTTCTGTTCGACGTGCGCGACGGCCGGGTCAGCGGCGAGGCGGTGGGCGGCCGGCGCTGGTAGCCGTACCTCGAAGCCGCGCACCGCGGCGCGGTAGACCCGGTCGAGGGTGCCGCCGTAGCGGCGGGCGAGGCGGGTGGCCTCGGTGCCGGCGTCGGCGCGCAACGCGATGCGACCGGACGCTGCCGGGTCACGCAGTAGCACGATGTAGCTGTCCGGTACGGCGGTCGCGCCGCCGGCCCGGTGGATCTCCCCGCCGGGCTGGGGCGCGGCGGTCGACGGTGCGCCGGTTCCGGCGGTGACGACAACGGTGATGGCGACGGTGCTGACGGCGGTCAGCCAGCGTCGGCGGGCGGGTACGGCGGTCATCTTCCGGCCTCCCTCAAACCCGGCGACCACGGCCGGGCTCCTGGGCGCGGCGACGGTCGGCCCGAATGGTGAGCAAGAGCCTACTAGGACATTGACCGATCCGGATATGTCTGCGTTCCCGCCACCGCTCGCTCGCGACGGAGTGCACCGGCGCCGGGGCGGGTACCGGCGCACTCCGCCCGGGGTCGCTACTTCGCCTCGGTGAGGTCGTCCAGCGCCTTGCTCGCGCCCCGGTGCAGCGGAACCGGGTCGGTGTTGCGGGCGGTCTCCAGGCTGATCTCCCTGGCCGCCGCGTTGGCCTGCTCCAACTGCGGCTTCCGGTCGAAGAGCGCCCTGGTCAGTACGCAGACCAGATTCGCGTCGAGGTCGTTCTTCACCAGCAGCAGGTTCGGCACCACGATGGTCCGTACCTCGGCGGGGGTGCCGTAGGTCGTGGCCGGGATGGTGCCCGCCTCGTACACCGGGTTGACCTTCTTCATCTCGGGCAGCAGCGGGGTGATGTCGAGAAAGGCGACCTGGTCGCGGCTGGTGGTGAGCAGGTCGGTGATGCCGGGGGTGGGGAGGCCGCCGGACCAGAAGAAAGCGTCGATCGAGCCGTCCTTCATGCCGTCGACGGTCTTGGTCAGGTCGAGCCGCTGGGCCTGGATGTCCGATGCCGGGTCGAGACCGGCGGCCTGTAGCAGCCGGTGGGCGATCACTTCGGTGCCCGACTTCGGGGAACCGGTGGAGATCCGCTTGCCCTTCATCCCGGCGACCGAGGTGATGCCGGCGCCGGTACGGACCACCACCTGGGTGTAGTTGGTGTAGATCCGGGAGAGCGCCTGCACCGGCTGAGCCTGCCCCTCGAAGCTGCCCTTGCCCGCTACCGCGTCGGCCGCCGTGTCGGCGAGCGAGAACGCGACCGCGTAGCTCCCGGCGACCAACTGCTGGATGTTCTGGACCGAGGCGCCGGTCTCCGCCGCGCTCGCCTTGACCTTGCCGTCGGTCGCGGTGGTGACCTGCTCGGCGTAGGCGTTGCCGAGCGCGAAGTAGACGCCGGTGGCATTGCCGGTGGCGATGCCGATCCGGGTGTCCGCCCCGACCTCGCAGCTGACGTCGCCGCCAGCGTCGGTGCTGGCCCCGTCCTGCCGGCCGCCGCAACCGACCAGGCCGGCCAGGCCGAGACCGACCGCCGCGAGGGTCGCGACGGCCTTGGTGGCACGGTTCATGAGCTCTCCTTCTTCCGGGGTGACCGGTCCGACCTCAGGGTCGACCGGGCCGTTGACCTGACCGCTCCGCCGTCGGCCGCCTGGTGGTCGGCGCGGCGGCGGGCGAGGGCCAGGACGACGGTCACCGCGAGCAGCCCGCCGCCCGCCAGAATCGAGATCGGGTGCAGGTAGAGCAGGAGCAGGCCGGCGAGGACGGCGAGGATCCGCCCCGGCCGGCTCACCGGTCCGACGCCGAGCACCCAGCCGCCGGTCGCGGTGGCGAGTGCCGCGATGCCGGCGCAGGCGACCAGACCGGTCCAGAGCACACCGAGCGCCGGTCCCCGACCGAGCAGGTACTCCCCCGGCCCGGTGAGCACGAAGGCGATCGGGGCGAGGAAGGCCGGTAACGCGTACTTCAGCGCCTGCCACATGGTGGCGACGGTCCGTCCTCCGGTGATCGCGGCGGCTCCGACGGCGGCGAGCGCGGTCGGCGGGGTGACCTCGGAGAGGACCGAGTAGTAGAAGACGAACATCGCCGCGGCCGGGGCCGGTACGCCGAGCGCGAGCAGCGCCGGTCCGATGATGACCCAGCCGATGATGAACGAGGCGGTCACCGGTACGGCGAGCCCGAGCAGCGCGAGTGCGACGGCGGCGAAGACGACGGTGAGCGCGAGCACGACCGCGGGCCGGTCGGCGAGCGTCTCGGCGGCGCGGACCAGGAGTCCGGCGAACTGGGCGCCGAGACCGGTCTTGGTGGTGGTGGCGGTGATGATGCCGGCGGCGCCGCAGACGGCGGCGACCGGGAGGACACCGCGTACGCCGTTGACCAGCGCGGTGAAGAGACGGCCGGGGGTGAGCCAGCCTCGGCGGTCGAGGAAGGAGAGCGCGAACGCGAGCGCGGTGGCGTAGACGACCGAACGGGTGGCGCTGACCCCGACCGCGAGCAGCACCACGATCATGATCAGTGAGGAGAAGTGGTAGCCGAAGCGGAGCAGCAGCCGGCCCGGTGAACCGGCGACGACCTCGACCGCGCGAACCCCGAAGCGGCGGGCGTCGATCTCGACCGCGAGCAGGATACCGAGGTAGTAGAGCAGGGTCGGGATCATCGCCCAGCCGAGCACGGTCAGGTAGGAGACGCCGAGGTATTCGGCGACGATGAACGCGGCGGCGCCGAGGGTGGGCGGGGAGAGGATGGCGCCGACACCGGCCGCGGCGAGCATGCCGCCGGCCTGTTCGGCCGGGTAGCCGGCGCGACGCAGGATCGGCCAGCTGACCGCGCCGACGCTGACCGCGGTGGCGGTGCCGGAGCCGGAGACGGTGCCGAGGAGGAAGCCGGCGGCGACGGCGGTGCGGCCGGCGGCGCTGCGGGAGCGGCGGAACGCGGCGACCGAGAGGTCGACGAAGAAGCGGCCGGCCCCGGAGAGGTCGAGGACCGCGCCGTAGATGGTGAAGAGCACGATGTAGGTGGCGGCGACGTCGAGCGGGGTGCCGTAGAAGCCGCTGCCGGAGTTGTAGAGCGCGTCGACGATCTGGGCGAAGTCGAGCCCGGCGTGGGCGACCGCCCAGTGCTGCGGCAGCAGGCCGCCGTAGTAGCCGTAGCCGAGGAAGAGCAGGCAGACGACGGGCAGCACCCAGCCGGTGGTCCGGCGGCAGGCCTCGATCAGCAGGACCAGCAGCACCGCGCCGAGCAGCACGTCGGTCGGGGCGAGCAGGCCCTGCCGGTCGAGGAAGGCGTCGTAGCCGCCGCCGGCGCCGGCGATCGGGATCGGCAGCACCGGGTAGAGGCAGACCAGCAGGGCGAGCCCGGCGAGCAGCCAGTCGCCGACGGTGGGCCGGTCGTGCCGGGTGGGCGCGGGCTGGTCCGGCTGGTCCGGCTGGTCCGGCTGGTCCGGCTGGTCCGGGTCGGTGGGCGCGGCACCGCGCGGGCGCAGCCGCGCCGGCCACCGCAGGCCGGACCGGTAGGCGAGGAAGACCAGCGGGAGTACGCCCGCGAGGAAGATGATCAGATAGAACTGGCTGCCCTGGGCCAGTGGCCGGAACACCTGCGCGAGGACGAGCAGTGCGACGACGAACGCCACTGTGGCGACCACGGTGGCGGCTGGTCCGGTCAGTACGCGGGCAGGCCGTTCCTCGTCGTCGTAGCCGACCGCCGGGAGGTCGGTCGGTTCGCCGGGTAGGGCCGGCGCGTCGAGCCTGTCCGGTCGCACCGGTCGGTGACGTTCGTCCGTCCCGGTGCCGGTGGTTTGCTCCACCGTCGACGGTCGGGTGGAATCGTCCCGCTCGGCCTTGGCCGTTGGTGGAACAGGGGCCTGACCCTCGGGCATGTGCCGGACCCTACTACGAGCCACCGATGAACACCGATACCTTTGCACAATGTAGATCAATGTTTGCGGCCCAGTACGTCCCTGGACTGCCGATCGAACGCCGGGTCACGGCGCGAAGACCGTCAGTGTCGGTGACTTACCGTATTCACATCGATAGGTTAACGTAGCCGCGTGACAAGACGCGCGGCCGAGGTCCGCCTAGATGCGCTGCTGCGTACCGCCTGTGCGGTGATCAAGGAGCGCGGGTTGGCCAACACCCGTACCGCCGATGTGGCCCAGGCCGCCGGGGTGAGTCAGGCGCTGGTCTTCTACCACTTCTCCACGAAGGAACGGCTGCTCGCACAGGCGTTCGCGTACGCCGCCGAGCAGGATCTGGCCCGACTCGACGCGGTGATGCGCTCGTCGGCCCGACCGTTGGAGAAGCTCCGGAAGATTCTCAAGCTCTACGCACCGAGCGGTCGGGCGAAGTCGTGGGGGATGTGGATCGACGGCTGGTCCGAGTCACTGCGGACGCCGGAGTTGGAGAAGGTCTCCCGCCGGCTCGACCTGCGCTGGAAGGAAGACCTCACCGACATCATCGCGGCCGGTGTCGAGGACGGGGTATTCGTCTGCGACGATCCGGCCGGTGCCGCCTGGCGGATCAACGCGCTGATCGACGGGCTCGCCGTGCAGTCCGCGGTCCACGATCGGGTGATCACCCGACGGCAGCTCTCCGACTGGGTGCGGCTCGCCACCGCCCGCGAACTCGGCCTGGCCCCCGAGCAACTGGAGGGCTAGCCACCGGCGCCCGCCGGGTGACCGGGAGCCCTGCCAACAGCAGGTGGGCGGAAAGCCCGGCCAGCGGGGGCGAACCAGAGCAGAATCGGGCGCATGGACCTGCTGCAGACGTACCGGCGCAGCCTGAGCGAGTTCACCGACCGGGTCGCCCAGGTCGGGTACGACCAGTGGCCCACGCCCACGCCGTGCGCGAACTGGGACGTACGGACACTGGTCAACCACGTGGTCGGCGAGGACCGCTGGACCGTACCGCTGCTCTCCGGTGCCACCGTCGAACAGGTCGGCGACCGGTTCGCCGGCGACCTGCTGGGGGCGGATCCGGCCGGTGCCGCGCAGGACGCCGCGGCAGCGGCCGAGCAGGCGGCGAGCGAGGCCGGCGCGCTGGACCGGACGGTGCACCTGTCGTTCGGGCTGACGCCGGCCAGCGAGTACCTGCGCCAGTTGCTCGCCGAGCATCTGGTGCACGGCTGGGACCTGGCGGTGGCGATCGGGGTGGAGCCGAAACTGGACCCCGAGGCGGTCCGCGAGTGTATCCGGTGGTTCACCGAGCGGTCGGGGATGTACCGGCAGGGCGGGCTGGTCTCGCCGGCGGTGCACGTACCGGAGAATGCCAGTGAGCAGGACCGGTTGGTGGCCGCGTTCGGGCGGGACCCGGACTGGGCTCCGGGCGACTGAGGCGGACCTACCTGGTGCGGCTCTCCGCGTACCATTAAATGAAACGTTTCACAAGCCCGTTCCGCCGATCCACAGGGGCCGGTAAATGTTTCACGGCCGTGTCCATTTCGTTGACAGGACCACCGACCGCCGGTACGTTCGCCGTCATTGAATGGTTTCACGCGCGCCAGCACGGGAGTGCGCCGCCCCGGCGGCGCAGGCGTCACGAGCCGATCGGATAGCCACGCCATGACGACTGAGACACTTCGCCGGCCACCCCCGGGATCCGCCGACCCGGCCGGATCAGGCCGGAACCGACCCCGCTACCGCCGTCACCGGCCGGGGATCGCGTACCTCTTCCTCTCTCCCTGGGTCCTCGGTGCGCTGCTGCTCACCCTGGGCCCGATGCTCGCCTCGCTCTACCTCTCGTTCACCGACTACGACCTGTTCACCACCCCGAACTGGGTCGGGCTGGAGAACTACCGGAAGCTCTTCACCGACGACCCCCGGTTCCTCGCCTCGGCCAAGGTGACCGCGACGTACGTGCTGATCTCCGTACCGTTGAAGCTGGCCGCCGCCCTCGCGGTGGCGATGCTGCTCAACAACGCCCGACGCGGACAGGGTTTCTACCGGTCGGCCTTCTACGCCCCCTCGCTGCTCGGCACCGGGGTGGCGATCGCGCTGGCCTGGCGGGCGCTGTTCACCGACGACGGCGTCGTCGACTCGCTCACCGGCCAGGTCGGCTGGGACACCGGCGGCTGGATCAACGAGCCCGACTACGCGATCTACGTGCTGATCATCCTGGCGATCTGGCAGTTCGGCGCCCCGATGGTGATCTTCCTGGCCGGACTGAAGCAGGTCCCGCAGGAGCTGTACGACGCCGCGGCGGTCGACGGCTCCGGTCGCTGGCGCACCTTCCGCTCGGTGACCCTGCCGATGCTCTCCCCGATCATCCTGTTCAACCTGGTGCTGGAGACCATCCACGCGTTCCAGGCGTTCACCCCCGCCTTCATCGTCAGCGGTGGTCGGGGCGGACCGAGCAACTCCACCCTCTTCTACACGCTCTATCTCTACGAGCGCGGCTTCTCCCAGTTCCGGATGGGCTACGCCTCGGCGATGGCCTGGATCCTGCTGCTCACCGTCGCCGCGATCACCGCGCTCTTCTTCGGCACCTCCCGCCGTTGGGTCTTCTACGCCGGGGAGAACAAATGACCACTCACACGGCAACCGTCAGCACCGGCCGCCGGCTGCGCGGCCTGGGCTGGCACGTGCTGATCATCGCTATGCTGCTGCTGCTGCTCTACCCGATCGCGTGGCTGCTCACCGCCTCGGTGAAACCGACCGACGAGATCCTGTCCAGTCTCGACCTGCTGCCGACCCGGTTCGTGCCGGAGAACTACAGCACGGCACTGGACGGGGTTGCCGGCATCAGCGTGTGGCGGTTCTTCGGCAACTCGGTGATCGTCGCGGTCGGCGCGGTGCTGGGAAACCTGATCTCCTGCTCGCTGGCCGCGTACGCCTTCGCCCGGCTGCGGTTCAGGCTGCGCGGGCCGCTGTTCGCGTTCACCCTGCTCACCATCATGCTGCCGTACCACGTGGTGCTGATCCCGCAGTACACGATCTTCCAGAAGCTCGACCTGGTCGGCACCTTCGTCCCGCTGATCCTGCCGAAGCTGCTCGCCACCGACGCGTTCTTCATCTTCCTGATGGTGCAGTTCATCCGGGGGCTGCCCCGGGAACTGGACGACGCCGCCGAGATCGACGGTTGCGGACCGGTGCTGACCTTCCGGTACGTCATCCTGCCGCTGCTGAAGCCGGCCCTGGTCACCACGACGATCTTCACGTTCATCTGGACCTGGAACGACTTCTTCAGCCAACTGGTCTACCTGAACGATCCGGAGACGTACACACTGCCGCTGGCGTTGCGGCTCTTCATCGACCAGACCAGCGAGTCGGCGTTCGGCCCGATGTTCGCCATGTCGGTGCTGAGCATCGTGCCGGTCGTCCTCTTCTTCCTGGCCTTCCAGCGTTACCTGGTCGAGGGGATCGCCACCTCCGGGTTGAAGGGCTGAACCGATGACCGCCATGGACGAGAAAGCGGGCGGCACCGGATCGTCGGACCCCGCGGACGGCACCGGCCGCCGACCCTCCACCGGTGGCGGGTTCGCCGCCGGACTCGCCTGGCTCTCCGAGGTGCTGGTAACCGGCGTACTCACGCTGGTCACGGCGCTGCCACTGGTGACCGCCTACGTGTCGGTCACGGCGGCGGTCACCGTGCTGCGCCAACGCGCCGACGACGGGACCGGCGTCACCGTACCGGGTTACCTGCGGGCCTGGCGCGCGGCGGCGGGCAGCGGCTGGTGGCCGTACCTGGTGCCGGTCGCGGTGACCGCCGTGCTCACGCTCGACGCGGTGGCGGTCGGTGCCGGCCTGCCCGGCGCCGGGGTGGTCGGGCCGGCGCTGCTGCTCGCCACCGGGTTGCTGGTCACGGTGGCGCTGCGCGCCTGCGTGGCCTGGCGGCCGGGGACCGGCTGGCCGGTCGCGGCCACCCGGGCGGTGGCCCGGACCCGGTCCGACCCGGCCGGCACCGGGCTGCTGCTGCTCGCGCTCGTCGCGGTGGGACTGACCGCGTCGATGGGGCCGGTGCTCTGGCCGCTGCTGCCCGGGTTGCCGGCGCTCGCGGCGGTCGCCGTCGACCGGCGTCGAACCGCCACCGGCTCCGCCGACCGGCGCGCAGCCGCGGGTGCCGTCGAGGCCGGGCGCTCCCCCGCGTACGAGCGCTGACCGCTCCCGCCGGTCCATCGTCGTACCGGCGGCGTGAACCTGACCCGGCCGGAACCACCCGCCTCCTCGGTGCGGGCGCGCTCCGGCCGGGTCGGGCTCGACTCAGCTCAGTCCGGCCAACTGGTCACGGGTGAGGGCGCCGTCCACGACGGCGACCCGGTGCCGGCGGCTGATCCGACCGCCGGCCGGGATGGTCAGGGTGCGCTGGTAGGCCAGCGCGATGCAGACCCCCGGGTACTCACCGGCCCGGGTGAACCACTGGTCGCCCTCGCCGAGCCCGGAGAAGACCAGGGTGTACGGGGCACCGTCGGTGCGCTGACCGACCATCGCCAGCCACGGCTCGACGCTCCCGTTGACCTGCTCCTCGCCTTCGGCGCTGGCGGTGAGCACCCGGGTGTTGCCCGGTGCCGCCCGCCAGAAGAAGCCGCCGTAGCCGGCGCCGTCCGGTCGGCCGTTGGTGGCCGGGCTGCCCAACGTCACGTCCCGGTCCGCCGGAGCGGTCACGGTGTACGCGAAGTCGAGCAGCCAGGCGTCGTCACGGCCGGCGATGGCACCGGCGGAGACGGTCCGGTCCTCGGTGGCCAGGGTCTGCCCGGACGGGTCGAGCCAGCGCAGTCGCTGCCCGAAGCCGTTGTCGGCCTGCCTGCCCCAGCTCTCCGGCACGATCCGGCCGTGGTCCTCGAGCCAGGTGTAGCCCTGGTCGCGGACGTAGGTGCGGCCGCCCCAGAGGTTGAAGCGGTTGACGTCCTGCACCGCGACCGAGACGCCGAGGTGGTGCGGATGGTCCTCGGGCAGGATGTCGGTGACGGTGACTCCGGCGAGGGTGCGTACCGGGTGCAGGTACGGCCGGGGAGACAGGCGCGGGTCGAGGTCCGGCTCGGGTACGTACTCGGCGACGGTCTCGCCGCGTACGCGCAGCCGGGTCGCGGTGGTTTCGTGGCTCATCGGTCCGCCTCTCGTGGTCGATCGACCTGGTTCGGTTCGATCACCCGGTACGAATTGGAAAGCGCTTCCCCCGATCGGCGTCACCCTACCCGGCGCGGTCTGGCCGCTGCTGCCGGTAGGGTCGGCGCCACGACGCGCAACGGTGCGCGCGAGGTGATTCGACCACGCGGGACCGGCGGGCCCGGGACGGCTCGACGACGCGCGACCGGCGGGCCCCGGGGACCCGGACCGGGCACCGCTATTCTTGACACGTTTCAGTCGCCGCGCGGCAGCGGCGACGACAGAAGGAGGCGACGGTGGCGGGACCAGCCGTGAGCATCCGCGACGTGGCCACCCACGCGGGTGTGTCGGTCGGCACGGTTTCCAACGTGCTCAATCGGCCCGACATCGTCGCGACGTCGACCCGGACCCGCGTGCTCGCCGCGATCAGCGAGCTCGGCTTCGTGCCCAACGACGCGGCCCGCCAACTGCGCCGGGGCCGGGGACGCACGCTCGGCCTGGTCGTGCTCGACGTGGCGAACCCGTTCTTCACCGACGTCGCCAAGGGGGTCGAGGAGGCCACCGGCGCGGCCGGGATGGCGGTCATCTTCTGCAACAGCGACGGCGACCCGGTACGCGAGAGCGCCTACCTGGACCTGCTGGAGGAGCAACGGGTCCAGGGTGTGCTGATCACGCCGGTGGACGACGCCAACGAGCGGCTGGTCCGGCTCCGGGACCGGGGCGTGCTGGTGGTCCTGCTGGACCGGCGCTCGACCCGTCCGGACGTCTGCTCGGTCTCGGTCGACGACCGGCTCGGCGGCGAGCTGGCGGCCCGGCACCTGGTCGAGACCGGACACCGGCAGATCGCTTTTGTCGGTGGACCGTGGCGCTTGGAACAGGTCCGGGACCGGTACGCGGGCGCACTGGGCGCGCTGCGCGAGGCGGGGCTCGACGAGGACCAGTTGCGCCGCTTCGACACCCCCAGTCCGACCGTCGCCGCCGGTCGGGACGCCGCCGCCCGGATCCTCGGCCAGCCCCGTTCGGCCCGCGCCACCGCGGTCTTCTGCGCCAACGACCTGCTCGCCCTCGGGGTGCTGCAGGAGCTGACCCGGCAACAGGTCCGGGTGCCCGAGGAGATCGCCCTGGTCGGGTACGACGACATCGAGTTCGCCGCCGCCGCGGCGGTGCCACTCTCCTCGGTCCGCCAGCCCCGTCAGCGTCTGGGGCGTACCGCCGCCGCGCTGATGCTGGAGGAGTCGAACGACCCGACCGTGCACCAGCACCAGCAGGTGATCTTCGAGCCGGAGCTGGTGGTCCGCGAGTCGAGCCGGTACACCCGCCGGCAGAGCTGACCGCCGGCATCATTCCTTGACATCCCCGCGCCGTCGCTCGTAGTTTGAGAGCGGGTTTTTTGAAACGGTTCACAACTAAGGGGGCCCGGTGCGGAGAGTCTGTTTCGTCCTACGGGTGAGACCCGATCGGCTGACCGAGTACCGCGCGCGGCACGCCGCCGTCTGGCCGGACATGCTGGCCGCGCTCCGAGCCGCCGGTTGGCACGACTACTCGCTCCACCTGCACACCGACGGGCTGCTCGTCGGGCACTTCCGGACCGAGGACCTGGCCGCGTCGCTCGCCGCGATGGAACGTACCGAGGTCAACGCCCGGTGGCAGGCGGAGATGGCCCCGTTCTTCGAAGGGCTCGACGGGCGCCGCCCGGACGAGGGATTCACCGTCCTCGAGGAGATCTTCGACCTCGACGCGCAACTCGACGCACTCGACTCCACCGAACGCGCTTCCGCATCCACACAGGAGCTATCGTGACCGCCACCGCAGCCTCGCCGGAGGTTCGGGCCGCCCTACGCGGCCAGCAGATCGAGGTGCCCTCCTGGGCGTACGGCAACTCGGGCACCCGGTTCAAGGTCTTCGCCCAGCCCGGCGTGCCGCGTACGCCCGAGGAGAAGATCGCCGACGCGGCGCAGGTGCACGCGTACACCGGGATCGCGCCGATCGTCTCGCTGCACATCCCGTGGGACCGGGTCGAGGACTACGCCAAGCTCGCCGCGTACGCCGCCGACCTCGGGGTACGGATCGGCGCGATCAACGCGAACGTCTTCCAGGACGACGACTACCGGCTCGGCAGTGTCACCAACCCCGACCCCCGGATCCGGCGCAAGGCCCTCGACCACCTGCTCGAGTGCGTGGACATCATGGACGCGACCGGTTCCCGCGACCTCAAGCTCTGGTTCTCCGACGGCACCAACTACCCCGGACAGGACGACATCCGGGCCCGGCAGGACCGGCTCGCCGAGGCACTCGCCGCCACCTACCAGCGGATCGGCGAGCACCAGCGGATCCTGCTGGAGTACAAGCTCTTCGAGCCGGCGTTCTACGTCACCGACGTACCGGACTGGGGCACCGCGTACGCGCACTGCCTGAAGCTCGGCGAACGGGCCCAGGTGGTGATCGACACTGGGCACCACGCCCCCGGCACGAACATCGAGTTCATCGTGGCCTTCCTGCTGCGCGAGGGACGGCTCGGCGCGTTCGACTTCAACTCCCGCTTCTACGCCGACGACGACCTGATGGTCGGGGCGGCCGACCCGTTCCAGCTGTTCCGGATCATGCACGAGATCGTCCGGGCGGACGCGCTGCGGGTGGAATCCGGCGTGAACTTCATGCTCGACCAGTGCCACAACATCGAGCCGAAGATCCCCGGCCAGATCCGCTCCGTGCTCAACGTCCAGGAGGCGACCGCGAAGGCGCTGCTGGTCGACGCCGGGGCGCTCGCCGCCGCGCAGGCCGCCGGTGACGTACTCGGCGCGAACGCGGTGCTTATGGACGCGTACAACACCGATGTCCGGCCGCTGCTGCGGGAGATCCGCGCCGAACAGGGGCTCGACCCGGACCCGATGGCCGCGTACGCCCGCTCCGGTTACGCCGAGAAGATCGCCACCGCTCGGGTCGGCGGTCAGCAGGCCGGCTGGGGCGCCTGAGCACAGTGGGCACGATGGCAGTCAACGTCACACACGAGGGGAAACCAAACAGAGCCATGGGTACGCATCCGGAGGTGACCGCGCTGCTCGGGCGCAGTCACCGGATCGGCGCCGACCGGCGCAACACCAACTTCGGCGGCGGCAACGTCTCGGTCAAGGCCAGCGGCGACGACCCGGTCACCGGCAAACCCGTCGAGCTGATGTGGGTGAAGGGCTCCGGTGGCGACATCGGCACCCTCACCGAGGCCGGGTTGGCGGTGCTGCGGCTGGACCGGCTCCGGGCCCTCGTCGACGTCTACCCCGGCGTCGAACGCGAGGACGAGATGGTCGCCGCGTTCGACTTCTGCCTGCACGGCAAGGGCGGGGCCGCACCCTCGATCGACACCGCCATGCACGGCCTGGTCGACGTCGCCCACGTCGACCACCTGCACCCCGACGCCGGGATCGCGCTCGCCACCGCCGCCGACGGGGAGGAACTCACCCGCCGCTGCTTCGGCGACCGCGTGCTCTGGGTGCCGTGGCGCCGCCCCGGTTTCCAACTCGGCCTGGACATCGCCACCCTGGCCAAGGAGAACCCGCAGGCGATCGGCGTCATCCTCGGCGGCCACGGCATCACCGCCTGGGGCGCCACCAGCGAGGAGTGCGAGGCCCGCTCGCTGGAGATCATCGCGACCGCCGAGCGGTTCCTGGCCGAACACGGTCGGCCCGAGCCGTTCGGCCCGGTGCTGCCCGGGTACGAGGCGCTGCCGGCCGACCGGCGACGGGCCAAGGCCGCCGCGCTGGCCTCGGTGATCCGGGGCCTGGCCAGCACCGACGTCCGACAGGTCGGGCACTTCAGCGACGACGAGGCGGTGCTGGACTTCCTGGCCCGCGCCGAACACCCCCGGCTCGCCGCGCTCGGCACCTCCTGCCCGGACCACTTCCTGCGCACCAAGGTCCGGCCGCTGGTGCTGGACCTGCCGGCGGACGCACCGGTCGACGAGGCGGTGGCCCGGCTACGCGAGCTGCACGACGCGTACCGCAGGGACTACCAGGCCTACTACGACCGGTACGCGACCGCCGACTCCCCCGCCATCCGGGGCGCCGACCCGGCGATCGTGCTGGTCCCCGGGGTCGGCATGTTCAGCTTCGGCAAGGACAAGCAGACCGCCCGGGTCGCCGCCGAGTACTACCTCAACGCGGTCAACGTGATGCGCGGCGCCGAAGCGGTGTCGACGTACGCCCCGATCGACGAGTCGGAGAAGTTCCGGATCGAGTACTGGCTGCTCGAAGAGGCGAAGCTGCGCCGGCTGCCGGCACCGAAGCCGCTCGCCGGCCGGGTCGCGCTGGTCACCGGCGGCGGTTCCGGGATCGGGGCGGCGATCGCCCGCCGGCTCGGCGCCGAGGGCGCGGCAGTGGTCGTCGCCGACCGGGACGCCACCGCCGCGGCCACGGTCGCGGCCGAGATCGGCAACGCGGACCGGGCGGTGCCGGTGACCGTGGACGTCACCGACTCCGCCGCGATCGATGCCGCGTTCGCCGAGGCCGCGCTCGCCTTCGGCGGGGTCGACCTGATCGTCAACAACGCCGGGCTGTCGGTGTCGAAGTCGCTGCTGGAAACCACCGAGGCCGACTGGGACCTGCAGCACGACGTGATGGCGAAGGGGTCGTTCCTGGTCTCCCGGGCCGCCGCGAAGCTGCTGATCGACCAGGGCACCGGCGGCGACATCGTCTACATCGTCAGCAAGAACGCCGTCTTCGCCGGCCCGAACAACGTCGCGTACGGCTCGGCCAAGGCGGACCAGGCGCACCAGGTCCGGCTGCTCGCCGCCGAACTGGGCCCGTACGGGATCCGGGTCAACGGGGTCAACCCGGACGGCGTGGTCCGGGGTTCGGGCATCTTCGCCGGCGGTTGGGGTGCCAAGCGGGCGGCCGTGTACGGCGTACCCGAGGAGGAGTTGGGTGCCTACTACGCCCAGCGCACCCTGCTCAAGCGGGAGGTGCTGCCGGAGCACGTGGCGAACGCGGTCTTCGCGCTCACCGGCGGGGACCTGTCGCACACCACCGGACTGCACGTGCCCGTCGACGCCGGCGTGGCCGCGGCCTTCCTGCGCTGAGTCGACGACATGGGTCAGATGACAGGCTGTCCACGATGAACGGCAGTGCTCCGAGGTCGGCGGCGGTCGCCGCCGTCGACCTCGGCGCGTCCAGCGGACGGGTGATGCTCGCCGAGGTGGACCGGGAACGGCTCACCCTGACCGAGGCGCACCGGTTCGACAACGGCCCGGTACGGCTGCCCGACGCGCTCTACTGGGACGCGTTGCGGCTGCACACCGAGACGCTGGCGGGGCTGCGGGCCGCGGTGGCCCGCCGCCCCGACCTGGCGAGCATCGGAATCGACTCCTGGGCGGTCGACTACGGCCTGCTCGACGCGGGCGGTGCACTGCTCGGCAACCCGGTGCACTACCGCGACCCGCGCACCGACGGTGTCCCGGAACGGGTGGTCGGGGCGCTCGGCGCGCAGCGGCTCTACCAGACGACCGGGCTGCAACTGCTGCCGTTCAACACGTTGTTCCAGCTCACCGCCGCGCTCGGCACATCCGCGCTGGCGGCGGCGCAGCGGATGCTGCTCGTCCCGGACCTGCTCTCGTACTGGCTGACGGGGGTGGCGGGCAGCGAGGTCACCAACGCCTCCACCACCCAACTGCTCGACGTACGCACCCGGGAGTGGTCGACCGAGCTGATCGCACAGGCCGGGCTGCCGGCACGGATCTTCGGCCCGCTGCGCCGCCCCGGCGACGCCGCCGGGGACCTGCTGCCGGAGATCGGTACGGCGATCGGCGCGACCTGGCCGGTGCCGGTGACCGCCGTCGGATCGCACGACACCGCCTCGGCGGTGGTCGCGGTGCCGGCCGCACACGACCGGTTCGCCTTCATCTCCTGCGGTACCTGGTCGCTGGTCGGGCTGGAGCTGACCGCACCGGTCCTTTCCCCCGCCAGCCGGGCGGCCAATTTCAGCAACGAGGCCGGGGTCGACGGCACGATCCGCTACCTGCGTAACGTGATGGGACTCTGGCTGTTGCAGGAGTCGCTGCGTACCTGGCGGGCCGGTGGATTGACGCTGGAGTTGCCCGAACTGCTGGCCGAGGCCGCCCGCCGGCCGGGGCTGGCCGCCGTGGTCGACCCCGACGACCCCGAGTTCCTGCCGCCGGGTGACATGCCGACCCGGCTGGCGAAGGCCTGCGTACGGTTGGGACAGCCGGCGCCGGCCGACCCGGCGGCGCTGGTGCGGTGCATCGTGGACAGTCTGGCGCTCGCCCACCGGGCCGCGGTACGGCAGGCGCGGGAACTGGCCGGACGCGATGTCGAGGTGGTGCACATCGTCGGCGGGGGTGCCCGCAACGAACTGCTCTGCCAACTCACCGCCGATGCCTGTGGGCTGCCGGTGGTGGCCGGACCGGTCGAGGCGACCGCGATCGGCAACGCACTGGTGCAGGCGCGGGCGTTGGGCGTACTGGATGGTGGGTTGACCGAGCTGCGGGCGCTGACCCGCCGCGACGGGGCGCTGCGGACGTACCGTCCGACACCGGGCGCCGAGGCGGCCTGGCGGGCGGCGGCGGAGCGGATCGGCCGGTCCGGCTGAGGACCCCCGCGGGAGGGGTGCCCGCGGGTTCGGAAAGGGGGTGCCGTGTCTCGTGCGGTGGCACGGCACCCCGCCCCGGTCAACAAGCGGGCCAAGAATTCGAGATCTTGGAAATCCACCGACGTAGGAGCGACGTTCTGCTTCCAAGATTCCGGATCTTCGCAGGTGCTTCGGGGCGTCATTCGTCCGGGCGTTCGGCCCTGCTGAGGATGCGTTGGAGAGCGGCTGTATGTGATCGGAGGGCGGTGCGGCCGCCGGGCGTGAGCGACAGCCAGGTACGCGGACGGCGACCGACGTGGCCCTTCCTGATGCTGAGGTAGCCCGCCGACTCCAGCGCGGCGGCCTGCTTCGACAGGACGGAGTCACTGACCTCGGCGGCATCCCTGACGGTGCTGAAGTCCATCTCCTCGACGGCGGCCAGTGTCGCCATGATCGCCAGCCGGGTGGTGGTGTGGATGATGGGATTCGGCGCGGGTTCGGATATCACCACTGTCCCCGGCCGATCCCTTCGGCGTAACGCGCCGACGACCGGCGGGGCCCCCACCATGATGATCATGGCGAAGAAGACACCGTAGGCGTTGATACAAGCGAGGAGGGCGCGATGCTCCGCACGAGGCTCCCACATCTCGCCGGTCTGATCGTGGGGCTCGTCGTAGCGGCGGCCCTGGCCTGGACGTCCGAGGTGGGGCGCCTGATCGCCACACTCGCGTTCGGCCTGATCCTGCTGACCGGAATCCTGCTCGGCGAGCGGACCACACCGCTACCGCTGGCCGACGGTGTACGGACCGCGAGTCTTGTACGCCGCCGGGTCCGGGACTACGTCCCACCGTGGCCGGCAGCCGGCGTGTTCGGGCTCCTCTGCGCCCTGGTGGTCATGCTCGTAGCCACGAACGAAGCCTCCACGCCCGGCTCCCGCCCGATCAACCCTGACACGATGTCCAGCGGACCCGACGACGGCCGACACATCAGTTGTGTCGGGGCGGACGGGCTGCTCCAGGCCGGGCCGTGGCCGGGCTGGTACTACGGCATCCCGATCCTGGCCACGGTCGCGGTAGCGGTCGTGGTGGCGCTGGCGGTCATGCGTCGGATCGTGACGCGTCCACTCGTCGACACCACCACCGCCGCCGCCGAGGACTACCGGCGACGTTCGGCGACAACAGTCACGGCGGCGACAGGTCTGGTCGTCGCCGTCCCGCTGGCCGGTGCCGCGTACGCCTCCCACTCGGCTCTCGGCGAGGCGCTCGGGTGCCTCGATTCCCTCGGCACTTCGGCCATGGGGTGGCTGGCCACGGCCGGGGTGATCGCGGTGACCGCGATCGTCTACTACGCGGCGCTGCTGCTGTTCCCGACGCGGCCCGGCAAGACGACCAGGCGCATGACCGCCACCACCGCCGGATGAGCGCCGAACCACTGATCAAACGCGCCCACGAGTACGCGGAGAACGTACGACGGCTCGGCGCGACCGTGGACGAGGCCACCGCAGCGGTCCGAGCTGCCTTCGAGTCCGACTGACGGCATCTCCCCTGATCCTGGGGCTCATTGCCGGCCAGTCGGGTGCGCGGCAACCGGTCGGCGTCCGGTGGTCGGCGTCCGGCACGACCAGAGGAAGACCGGACAGCCGGTAGCGAGCCGTCATCCTTGGTCAGGAGATGCGGTGGCGGCAGGGGTGGTGTCTGCGGCCGTGCGGATGGATCCTGTTCCTGAGGTTGGGTCATCCGCCGTTTCCTCGCCGAGGGCGGCGCGTCGGGAGGGGCGTGACGGTGGACGAGGAACGCGACGGGCGGGGCCGGCTGGTCGGCGAGCAGATCGACGCCTGGGACCGTGCGGTGCGGAAGGCGCGGCTCCGACGCTCGGTCTTGTTCGCCGTGGTGGGAGCGTGCGCGTGGGCGCTTCTGGGTGCTGTCGGGGGGCTCGTCCTGGGTGGGGGTGTCGATGTGGCGGTGACGATGGCTGCTGCGGGCTCCCTGGCCGGGATCCTCATTGGTGCCATCCAGGTGGGTTACGCCATCTACACACATAGAGATGAGTATTTATAAGCGTGGTGCCGACCAGGGCAGTCACAGCCGCGCAAACCATCGTTCGACAAGAGTGAGGTCCTGGTCGGTGAGGCCACAGTGCGGGTCGACGCGATGCAGGAGAGCCTTCCCATCATAGTTCGCGTACACCCATTCGCGATCCGCGTTGGTGATCTCGTCGTCGACCCAGACGAACGGACGCCCAGCCGCCCACTGGACCAAACCCCGGGTCTTCCAGTGAAGGCTGTCGTCCTCCTCGTCCGAGTCCGGCCACTCGACCACCGGCAGGTCGGGAAGGCCGAGCAGCGGTGCGATCGTGTCGTTCGCGTCGCCCATCCAGGTCGTCGCCCAGACCAGGTCGCAGGGGAGCGTCCACAACCGTCGCCCGTGATCTCGATTCAGCCGGGCGAGCAGCGGGTTGGTGGCCGTACGCGTTGACCGGGCACCGGCCTCCGACACCGGCGTGATCGCCCCGAACGGGAGAAGCGGCCCATCGACGTCGAGGAACAGGAGCGGCCGGTCCATCGCACCAGCTTCGCATGATCTCGAAAAGCTACTGAGCTCACGTACCGCAGTCGATCATCCTCGGGTACGCAGTCGAGCAGAACGCGCGGGCATCGATCACGATCGAGGAGATTCGTCCGCGAAAAGAGGCTGTTCCGGAACCGTCCCGAAGCATTGACTCTGGGCGATAGAAGAGTCAAAGTGGTGCCAGAGAGCGCTCTCCCTGCACAGTTCGACATCCGTCCGTAACCCGCCCGACACAGGTTCCGGTGCGCCCGACCCGCGCCCGTTCCGGCGCCGCCTCCACCGTGGAGCCGGACGCCACCGAACCTCACCCACGGACGTTGCACCGGTGGCGACTCCCCCGCCGCTCTCCGCCCCATGCCTCGAAGGAGCCCCATGCAACCGGTCGCACCACCACCAGTCCGTACCCGACCACCACGCCGACGGCTGCGCCTGGCCACCCTGACCACCGCGCTCGTCGCCCTGCTCGGCACCTACCTCGCGGTCGGCGTCGGCCCCGCCGCCGCCGCCGAGATCACGCTCTCCCAGGGCCGCCCGGCCACCGCGTCGTCGGCCGAGGGTGGCTTCACCGCCGCCGCCGCCGTCGACGGCAACACCGGCAGCCGCTGGTCCAGCGCGTTCAGCGACCCACAGTGGATCCAGGTCGACCTCGGCTCGGCCCGCGCGATCAGCCGGGTGGCGCTGAACTGGGAGGCGGCGTACGCCAGCGACTTCCGCATCCAGACCTCGAACGACGCCGTCAACTGGACCACCATCCACACCACGGTGAACGGGACCGGCGGCAGCAAGAGCATCACCGTCTCCGGTAACGGCCGCTACGTACGACTGCACGCGACCAAGCGCGCCACCGCGTACGGGGTGTCGCTCTGGGAGTTCCAGGTCTTCGGCGACGACGGCGGTGCCCCGCCACCGCCACCGCCGGGCGGTCCGATCGTCCGGGTCGCCGAGTTCCTCGCCGACTGCCCGTTCAGCCACCGGCTGCCGGACGACCCGATCATCTACCCCGGCCTGGCCGGCGCGTCACACATGCACAGCTTCTTCGGCAACACCTCGACCAACGCCAATTCGGACTACACGAGCCTGGCCAACGCGTCGAGCAACTGCAACCCGCACATCGACCTGTCGTCGTACTGGGTGCCGACGCTGTACAACAACAACGTGCCGGTGGAGCCGACCGGGGTGACGTTCTACTACCTGGGTGAGGGCGTACGCAGCGACGTCGTCGCGCAGACCCAGCCGATGCCGCTCGGCCTGAAGATCGTCGCCGGCAACGCCCGCGCCACCGGTGGCGACGACAGCATCGCCCGCTGGTCCTGCCTGCACGCCGGGCACATCCCACCGGGCAAGGACTTCGTCAACTGTCCGGCCGGCACCATGATGGAGTCGTACCTCGACTTCCCGCAGTGTTGGAACGGCCGTGACCTGGACTCACCCGACCACAAGAGCCACATGGCGTACCCGGTCAACCAGGGCTGCCCCTCCACCCACCCGGTGCACGTGCCGAAGCTGCGCCAGGTGCTCCGTTACCCGGTCAACGGCAACCCGGCCGGCTTCCGGCTGGCCTCCGGTCCCGGCTACACGATGCACGGGGACTTCTTCAACGCCTGGCCCGCGGCGGAGATGGAGCGACGGGTCGTCAACTGCATCCGGCCGGTGATCAAGTGCGGCCACGACGGGACCTACTGAGGCTGTCCCGATGGTGAGAAGGTGATCGAGAGGCGGGGCCCGGCGAGCCGGGTCCCGCCCCGGTTCGTCCACCCACCGCCAGCACCTGGGAGAACCAAGATGAATTCGACCGTACGCGGCGCGCTGCCGCTCGCCCTGCTCGCCGTACTCGTGGCGGGTTGTGCCGACAGCGGCGGCAAACCGGCGGCCGGGTCCGGCGGAGGCGGGTCGGCGGCCCCTTCCGTGACAGTCAGCCCGAGCGGCACAACGGGTGCCGCCGGGGCGGCCGGGGCGTTCAACCCGACCGACGTCGCCTGGACCCAACTGATGATCGCGCTGGACGAGAAGACGCTGCTGCTGACCGACCTCACCCCGAAACAGACCTCGAATCCCGGCGTACGTGAGCTGGCCGACCAGGTCGGCAAGGGCCATCGGGGCGAGCTGACCGGGCTGCGGGACCTGCTGCGGCAGGCCGGGGTGGCGGAGAGCAACGAGCACGAGGGGCACGATATGCCGGGCATGGTCACCGCCGACGACCTCCGTGCCCTGAACGATGCCAGCGGCCCCGCGTTCGACCAGCTCTTCGTCACCAACATGCGTGACCACCTGGAGCAGACGGTCCGACTCGCCCGCGCGGTAAAGAAGTCCGGCAGCGAGCCGCACATCCGGGCGCTGGCCACCCAGATCGAGCAGACCCGGACCACCCAGCTCGACCAGCTCGCCAAGCTCGAATCCCAGGGGCGGTGAGCCGTGCCGGGTGTGCTGCTGGTGCCGGGCCGCGGATTCCCCCTGCGGGAGCACTGGCAGGAGCGGTGGTCACGGGAGCTGCCGAACTGCCGGTGGGTTCCCCGACCGGACCGCTACTTCGACATCGTGACCCGGGTGGCGGCGCTGCACGAGGCCATCACCGCCGAGCCCGAGCCACCGGTGCTCGTGGCGCACAGCGGTGGCTGCATCACGGTGGCGCAGTGGGCGGCCGGGCACCGGGCACCGGTGCACGCGGCGCTGCTGGTGACCCCGCCCTATCTCGATCCGGACTGGACACCCGGGCCGGACGACCCGCCGGAGGAGAGGTTTCCGCTGGTCGTGCACGCGGCACCGCTGCCGTTCCGGACCGTCGTGGTGGCCAGCCGGAACGATCCGCACGCGACGTTCGCGCAGGTGGCCACGTACGCGTCGGCCTGGGGCGCGGAACTGGTCGACGCGGGCGACGCCGGGCACCTCAACACCGCCAGCGGCTACGGCCCCTGGCCCGCCGGTGAACTCCTGCTGGCGGACCTGCTCGGATAGCCGAGCAGGTCCGGCGGAGCCTCAGGAGGTGGGGTCGATCGCCACCTTGAGCCAGCCCGGCTCCCGCCGGTCGAACTCGCGGTACGCCCCGACAATGTCACCTATCGGCTCTTCCTCGGTGACCAACCCGGACGGGTCGACCGTGCCGTTGCCGATCATCTCCACCAGTTGCGGCAGGTAGTGCCGGTGGTTGGCGTTGCCGGCCTTGATGGTGAGGTTCTTGTTCATCGCGATGCCGGTCGGGAACGAGGTCATCGTCGGCGGGTAGACCCCGATGATGCCGAGCGTGCCGGCCTTGGCCAGGGCGTCGACCGCCCAGCGCAGCGCCTGTCCGGGGGCGTTGCCCGGCACCCAGTTGTCGTCCTGCGGTGCCGCCTGGGCGGCGACCGCGCCGCGTTCCCAGGCGATCAGGTCGGCCTGCTCCTCGGCCTGTCGGGCGGCCGGGCCGTGGGTCGGGTGCTGGGCGTCGACGCCGACCGCGTCGATCGCCCGGTCCACCCCGATCCCGCCGGTGAGCTCGTCGATCACCGACACCGGGTCCTCCACACTGAAGTCGACCACCTCGGCGTGTTGACCCTTGGCGGTGGCGAGCCGGTCCGGTAACTGGTCGACCGCGATGACCCGGCCGGCGCCCTGGAGTTGCGCGGAGAGGATCGCCAACTGTCCGACCGGTCCGCAGCCGAAGACGGCGACCGTGTCACCGGCGGAGACGTCCGCGATCCGGGCCCCGAACCAGGCGGTCGGGAAGATGTCCGACAGCAGGATCGCCTCGTCGTCGGAGACGTCGTCGGGAAGGGCGACCAGGCCGTTGCTGGCGTACGGGATGCGCGCGTACTCGGCCTGGAGTCCGGCGAACCCGCCCGCGCTGGCGGGGGCGCCGAAGTAGGCGGTGCCCGCGCGTCGGCCACCGGGGTTGGCGTTGTCGCACTGGGCCTGATAGCCGGCCCGGCAGTAGGAACAGAACCCGCAGGAGATGGTGGACGAAACCACCACCCGGTCCCCGGGTGAGAAGTTGCGCACCGCGCTGCCGACCTGGACCACCTGGCCGACGCCCTCGTGGCCGAGAATGCTGCCCTCGCTCAGCCCCGGTACGGTGCCCCGGGCGAAATGCAGGTCGGTGCCGCAGATGGCGGTTCTGGTGATTCGGACGATCGCGTCGGTGGGTTCCTCGATGCGCGGATCCGGGACCTCGTCCAACCGGATATCGCCGACACCGTGCCAGACCGCTGCCCTCATCTCGAAAAGCCCCTTCCCCAGGTCCACGAGCCGTCCCCGGGGCCTACCCGACCATGGTCGGGGAAAACCGTCCCTGAGGTGGCGAGAAACGGGTACGAGCGTGGGTACGGGTGCGACGAGGGCCGGACACGACGGTGCCCCGGTCCACCGGGACCGGGGCACCGTCGGTGGAACGGGGTCAGCCGAGCTGGCTCTTGGCCTCCGTGATCAGCCGCTTGGCCCCTTCCTGCGGGGTGATCCGGCCGAAGATGACCTCGTCGTAGACCCGCTGGAACTCGGCCTTGACCGCGCCGCCGCCCTTGGGCTGGGCCGGCGGGGTCGGCAGCAACTGGCTGGTCACCGAGCTTTCGAACTCGTACACGAGCTTGTCGTTGGCGGCCAGGCTCGGCGCGAGCGCGTCGCGGACCTTGGCGTTCGCCGGCATGCCCCGGGAGACGGCGAGGACCTTGCCGGCGGCCTCGTCGTTGATCAGGAAGTCGATCAGCATGGCGGCCTGCTTCGGGTGCTCGCTCCGCTCGGCCACGCTGTAGGCCATCGCCATCGCGGCGATCATGCCGCGCTTGTCGGTGTCGCTCGGCATCGGTCCGATGGCCAGTGGGGCGCCGTACGCGGAGATCATCGGGCTGAAGCTGGAGTCGTAGTTGACCTCCGCCGTGACACCCTTCTTGATCAGCGAGGAGTTCTGCACCGAGCCGTCCATCTGGGTGGTCAGCTCGGCCGGGGCGAGCGCCCCCGCGGTACGGAACTGGCCGGTCATGGTCCAGAACTGGGCCAGGTCGGCTTCCTCGAAGCCGAGCTTGCCGTCGTCGGTGTAGATCTTCTTGCCGCGCTGCTGGAGCCAGATGTCGAACCAGTCGATGGCGAAGCCGAAGTCACCGAAGCCGGCGACCTTGCCTCCGCCGGCCGCCTTCAGCTTCTGGCCGGCGGCGAGCAGGTCGTTCCAGGTCCAGGTCAGACTCGGCGGCGCCACGCCGGCCGCGCTCCACAGTGCCGGGTCGTAGATGATGCCCTGGGTGTTCTGCGCGATCGGGATCGCGTAGGTGGCGTCACCGACCTTGCCGGCCGGCAGCAGCGTGGGGGTCAGGTCGGCGACCTTGAGGGTGCCGTCCTTGACGTACTTCTCCAGGTCCAGCAGGGCGTTGCGGTCGGCGTACTCGCGCAGGTAGGCGCGGTCCATCTGCACCACGTCGGGGGCGTCGCCACCGGCGATCTGGGTGGAGAGCTTCTGGAAGTACGCGTCGAAGGCACCGAACGAGGTCTGCACCTTGATGTCCGGGTGCTTCGCCTCGAACAGGTCGATGGCCTCCTCGGTGACCTTCGCCCGGGCGTCGTTGCCCCACCAGGTGAACTGGAGGGTGACCGGGCCGTCGTCGGCCGCGTCGCCGCCGCCGCAGGCGGCCAACGGCAGGGCAAGAAGCGCCGACAGGGCGACCGCGGCGGCTCGCACCGTGCGGTGGTTGCGGCGGGTTCTCAACATAGGGGTTTTCTCCTTCGCTGGGGGCGCGTGGAGCACGGGGGTAAGCGCTTGCCCGGCACGGGCGACTCGGCTCTATGAAACGGTTTAACTAGAGCGGACGCTAGGACCGCTCCATCCTCTTGTCAAGGGATGGTTACCAGGACGCGTCGCCTCTGTTACCTAGGTCAGCGCGCGCTCCCGGGCAGGCTGGTTGAATCGTTACATATTTTCTCGGTAGCCTCGCCCACATGTCCGAGCCCACACCCCCCACGGTGGCCCTGATCGGTGCGACCGGCTACGGCGCCCAGCACTGGCGGAGCATCGACGCCCTGCAACGCGCCGGCCGCGTCCGGCTGGTCGCCGTCTGCGACACCCGGCCACTCTCCGAAGAGGAGGCCGGACCGGCGGTCCCCGTACACACCGACCACCGGGAAATGCTCGCCGCCACCCGCCCGGACATCGTGGTGGTCAGCACCCCGCCCCACACACACCTGCCGATCGCGCTCGACGCGGTGGCCGCCGGCGCCGACCTGCTGCTGGAGAAACCCCCGGTGACCAGCCTCGCCGACCACGACCGGCTGGCCCGGGCCCTGTGCGACGCGGGCAGGATCTGCCAGGTCGGATTCCAGGCCCAGGGCTCACACGCGCTGGCCACGCTCCGCGACGCGATCCGCACCGGTCGGCTCGGGCAGGTCACCGGCGTCGCCGCCGCCGGCACCTGGATCCGCGACGACGCGTACTACGCCCGCTCCCCCTGGGCCGGGCGGCGCTCGGTCGACGGGCGTCCGGTGGTCGACGGTGCCCTGGTCAACCCGTTCGCGCACACCCTGATGCTCGGTCTCGACCTGGTCCGCGCCGCCGCCGAGGGCGCGGTGCCGACCCGGTTCACCCTGGAGCGCTACCGCACCCGGCAGATCGAGGTCGAGGACACCGCCTGCCTCCGGGTGGAGTTCACCGCCGGTCCGCCACTGCTGATCGCGGTCACCTTGAGCGCCGCCGAGTTCCGTGAGGGCGACATGATCGTCCACGGTACGGAGGGTTCGGCGGTGCTGGAGTACCCGACCGACCGGCTGCTGCTCACCCCGACGCCCGCCGCCGACTCGGACGGCGTCGCCGTACCCGGCGGGGCGGGCGCCGCGGCGAGCGGCGAACGGACCGGCCTGCTGGCGAACCTGCTCGACCACCGCCGGGACCCCTCGGGGGTGGCGCTGCTCGCCCCGCTCGACGCCGCCCGGGACTTCACCGCGCTGGTCGAGGCGATCCTCGCCGCGCCGGCACCGACCCTGATCCCGGTCGGGAACCGGCACCTGCGGCACGACAGCGGCAGCCCGGCCTGGGTGATCGACGGCGTCGACGCGGCGGTCGCCGCCGCCGCGACCAGCATGCGTACGTACGCGGACCTCGGCCTGCCCTGGACCACCGAGCCCTACCCGGGCGCCCTGTCCTGATCGCCGGGTGGGCGGGGTGTCGCGTGGTCGGAGCGGCACCCCACCTCCCGGGGAGGGACGTCGGTCGTCGTCTCAGCCACCGATGAGCGGGTTCTCCATCAGGTCGGCGGCGGGTGGGGCGGTCACCTCGACCGGCAGTCCGAAGTCACGGAAGAGCACCTCCGACCGGACCGCCGGGCTGCCGCCGTACTCCGGGCGGACGAGCGTGTAGCCGGTGAGCCGTCCCCGGTCGTCGATGGTCGCCTCGAACGGCACCGTACGCAGTTCGGGCACGTCCGGGACGTTCTGCTCGCGCACCAGGTCGACTGTGCCCCGCAAGCCGGTCCGGCCCACCCACTCCAGGTGACTGACCTGCCGGAACGGCTCCAGCAGCACTCCGAAGGTCGGTCCGAGCAGCCCGTGGTCACCGGGGGCCCGGGTCAGGTTGGTGTAGACCCAGCTTCGTCCGGTCGCCCCGACGACGATCTCTCCCTCCCTGGTCAACTGGGTGTACGCGCCGTCGCCGATCAGGAGCGTGCGCTCCGCCACCGGCACGCCCGCCTCGGTCGCCTCGGTGGTGAGGTCACCCAACCGGCGGCTGCGGTCCACGACGGCGTCGAGCTGGAACAACCGCCTGCCGTCGGTCGACGTGGTACGGGCGAGGATCCGGAACCGTTGCCCGCCCAGTTGCTCGTACGCCCGTGCGAGCGTCTCCGAGGCGGCCTCACGTCCACCTCCCGTGGAGTCACCGGCGCCGATGCCGAACAGTGCGAGCAGTCCGAGCCCCACACCGACGATCCGGAATCTCCACATCGGCCCCTCCCCCGGGTCGGACCAGAATCCGGCTCCGCGGCGCCAGGAGTCACTCGGAATCGGATCGCCCGACATCGTAGCCATCCCGACCGCAGCCCCTGCCTGCACGGATAAACCACGAATACCGCCACAGTCGTTCTAATATCAACCAGATTAGGACATTGGTGATTTGACCACCGATCGGCGCTGGGCTCGTAGGGGGTAGCGGAGATGACTCAGCTGGCGAGCCGGGCCGGTGACAGGACCAGGTCGGGGCGTGGGTTCCGGGGCGACATCGAGGGCATGCGCGCCCTGGCGGTCGTACTCGTGCTGCTCTTCCACATCGACCTCGCTGTCGTACCCGGCGGATTCATCGGGGTGGACGTCTTCTTTGTCATCTCCGGATTCCTGATCACCGGGCTGCTCCTGTCCGAGCTGGAGCGGACCGGCAAGATCTCCCTGGTCGGCTTCTACGCCCGGCGCGCCAAGCGGCTCCTGCCCGCGGCGGTCCTGGTCCTCGCCGCGTCGCTCCTGCTCACCTACCTGTTCCTGCCCCGGACCCGGTGGCTGCAGACCGGCTGGGACGTCGTCGCCAGCGGCTCGTACGTGATGAACTGGCGACTCGCCACCCAGGCGGTCGACTACCTGGCCGCGAACGAGCCACCGAGCATCCTCCAGCACTACTGGTCGCTCGCCGTCGAGGAGCAGTTCTACCTGCTCTGGCCCCTGTTGCTGATCCTGGTCGGGGTCTGGGCGGCCCACCGCTGGCCAGGGCGGCTGCGCCGCCGGCTGCTGCTCTGCCTGGGCCTGGTCGCGGTCGCGTCGTTCGCCTGGTCGGTGCACCTCACCCAGAGCAATCCGGAGTCGGCGTTCTTCGTCACCACCACCCGGGTCTGGGAACTGGCCGTCGGTGGTGGGCTGGCGATCCTGAGCCGGCACCTCGTCCGGCTCCCCCGGCTCGCCGCCGTCGTCCTCGGCTGGGCCGGGCTCGGCGCCATCGTGCTCGGCGCGCTGCTGCTCACCGAGGCCAGTCCGTTCCCCGGTTACCGGGCACTGGTGCCGACACTCGGCGCCGCCGCGCTGATCGCCGCCGGGACAGCCGCCGGTCAGGCCGGTCCGGGACGACTGCTCAGCCTGGGGCCGATCCGCGCGGTCGGGGCGCTCTCCTACTCGCTCTACCTGTGGCACTGGCCGCTGCTGGTCGCGGCCGAGGCCCGGTTCGGCGAACTGGGTGTGAGTGCCGGGCTGGTGGTGGTGCTGCTCTCCGTCGCCCTGGCCTGGTTGACCTACCGGTACGTGGAGAACCCGGTGCGTAGGGCGAAGCAGTTCACCCTGCAACCGGCACGCGCCCTGCAACTCGGCCTGGTCTGCACCGTCACGACCGTCGTGATGGGGCTGCTCTTCCCGCTCACCGTCTGGCCCCCCGCGCAGGTGACCACGGCCACCTCGTTGACGCCACGGTCGACCGCCAGCGGCCCGGCGCCGTCGGCCCCGACCGAGCCGCTCGGTGCCGCCGCACTCGGTCCCGAGCCACGGGACAACCCGGCCGGCGCACCGGTCGACAAGGTCGACACGATCTTCCCCGCGCCGCTGGCCGCCCGCAAGGACCTGCCCGACGTGTACGACGACGACTGCCTGTCGGAACAGCAGGAGAGCGAGGTACGCACCTGCGTCTACGGCAAGCGTGACTCCGACTTCACCGTCGCGCTCGCCGGCGACTCCCACGCGGCCCAGTGGCTGCCGACCCTGCAGGAGATCGCCGAGGCGAACGGCTGGCGCGTGGTCACGTACATCAAGGCCGCCTGCCCGTTGCTCAGCATCACGGTGGCCCGTTCGGGGCGGCCCAACTCGAGCTGCACCGAGTGGAACCGGAGCGTACGCGACCGGCTGACCGGCGCCGACCGGCCGAAACTACTGGTCACCAGCAGCTCGCTCTACAGCCCGGTACGCGACGGCCGGACGCTGAACAGCAGCGCCGGTCGGACCGCGCTGGCCGAGGGGTTCCGGCAGACCTGGTCGGCGATGGCGGAGGCGAAGGTACCCACCATCGTGCTCCAGGGGACGCCGCAGCCCGGGATCGACATCGTCGAGTGCGTCTCCACGCACGCGGACCGGCTGACCGAGTGCACCACCGCCCGCGACGACCTCGCGAAGGGGGTCGGGCCGATCCAGGCGAAGGCCGCGGAGGGGCTCAGCGGCGTCCACCTGATCGGCCTCAACGACGCCATCTGCCCCACCGACCGGTGCGCGCCGGTGATCGGCGGGATGCTGGTCTACCGGGACACCAACCACCTGACCGCCAGCTACGCCCGCAGCCTCTCGCCGAGGCTGCGGGCCGAAATCGACTTCGCGCTGAGCTGAGCGGCATCACTGGAGATCACGGTCGGACCACCGTACGTGATCTCTCCTTGCCATGATCGGGTGCCGACTGGTATTCACATATCTAAACCCATGCACCTCCAACCTCCCGCGGAGCCGACCTGACCGGTCGGCTCCTTCGCGGAGCCGTCCGAGGAGGACCCCTTGCGCAAACCCGAGCGGACAGTGTTCGGCACCAGATGGCGGGCCATGCCCGCGTTCGTCACGGCCGTCGTACTCGCGGCCACGCTGCCCGGCGGCACCCCGGCCACCGCCGCGCCCGAGACGGCGACGCCAGCGACACCCGCCGCCGCGAAGGACGCCTTCGACCACGGGCACCAGGCCCGCGACAAGGACAACCGCAGGGGTACGGCAGCCCCGAGCAGCACCCAGCGCTCCGTCGCCGGCAAGGTCGACCCCTCGGTACGGTGGAACGCCCTCGGCACCCCGCACGCGCTCGGCCCCGGCACCGCCGCGCTCGCCACCGGCCTGGCCACCGACCCGGAAACCGCAGCCCGGCAGTACCTGGTCGCCCAGCGCGACCTGTTCGGTCTGGACGCCACCGCCGTCGCCGCCATGGACAAGCTGCTGGTCCGCCAGATCGGCACCGGCGCCGTGGTCACCCTGCGGCAGCGCCTCGGTGACCTGCCGGCCGGGTTCGACGGGCTGGTCAGCATCGCGGTCGACCGGGGCAGCGTGATCCACGTCAGCTCCTCGCTCACCCGCGACACCAGCGCCCCGGCCCCGCTCACCATCACCGCCGACGAGGCGTACGCCGCCGCCCTCGCCGACGCCGGCCTCACCGCTGACCAGGTGGCCACCCACGACCTGCGCAAGGTCGCGGTGCCGACCCCGGTCGACGGCAACCGGGCCGCCTGGGAGGTGACCCTGATCGGCAAGAGCAGCGAGGAGCCGGCCGCGTTCACCACCTTCGTCGACGGCACCGACCGCAGCGTGCTGATCCGCGAGGACCTGGTCGACTACGACTCGGACAACCCGCAGTGGGCGGTCTTCCCGGCGAACCCGCCGAGCAGGTCGCACCCGCGTCACGACGACCGGGTGATCTGGTGCCAGAAGTGGGAACGCGGCTGCGAGCGTACGGTGCAGGACGCGGCCAGCGGCGAGGCGTGGGACGTCGACCTCGCCACCGGCCTGCCCACCGAGACCACCCGGGGCAACTCGGCGAACAACGTCGTCTCCTGGGGTGCCGGCACCCCGGCGGTACCGGCCACGCCGAGCCCGACCCGGGACTACATCTACCCGTTCACCGACCAGTGGAAGCAGAGCGGGTGCAGCCCCGAGGTGTTCACCTCGCCGGAGCGCAACGACATCGACGCCGCCACCGCCAACCTGTTCGCCATGCACAACCGGATGCACGACTGGGCGTACCACCTCGGCTTCGACGAGGGCGCGTGGAACCTCCAGGCGGTCAACCTCACCGGTGAGGGCCTCGGTGGCGACGCCGAGCAGGGCCGCGCCCAGCAGGGCGCGCTGACCGGCAACCGGAACAACGCCAACCAGTCCACCCCGCGCGACGGCCTGCCGCCGAGCACCAACATGTACCTCTGGCAGCCGATCGCCGGTACGTCGTACCCGCCCTGCGTGGACGGCGACTACGACATGACGGTGATCGGACACGAGTACACGCACGCGATCAGCAACCGGATGATCGCCGGCCCGGACGCCGGCATCGGCGGCCACCAGGGCGGCGCGATGGGTGAGTCGTGGAGCGACCTGCTCGGCACCGAATACCTCTACCAGCACAACATGCGGCCGGCCGGCAAGACCCCGTTCATCGTCGGCGCCTTCGTCACCGGCAACAACGAGAGCGGCATCCGCAACTACGACCTCAGCCGCAGCCCGCTGAACTACTCCGACGTCGGCTACGCCCTCTCCGGTCCGGCGGTGCACGCCGACGGCGAGATCTGGGGCGCGACCAACTACCGGGTCCGCTCGGCCTTCGTCGACCGGTACGGAGACGGCAAGGACTCGATCCAACTGGCCTGCGCCGAAGGCAAGCTGGCGGTCGACAGGTGTCCGGGTAACCGGCGCTGGTCGCAGCTGGTCTTCGACTCGATGCTGCTGCAGGCGGTCAGCCAGGTGAGCATGCTCGACATGCGGGACAACATGCTCGCCGCCGACCAGCTCCGCTTCGGCGGCCGCAACCAGGACATCATCTGGAACGCCTTCGCCGAGTCGGGCATGGGCCGGGACGCGGCCACGATCAACTCCGCGGACACCGACCCGACGCCGAGTTTCGCCTCCCCGCACGCTCGCAACGCCACGGTCACCCTCCGGGGCAAGGGCGACAGCGCCGGGGCGCCGATCCGGCTCTACGTCGGCGAGTACGAGGCCCGCGCGGTGCCGATCGCCGACACCGACCCGGCGACCGCGCTGCCGGACACCTTCGAGATCGTGCCCGGTAAGGAGTTCTCCTTCCTCGCCGTCGCCCCCGGCTTCGGGCACTCCCGGTTCACCGAGAAGTTCCACTCGGGCGAGCGGGAGAAGTTCGACCTGGACCTGGAGCGCAACCTCGCCTCGCTCACCGCCGGCGCGGTGGTCAGCGGTGACGGGGTCAACCTGGACCGGATCGCCGACGACACCGAGACCACCAACTGGGCCTCCCTGGACGGGGTGGCCGGCAAGCGGGTGACGGTGGCGCTGCCCGGCGCGCAGACCGTACGGCGGGTGAACGTCAGCGCGTTCCTGCGCCCGGCGATCACCGGCGACGTCGACACGGGCAGCCAGAACGCGCTCACGGCACTGCGCTCGTTCACCGTACTGGCCTGCGACTCCCGCAGGGCCGACTGCGCCGACGACGCGAACTACCGGAGGGTCTACACCAGCCGGTCCGACGCGTTCCCGGGCGGGGCGTTCCGCCCGTACACCCGGGAGCTGAACCTGCGGTCGTTCGAGATCCCCAAGACGACCGCCACCCACCTGCGGCTGGAGGTGGCCGCCAGCCAGTGCACCGGCGGTCCGCTCTACGCCGGTGAGCAGGACAGCGACCCGGCGACCACCACCGACTGCGCCACCGGCAGCCCGTTCCGTACCCAGGTGCGGATCGCCGAGTTCCAGGCGTTCGAGCGGTAGGTAGTGGGTCCGGTCCGGCCAGAACGAGCGGCCGGACCGGACCCGCGCCCGGGGCCGCTGCGGGGCGTGACCGGAGGAGGTCAACACGGCACCCGGGGGTCGGTGGGGGAAGGTCAGCGACGCCCCCGCCGGTGGGGGCGCCAGACCGGACCGGTGGACTCGTCGGTCTGCCAGACCGGTCGGGCGTACCCGGCCCCGTTGGTCGTACCGAGGTCGATGGTGCCGTCGGCGCCGGAATCCGCGGACCGGCCACGCCCCCGGAACAGCCCACCGCCGGAGCGGGCGGTCCGACGCGGTCGCGGGTAGTCCGACCGGTCGACCCGACCGCCGCCACGGCTGGTCACCGCGTTCAGCAGCCGGTGCCGGACCCGCATCAGCAGTCCGACGCCGAGGAAGAGCATCAGCGCACCGGTCAGGAAACCCACCTGGACCAGGCCCAACCGGCCCGAGTTCGCCGCCGGGTCGGTACGGCCGCCACCGGCACCGGACGCCACCACCGGGGTATCGGACGGCACCGGAACCAGTTCCTCGGACGACTCCTGCTCCGTTGCCGACTCCTCCGACTCGGACGGCTCCGGGGTCGGGGTCGGCGAGGAACGGGTCCTCGACGGGGTCGGCACGCCCCGGTCACCCGCCACCGTCCGGGTGGCGGAGCCGCTGGCGAGCAGACGGGACCGGGCGTCGAACGCCTCCGCGGTGACCGTCACCCGGCCACCGGCGGCCTCGGCGGCGAAGGCGATCCGGTACTGCGCCGTCACCGTACGGTCACGGCAGAGTTGGCCGGGGTCGAGGTCGGTGTCGGTCAGCCGGGCCGCGTTCCCCTCGGCCCGCACCTGTACGGGAAACGAACCGGTCTCCTCGACCCGGTCCACCCGCACCTGGTCGAGCCGGAATCCGTCCACCCGCAACACCGTGGACCAGCGCACCTTGCGGCAATCGCCCCGATCGGTGGTGGAGACCACGGCCGCGACGGTCACCGGAGCACCGCCCGCCGTGAACTGACCCGGCAGTTCCAGCCGGGTGTCGAATCCCGGCGCCGCGCCGGCCGGCGTACCGGTGGCGACCAGGCCGATCCCGGTCACGCACGCCAGTACGGCGCCCAGCCGGCCGATGAACCGACGTACCGCCACCACGCCTCCATTCACATCCAGCTGTCACGACTCGATGGTCTGACTACTCCCCGCAACGCTAGAACGGGATCAGGTGGTGGGAAAAGGGCGAGATCCAGCACCTAGCGCCAATGAAACCCCCCACTTTCACTCGACGTAGTGAACCGGTAACCCAACCCCCGCGACACGCCGACATCACCGCCCCGGCACAATCCGGGAGGTGTCCGAAACCTCGGCGGCGTTCGTCCGCCTGCATGCCCGCCTGGCCCCCGTCGCCTTCATCCCGGAGGTCCAACTGCACCAAGCCGACGAGCCGATCGGCCTGTGGCAGCTCACCGAAGGCGAGTTCCGCAGCGAACAGCCGCCGCCGTTCTGGGCCTTCGCCTGGGCCGGCGGGCAGGCCCTGGCCCGCTACCTGCTCGACCACCCCGACGAGGTGGCCGGCCGGCGGGTACTCGACTTCGCCTCCGGCTCCGGCCTGGTCGCCGTCGCCGCGGCCCGGGCCGGCGCCGACCACGTACGCGCCGTCGAGATCGACCAGCGGGCCGGCGCCGCGATCGAACTGAACGCCCAGGCCAACGACGTCCGGGTCGACGTCACCGTGGCCGACATCCTGGACGACGAGAACGCCGGCGACGCCGACCTGGTCCTCGCGGGGGACGTCTTCTACAGCCAGGCGATGGCCAACCGGGTGCTGCGATTCCTGCTGCGCGCCGCCCGCTCCGGTGCCCGGGTGCTCGTCGGCGACCCCGACCGGGCCTTCCTGCCCCGTTCCCGATTCACCGCGCTCGCCACGTACCAGGTCCCCGTCCCGCCCGCGCTGGAGAGCGTACGGGTGAAGCCCACCACGGTCTGGCAACTCGACCCGGGTCGTCCGGGCGGCGCTGGGTAGCGTAACGGCGTGTTGTTCCGCAGCTGGGCCGCGGGAGCCGTGGACCGGCAATGGCCGGACGTCGCGACCGTCGCCGACCACATCGACGTCGACCATCTGGTGGTGACCCGGCACGCGCTCGTCCGTCAGGTCCTCGCCGACCCGGAAACGTACCGGCCGGACAACGCGCTCGACGCGATGAGCCCGATGCCGGTCGCCGCCCTGCGGATCCTCGCCGGCTACGGGTTCCGGCTGCCACCGACACTGGCCAACAACAGCGGGCACAGCCACCCGGCGATCCGCGCCATCGTCGCCGACGCCCTGCATCCGAAGCGGGTCGCCGAGCAGCAGGAGTGGTTGACCGGGGTGGTCCGTACCCGGGTCGCCCGGCTCGCCGCCGACCTCGCCGCCGGCCACCCGGTCGACCTCTACGCCGACCTCGCCGCCGACCTTCCGCTGCTGGTCCTGGCCCGGCTGGTCGACCTGCCCGACACCCGGGTAGAGGTGGTCAAGGAGTTCACCCGGGCCGCGCTGGAACTCTTCTGGGCCCCGGTCGACACCGAACGGCAACAGACCCTGGCCGAGATCGTCGGCCGTTTCCACACCGTGCTGCGCGACTTCGCGGCGACCGGCTCCGGGCTCGCCGCGCGGCTGCGCGACGCCGGACACGCGTCCGATGTGGTGGTCGGCGCCCTCTTCTTCCTGCTCGTCGCCGGCCAGGAGACCACCTCGCAGTTCCTCACCCTGCTGCTGCACCGGCTCACCGCCGAACCAGAGGTGCGACGTGGGCTCGCCGACGGCACGGTCGAGATCGCCGACGTGGTCGAGGAGGGGTTGCGGCTGGAGCCGCCGATCGTCACCTGGCGGCGGGTGGCCGCCCGGGACACCACCCTCGGCGGGGTCGACGTACCGGCCGGGCGCAGCGTCGTACTGTGGCTCGCCCGGGCCGGCCGGGACCCGGCGGTGGTCGCCGAGCCGGAGGAGTTCCGGCCCGGTCAGCCGGGATCCCGCCGACACCTCGCGTTCGGCGCCGGCGCCCACCGCTGCATCGGCGCCCAGCTCACCCGGATGGAAGCCGCCGTGGTGGTGGCGCAGACCGCTCCCCTGCTCCACGACGTCACCGTCGTACGCGCCCCCTGGTGCCCCGACAACCTCTCCTTCCGCATGCCCGACGCCCTGGTGGTAAGGAAGGGCCCCTTGTTATCGGATTCCGATGTATAAGGGGCCCTTCCTAACACCTGCCGTGGCGGTGTGAGCTGACGAAGGTCGGTACGGGGTGCTGCCGATCGGGCGGTTCGCCGGACCCGGCGTGATTTCTACCTTGAAGCCACCACGACGGGGGAAACCCCCAGGGAGGCTCCATGATCACGTTAACCGGGCTGACAAAGCGCTTCGGCGCCGCGACAGCCGTCGACAACCTCACCCTGGAGATCGCACCGGGGCGGGTCACCGGCTTTCTCGGCCCGAACGGCGCCGGCAAGTCCACCACCATGCGGATGGTCCTCGGCCTGGACCGACCTGACGCCGGAACCGCCCTGGTCGACGGGGAGGCGTACGCGAGCCTGCGGCACCCGCTGCGCCGGGTCGGGGCACTGCTCGACGCGAAGGCGGTCCACCCGGGTCGGACCGCGCGGGCGCACCTGCTCGCGATGGCCCGCAGTAACGGCATTCCCGCGCGCCGGGTCGACGAGGTGCTGGCCACGGTCGGCCTGACCGGTGTCGCCGGCAAGCGGGCCGGCACCTTCTCCCTCGGCATGGGGCAACGGCTCGGCATCGCCGGTGCCCTGCTCGGCGACCCCGGGGTGCTGATGTTCGACGAGCCGGTGAACGGACTCGACCCGGACGGGGTGCGCTGGATCCGCCAGCTCATGCGGACCCTCGCCGCCGAGGGACGTACGGTCTTCGTCTCCAGTCACCTGATGAGCGAGATGCAGCTCACCGCCGACCAACTGGTGGTGATCGGCAAGGGCCGGCTGATCGTCGACGCCCCGGTCGCCGAGGTGATCGCGGGCAGCTCACGGGGCGCCGTCCGGGTGCGCAGCCCCCAACCGGTCGGGCTCGCGGCGCTGCGCAACCGGCTGGTCGCGCTGGCGGTCACCGTCGAGACGGTCGACGCCGAGGAGTTGCTGATCTCCGGCGCCGATGTCGCGCTGGTCGGCGACCTGGCCCACGAACTCGGCGTACGACTGCACGAGCTGAGCGCCCGCGAGGCGTCCCTGGAACAGGCGTACCTGGAACTCACCTCGACCAGCCTCGAATACACCGCCCCGGCGGGACGTCAGTCGCCGGAACCCGCCCGACCCGAGGCGATGTGAGCACCGTGAACGCCCGGCGGCCCGGCGGATCGACAGTGACCAGCGCGGACGTGACCACCAACCGGGGCAACCCGAGCGGCGGCGGGCTGGGTGGCGCGATCGCCAGCGAGTGGACCAAACTCTGGTCGGTCCGCTCGGTCTGGTGGGCCCTGCTCGCCAGCGTCCTGCTGATGGCGGCGGCCTCGGCCCAGCTGGCGATCTACGTACGGAACAGCAACACCGACACCGATGCCGCCAACGACCAGGGCGTCGTCGCACTCGGCCGGATCGCCGTCGACTCGCTCGAACTGACCCAGTTCGCCGTGCTCGCCATGGCGATTCTCGTGATCACCGCCGAGTACGCCACCGGCACCATCCGGGCCACCCTGCAGTGGACCCCGTCCCGGGGGCACGTCATCCTCGCCAAGACCACCGTCGTCGGCGGCGTGACCCTCGTGCTCGGTGTGCTGCTCGGAGCGCTCGGCGCGGCGGTCGCCGACCCGATCCTCGGTGACTGGGGCCGGTTCGACCTGCCCGAGACCATCGGGGACGCGCTCGGGGTCGCGGCGTACCTGGCGCTGATCAGCGTATTCACCCTCGGTGTCGGTGCGGCGCTGCGCAGCGCCGTCGCCACCCTGACCTCGGTCTTCCTGATCCTGACCGTGGTGCCGGCGACGCTGGGGCTGAGCGACGTCACGATCGTCAACCGGATCGCCGACGCCCTGCCCGGCACCGCCGGGCTGCACTTCCTGCGCGGCGACACCGACCCGTACCCGCCGGTGGTGGGCCTGGTCGTGCTCGTCGGCTGGGTGCTGCTGGCGCTGCTCGCCGGTCACACGGTGCTGCGCCGCCGCGACGCCTGATCCTCCCGCCCCCGCTCCGCCGAGCGATCCGTCGACGGGACGGGGCGGGGCGGGGGCGGGGGCGTCCGCCGGTGGGTCAGGCGTCGCCGTCGACCAGACCCGCCTCGTACGCGACGATCGCCGCCTGCACCCGGTTGCGTACCCCGAGCCGGGTGAAGATCGAGCTGAGGTAACCCTTCACCGTCCCCTCGACCAGGAAGAGCCGCCGCCCTATCTCCGCGTTCGACAACCCGGCGCCGACCAGGGCCAGCACCTCACGTTCCCGCTCGGTGAGCCCGCCGGTCAGTTCCCGGGCGGCCGGTCGCTTCCCCATCCGACCCCCGCCGAGCTCGAGCACCCGCCGGGCCACCCTCGGCGAGAGGTACGCCCCGCCGCCCGCCACCGCCCGTACCCCGGCGATCAGCTCCCGGGGGTCGCCGGACTTCAGCAGGAAGCCGCTGGCTCCGTCGCCGAGGGCCCGGGCGATGTAGTCGTCCTCGCCGAACGTGGTCAGCATGACCACCTCGGTTTCCGGCACCAGGCGACGGATCTCGGCCCCGGCCGCCAGCCCGTCGAGCCGGGGCATCCGGATGTCCAGCAACGCGACCCGGGGCCGGTGGGCACGGACCAGCTCGACCGCCTCGCGCCCGTCCCCCGCCTCGGCCACCACGTCGATCTCCGGGTCGGTGGCCAGAATCGCCCGTACCCCGGCCCGGATCATCGCCTCGTCGTCGGCCAGCAGGACCGGGATCATCACATCTCCTCGTTCACGCGTTTCGTCGTCAGCGGCTGCCGCCGTACGGGGGCGGTCAGCCGGGCAGTTCGTCCTTCGCCACCAGCCGCCCGTCCACGAAGCAGAGCCGGTACGCGGGCAGGGCCAGGGGGAAGTTGCCATCGGTGTAGAACTCGCACTCGGCGCCGGTCGGAGCCGACGGAGCGTTCTCGGCCAGGCCCCGCGCCTGCCGGCCGGGCAACACCCGGGTCAGCTCCGTACGCGACGCACCGACCCGCAGCCGCTCGAACTCCGTCCGGTGCAGTACCGAGTCGAAGGTGACGAACGGGTAGTAGACCAGGGACAGCATGGCGGCGATCGCCACCGGTGCGGTGACCGCCACCGTCAGGCTGCGCCGCACCTGACGGCGCTGTACCCGGAGGCGGTCGGCCGACGCGGACCGGACGGCCGCCGGCGCCGAGGCATCCCGGTCGCCGACCAGCGAGTCGCCCACCCGTGGGTCCTCGACCAGTGAGTCGCCGGCCAGCGGGTCCGCGACCAGCGGGATCCGGGCGGTCACCTCGAAACCGCCGGCACCCGGCCCGGCGGTCAGGGTGCCACCGGCGAGCCGTACCCGCTCGCGCAGGCCGAGCAGGCCGGTGCCGGCCGACACCGGTACGGGCAGCGGACCGGCCGGGGCGGGAGCGTTGCGGATCCGTACGCCGATCCACTCCGTCGTCCGGTCGACCTCGACCGTCACCGGTGCGCCCGGGGCGTACCGGGCGGCGTTGGTCAGCGCTTCCTGCACCACCCGGTGCACCGCCCGGCCGACCAGTAACGGCAACTCCTCGGCCGGCAACGGCCCGGACTGCTCCCGCCACCGCAGGCGGACCGCCATACCGGCGGCGCCGGCCCGGTCGACCAGTTCGGCGACGCCCTCGTCGGCCGGACGGGTCGGTGCCGTACCGGCGTCTTCGCGGAGCAGGCCGATGATCTCGCGCAGCCGGTCGGTGGCGGCGCCGACGCTGGCCCGCAGTTCGCCGGCGGCCAGCCGGTGCCGGTCGTCGAGGCCGGGGGCGAGCTCCAGCGCCCCGGCCCGCAGCGCGATCAGGCTCAGGTCGTGTCCGAGCGAGTCGTGCATGTCCTGGGCGATCCGGGCCCGCTCCCGCATCCGGACCCGCTCGGCCACCCCGGCCTGCTCCCGTTCGAGCAGCTCGGCCTGGGCCCAGCCGGCCCGGACCAGCTCACCCTGCTGCCGCCGGTACCGGCCCAGCAGCCAGGGAAAGACACCGGCGAAGAGCAGCATGGTGGCGAGCAGGAACCAGGTGGCCAGGCCGCTGCGGAAGGCCCAGAGGTTCAGTGCACTGCCGCCGACCCCGATCACCGTGAAGACGAGCACCGCCGGCCGGGCGCGGGCCATCCGCAGGCCGGTGAGATAGCTCATCACCGGGATCGCGAAGAGGAAGTTGCCGTCCCGCATGGTCGGCACGACGACCAGGATCAGCGAGACCAGCGGCCAGCGGCGGCCGACCGCCACCGCGACACCGAGCAGGAGCGGTTCGACGACCAGCAGCACCTCGTCGAAGGGTCGGCACGGCGGGGTGCCCAGGGCCCAGACGATCGGCGCGGCGAGCGCCGCCCAGAGGAGCAGATCCAGCAGGAACGTCCGCCGTCGCTGCGCCAAGCCACGCCACCAAGCGACCACGCCGCCAGGTTACGCGGCGGTGAGCTGCGGCATCACCGACGAAAGTCAGGTGCCACCCCCGACGGCTGGTCGTCGGTGACCGGCCGCCCTCGGCCCGGGGCCGCCAGTCGTCGGTCAGTGGACGTCGTCGGCCCAGGTCCGCCAGTCGTCGAGGACACCGTAGAGCGCCGGGGTGAGCCAGCCCGGAGCGGAGCGCCGGAAGACACCCGGATCCATCGTCCCGGCCCCGTCGGGCAACGCGCCGACCATGTTCGGCACCAGCTCGCTCAGGTTGGCCCAGTGCACCAGCTCGGGCTCGTTCGGCCAGGCGCCGAGCACCACCCCGGCCGGCACCGCCCGCCGCTCCAACGCCTCCAGGGTGAGCGCGGTGTGGTTGAGCGTGCCCAGCCCGGCGCGGGCCACCACCACCGCCGGTGCACCGAGCGACACCGCAAGGTCGGCGACGGTCCACGGCTCACCGGAGGGGCGTACGCCCATCGGGACGAGCAGCCCGCCGGCCCCCTCGACCAGCACCAGGTCGTGCTTGTCGGTCTCCGCGCGTACCGCGTCGACCACCGTGTAGAGCTCCAGCGGCTCCATCGCCGCCACCCTCGCCGCTGCCAGCGGGGCGAGCGGTTCGGGGAAGTTCGCCAGGGTACGGGCGGTCAGCGGGGCGGCCAACCGGTTGACCGTGTCGATGTCGGACGGGGCGCCGGTGACCGTACCGGTCTGACCGGGTTTGATCACCGCGACCCGGAGTCCGGCCGCCTGCGCGGCGGCGGTGATCGCCGCCGTGACCACCGTCTTGCCGACATCGGTGTCGGTGCCGGTGACCAGGATCGGGCCACGCCACGAGGTGTCGCTCACCGGGCACCCTCCTTGATCGGGCAACCGCGCGGGTTGGCGGTCACGGGGCACATTCCACGATCACGTCCAGGGCGCGGTCGAACTCGGCGCGCGGCACACCGACGTTGACCGTCAGCCGCAGCCGCGAGCGGGTGTCGGGGGTGGAGGGCGGGCGGAAACAGCCGACCGCCACGCCCCAGTCGAGGCAGTCGGCGGCCCAGGCGGCGGCCGCCTCGGGACCGGGGGCGGTCACCGAGACCACTGCGGCGGCCGGGGTCGACACGTCCAGCCCGGCCCGGCCGAGGTGACGCACGGCGGCGGCGGCGCGGTCGGCCAGCTCCTCCCGGAGGGCATCACCGTCCCGGGCCAGTTCCACGGCGGCGAGTACGCCCGCCGCGACCGCCGGGGGCAGGGCGGTGTCGTAGATGAAGGTGCGGCCGGTCTCCACCAGGTGCCGGATCAGCTCCGCCGGACCGGCGACCACACCCCCGGCCCCACCCAGCGCCTTCGACAGGGTGGCGGTGATCACCACGTCGGGCGCGCCGGCGAGCCCTGCCTCGACCACCGCGCCGGCCCCGCCCGGACCGCGTACGCCGACCGCGTGCGCGTCGTCGACGAGCAGCAGCGCACCGTGTCGGCGGGCCACCTCGTGCAGCCGGGCCAGCGGGGCGAGGTCGCCGTCGACCGAGAAGACCGACTCGGTGACGACCACCGCCGGCCGGCCCGGTGCCGCCGCCAGGGCTTCCTCCACGGCGGCCACGTCAGCGTGCGGGGTGACCACGGTCTGGGCACCGGAGAGCCGGCAACCGTCGATCAACGAGGCGTGGTTGTGCGCGTCGGAGACGAGCAGCGTACGGGGGCGGACCAGGGCGCGTACGGCGCCGAGGTTGGCCAGGTAACCGGAGGAGTAGACGAGCGCGCGGGTGGCACCGAACCAGTCGGCCAGGGCCCGCTCCAGCGCGGAGTGCAGGTCGGTCGAACCCCGGACCAGCCGGGAACCGGTGGCGCCCAGCCCGTACGTCCGCAGCGCCTCGGTGGCCGCGACGGTGACCGCCGGATGGTGGGCGAGCCCCAGGTAGTCGTTGCCGGCGAGGTCGACCACCGGATCGGTCGCGCCCCGGGGGCGCAGCCGTCGGGTCAGGCCCGCCTTGGCACGTAGCTGGGCACGCCGGTCCAGCGCTTCCAGCCAGCTCGCCACGTCGACTCCTCGTCTCCCCGTCCGCCCGCCCAGCCGCCCTGACGGAACCGGCCCGACCGGCGAAAATTACCACTTCGGCCGGGACCGACCCGGGCGGCGGGCCGGTACGCCAGGGGGCGTTCCCGGCCACCGGCGACAGGCGACGGTCACCCTAGCCGGTTCGCGCGGCACCGCCGCGCGACGGGAGCCGGTGGACACGGTCACGGCAGCGGCCGGCGGCTCCCATCGATGCTCGAACCGCCTTGTAGGGTACGACCATGCCAGAGATCCTCGACCAGGCGCGTGCCCAGGTGCTCGGTGAAGGCGTCGGCCTCGACGAGGCCGGTGTGCTCGCCGTACTGCGCCTTCCCGACGAGCACCTGCCCGCCGCCCTGCAACTCGCCCACGACGTGCGGATGCGCTGGTGTGGTCCGGAGGTGGAGGTCGAGGGAATCGTCTCGCTGAAGACCGGCGGTTGCCCCGAGGACTGCCACTTCTGCTCCCAGTCCGGACTTTTCGCCTCGCCGGTACGTTCGGTCTGGCTGGACATCCCGTCGCTGGTCGAGGCGGCTAAGCAGACGGCGAAGACCGGTGCGACCGAGTTCTGCATCGTCGCGGCGGTACGCGGCCCGGACGCGCGGCTGATGAAGCAGATGCGCGAGGGTGTGGCCGCGATCAAGGCCGAGGTCGACATCCAGGTCGCCGCCTCGCTCGGCATGCTCAGCCAGGAGCAGGTCGACGAACTGGTCGACATGGGCGTGCACCGTTACAACCACAACCTGGAAACCTGCCGGTCGTACTTCCCGAACGTGGTCACCACGCACTCCTTCGAGGAGCGTTGGGAGACCCTGCGGATGGTGCGCGAGTCCGGCATGGAGGTCTGCTGCGGCGGCATCCTGGGGCTGGGCGAGTCGGTGGAGCAGCGGGCCGAGTTCGCCGTACAGCTCGCCGAACTGAACCCGCACGAGGTGCCGTTGAACTTCCTCAACCCGCGTCCGGGCACCCCGCTGGGTGACCAGCCGGTGGTGGAGGGGAAGGACGCGCTGCGGGCGATCGCGGCGTTCCGGCTGGCGATGCCGCGTACGATCCTCCGGTTCGCCGGCGGCCGGGAGATCACCCTGGGCGACCTCGGTACCCGCGACGGGCTGCTCGGCGGCATCAACGCGGTGATCGTGGGCAACTACCTGACCACGCTCGGTCGTCCGGCCGACGCCGACCTGGCCCTGCTCGACGAGCTGAAGATGCCGGTCAAGGCCCTCTCCGCGACGCTCTGAGCGAGGACGACCCTGTGATGACGACGACCGGCTTGTGGTGTGACCGGTGCGGCCGGTCGACCGGGGACGGCTCACACAACAGCTGCGCGGCAGCCCGGGTGCTGGAGCCGCCCCGGTTCTGCCCGCAGTGCCGGCGCCGAATGAAGGTGCAGGTCGTACCGACCGGCTGGTCGGCGGTCTGCGTCGAACACGGCGAAACCCACCAGTAGCCACCGGGCACCCGCTGACCCGCTCACGGGACGTCAGCGCAGACCCGCGTCCACTGCGACGGGCAGCGGAAACGCCGCCTCGATCCGCCAGCCGAACGGGACAACCGGGCCGTAGGCCAGCTCCCCGCCGTACCCTCTGATGTCCTCGGAAAGGCTGCGCAGGCCGAAGCCCGGGGTGCCGCGCGGCGACCGGCCACCCCCGGAGCCGGGCGGTTGGCTGGTGATCCGCAGGATCAACCGGTCGTCGTCGTGCGCCGTCGTGATCGTCAACAGGGTGCCGGGGCCGTCGTGGCGCAACGCGTTCGTCGCCGCCTCGCCGATCAGCCGGTCGGCGACCGCCCGGACCGGTGCCGGGAGCACCTCGCGCAGGTCCGGCGGGCTCACGGCGAGGTTCAGCCCGGCGGCGCGGAGCGTGTCCAGCCGCGCCGCCAGCAGCGTCGCGGAATCCCGCTCGTCGCCGTCGGCCAGCGCGGCGCGAACCTCGGCCAGCGCCTCCCGTCCCGCGCGCAGCACCACCTCCAGGCGACGTTTCCCGGCCGGGTCGAGCGACGTGGTGGCCCGCAGCGCCTCGGTCTGCAGCAGCATCACGGTGACCGTGTGCGCGAGGGTGTCGTGCACCCGGCGGGCCAGGCGTTCCCGGTCCTCGGCGGCTGCGGTCTCCTGCTCGGCGATCCGGCGCTCCAGCCGCAGGCTGGCCGCCTGGGCACGCTGCCTCTCAGCCTCGGCCCGTTGGCGTGCCGCCTCCGCCCGGTGCGTTTCGGCCTCGGTGCGCTGGCGCAGGTGCTCGCTGCGTTCCACCCCGGCCAACCACGCCACCGTCACCGTGACGACAGCCATCAGCACGCCCTCGACCGGACCGTGTCGAACTCCGCTGGCGGCGGCCATGACCAGGCCGACCGCGGGACACAGCACCCACCGGATCGCCGACGACCGGTGGGTGGCGGCGGTGTAGAGCGCGATCGTCGCGGGAAAGAAGCCGGTCGCGCGGGCCATGCCGAGTGTGGTGTGGGCGGCGGTCGCGCAGCCGACGACGATCAGCACCGCGGCCGGGAACCGGCGCCGCCAGACGAGTGGCAGCAGTTGCGCCACGGCGAGCGGGGTGGAGACGGTCGTACCGGAGAGCACGAAGAGCGCGGCGGTCGCGGCGCCCAGGGCGACGTCCACCGCGGGCTGCCAATGACCTCGTAGCCGACGAACCGTCGGAGGCCGGAGTGTGAATGCCACGGCCCTGAATACCATGGCCCGATGATCCGGCTTGTCATCGTCGACGACCAGGCGCTGGTACGGGAGGGGTTGAGCCTGATCCTCGACGCGCAGCCGGACTTCGAGGTGGTCGCGGAGTTACCGGACGGTGACGCCCTGCTGGAACTCCTGGCCGAAGATCCCGTCGTGGCGGACGTGATCCTGCTCGACCTCTACCTGCCGGGCGCGGACGGTGTGCGCGTCCTCGGTCAGCTGCGCTCCCGTCTTCCGGAGGTGTCCGCGAAGGTGCTGATGCTGACCACGGTCGGCCGGGCAGCGGACATCCAACGGGCGCTGACCGCCGGCGCGGACGGGTTCGTGCTCAAGGACGCCAGCGGCGGTGAGCTGGCCGCCGCCGTCCGCGGTGCGTACGCCGGGGTGACCGCGCTGAGCGCGTCCGCCGCGGATCTGCTCTGGCCCTCGACGCCGGCCCCGGCCGCAGCGGACGCCGGTGCCCGGCTGCGCACCCTGACCCAGCGCGAACGGGAAGTGCTCGCCCTGCTCGGACAGGGCATGAGCAACCAGGACATCGCACGGGACCTGGCGCTCGCCGAACGCACCGTCAAGGCCCACGTCAGCAACCTGCTCGGGAAACTGGCGGTGACCAGTCGGACCCAGGCCGCGCTGATCGCCCGCGACCTGTCCTAAGGACCTAGGTCGGCTGTGTCCTTCGCCGGTTCCGGGGCGGGATTCGCGCTGACAGGCTGCCCGGGTGTCTTCTCTGAAACGTGCGCGCCGGTTCCGCAGACTCTGGCTGACCCTGGGCGTCGTCCTGCTGGCGGTCACCGGACTCTACGTGGCCAACAGCTCGGCGCTGCGGGGCTCCGAGGGAGGTCGGCCGCTGCTGCTGGCACACCGGGGCATCGCCCAGACCTTTCCGCTCGACGGTGTACTCAACGACACCTGCACCGCCACCCGCATCCACCCGCCGGAACACAGCCACATCGAGAACACCATCTCGTCGATGCGCGCGGCGTTCGACGCCGGCGCCGACATGATCGAGTTCGATGTGCAGGTCACCGCCGACAATCAACTGGCCGTGTTCCACGACTCGACGCTCGAGTGCCGGACCGACGGGACCGGCCGGGTCCGGGACCACACGCTCGCCGAACTGCGCCGGCTCGACCTCGGGTACGGCTACACCGCCGACGGCGGTGTCACGTACCCGCTGCGCGGTAAGGGCGTCGGCCTGCTGCCCACCGTCGAGGAGGTCGTCGCCGCGTTCCCGGACCGGGAGCTGCTGATCGATCTGAAGAACGACGACCCGGCCGAGGGCGAACGGCTGGCCGCCTACCTGGCCACCCTGCCCGCCGAGCGGCTCGCCACCATCGGTGTGTACGGCGGCGGCGCACCGGTCGACGCGGTCGCGAACCGGCTGCCGCAGGTGCGGGCCGCCTCGGAGAAGACCATGCGGGACTGCCTGGTCCGCTACCTCGCGACCGGCTGGACCGGACACGTCCCCGGCGCCTGCCGGCACACCGAACTGCACCTGCCGCAGCGCTACGGCCGGCTGATGTGGGGCTGGCCGAATCTCTTCGTCGACCGGATGCGTGCGGCGGACACCCGGGTCATCCTCGTCGCCGGTGACGGACCGTGGTCAGAGGGCTTCGACCGGTCCGCCGACCTGGAGGCGGTGCCCGCAGACTGGTCCGGCTGGCTCTGGACCAACCGGGCCGACGTGATCACGCCGTTGGTCCGGCCGTGACCACCTCCCGGGTCTGACGTGCGCGACGACGACGGCGGATCGAACGCCCCTCGGGTTCCTCCGTCGTCCGGACCGGCTTCGGCGTACCCGAGGACGGCACCGACGGTTCAAGTTGATCTTGTTACGCGTTCACCGCGGCGTGATCGTCTACTCGGGAACCCGACCCGGGCCCGGTCCGGGTCACCCTGAGACGAGAGGAGCGGCGATGAGGCCACCACAGCTCGTACGCCGACCGCTGGCACTGCTGCTGTCCCTCGCACTGGCCACCCTCGTGGTACCCGCCGGTGCCGCGTGGGCAGCCACCCCGACCGGGGCGGCCACGCCCACGTCCACCGCCGACGGTCTGGTCCACTACACCGGCGGCGAACTCGTCGCGCCCGGCGTGACGTACCTGTCCTTCGAACTGGACACACCACGCGGGCCGGCCGTCGGACACGTGGTCACCGCCGACCTGCGCCAACGGAAGGTGGTGCTGGACCTGCTGCACCCCGACGCGGTGGCGCAGCGGCAGGTGATCTCCACCATGACCGACGAGCAGGGCGCCGTCGCGGGCGTGAACGGCGACTTCTTCAACATCAGCGAGACCCACGAGGGCGTCGAACCGACCGGGTCCGCGGTCGGACCGGAGATCGCGGGCGGCGAGGACCTCAAGGCGGCGGTGCCGAACGCACAGCGTTTCGGTCCGGGGCTGCCGGCCGGCACCTCCACCCGCGACGTCTTCGGCGTCGGCATCAACGGCAGCGCCCGGGTCACCAGCCTCACCCTGCGCGGCGAGGTACGCAGCCGCAGCGGCGCGGTCATCCCGCTGCGCGGCCTCAACCAGTACGCGCTGCCCGTCGACGGCGTCGGCCTCTTCGACTCGGACTGGGGCAGCGCCTCCCGGATCCGCGCCACCTGCGGCAGCGACACCAGCCGCAACGACCCCTGCACCGACCACACCTACGAGGTGACGGTGCACGACGGCGTGGTGACCTCGATCAGCCGTACCCCGGGTTCCGGGGCGATCCCCGCCGACACCGTCGTCCTGGTCGGCCGCGAGGGCGGCGCGGACCAGCTCGACGACCTGCTCCCCGGCGACCGGGTCAACGTACGCCGGCAGGCACTGGTCACCGACGACAAGCCGGCGCTCACCTTCGCGGTCGGCGGTTTCCCGATCCTGCGGTCCGGTCAGCCCCTGGCCGGCCTGGACAACTCGGTCGCCGCGGTCCGCACCGCCGCCGGCACCAGCGCGGACGGGCGCACCGTCTACCTCGTCGCCCTCGACGGCCGGTCCTCGGTCAGCACGGGACTCACGGTCAGCGAACTGGCCACGCTGCTCCGCTCGTTCGGCGCGGACGCGGCGGTCAACCTCGACGGCGGCGGGTCCAGCACCCTGGCGGCCCGCCACCCGGGCGCGACCACGGCCACCGTCCGCAACAGCCCCTCCGGCGGGGTCGAGCGGGCCGTCGCCAACGGAATCGGCGTCTTCATCGGACGCGACTGACCGACCACCTGCCCAGCCCCGGACCGGGAGGCGTGGCCGTCCTCGGACGGAAACCACGCCTCCCGGTCCGTACGCGCCTCGGCACGCCCGGGACCGACCGGAGAGGCCATCACGGGTAACACCCGGGTCAGGTCAGGCGACGGTGCAGGTCGCGCCGTTCAGGGTGAATGTGGTCGGCCTCGGGTTGCTGCCGGTGTGCGTACCGTTGAAGCCGAAACTGGTCGACGCGCCCGGCGCCAGGGAGCCGTTGTAGGACAGGTTCGTCGCGGTGACCGTGGTCCCGGCCTGGGTCACCGTCGCCGACCAGGACTGGGTGACCCGCTGTCCGGCGGTGTAGGCGTAAACCAGGCTCCAGCCGTTGATCGCCGTGCTGCCGGTGTTGCGGATGGTGACGGTGCCGGTGAAGCCGTTGTTCCAGTCGTTGGTGGCGTAGCCGACCTGGCACGCCCCGCCCGGTCCGGCGGGCAGCGTGACCACGCTGACCAGGCCGGACGCCGCCGACACGTTGCCGGACAGGTCCACCCCGACCAGGTAGAACTGGTACCCGGTCGACGGTGTCAACCCGGTCAGGGTCAGGGTCAACCCGCCGGGCGACCCGACCAGCAGGTCGGTCGCGCCCGCCTCGCGGTAGACCCGGTAGCCGGCGAGGTCGGTGCCGGACGACGGGGTCCAGGTGAGGGTGAGGCCGGTCGGGCCGACCGCCGAGGCGGTCGGGGTGCCCGGGACACCGGGCGGGGTGGTGTCGCCACCACCACCGGCCGTGGTGACCGCGACCGGGGCGGAGGCGGCCGAGCGGTTCCCGGCGCCGTCGCGGGCCACCACATAGAACTGGTACGCGGTCGACGGGGTGAGCCCGGTGACCGCCAGCGACGGCGTCGGCGGCGCCCCGACCAGCGTGTCGGTCGCGCCGGTCTCCCGGTAGACGTCGTAGCCGGCGAGTCCGCTGCCCCCGGTGTCGGTGGACGCCGTCCAGCCCAGGGTGACGCCGGTGGCGGTGACCGCCGAGGCGGTGGGCGCCCCGGGCACGGTGGGCGCATCGGTGTCCGGGGTGGTCGGACCGGGTTCGGCGCCCCAGACCCGTACGCCGCCCTCGTAGAGCGGCACGTTCACGTTCGGCCCGGCGGTGGCCTGGTACGACGGGTCGTTCGCCGAGTTCCAGGTGCCGCCCTCCGGTACGCCGATCTTGAACTGGACCTCCATCCGGTGTGCCGACTGGCCGGCCGGGGCGATGGTGTAGCCGGAACAGTTCACCTCGACGTACCAGAGGTCACCGGACACCTGCCGGGCGGTGCTCGGTGCCGGGCAGCCCTGGGTGTAACCACTGGTCACCTCGATCGTGCTGGTCCCCTCCCGACGGAAGTAGTAGCGGAAGGTGGCTGCCTTGAGCGCCCGTGCCGGGAACGCCGACCTGTTGTAGACGATCGCCTTGATCCCGGTCGACCTGGTCTCGTTCTGCATCACCGTGGTCTCCACGGTCAGCTCGTCGATGTCCGGCGGCTCCGGCTGCGGGAAGTTCGCCAGCGCGGTGCCGCCGTACTCGGAGTAGAGCCGGACCAGCGCGGAGGTGAAGCCGGCGTTGTAGTCGGTCGCGACCTCGTTCATCACATAGTCGCCCCGGCTGTCGGTGTACGCGTCGTTCGGCGCGGACGGCCCACCGACGAGCGCGCCGTAGAGCACGTGCCGGGTCTGGACCGGCACGGTCTGGCTGTCCCACCAGGAGCCGTGCGCGGTGCGGTGGTGCGGGTTGCGGGGCGAGTTGGCGCCGAAGCCGATCAGGTAGCTGGACTGGCGCGGGTTGTCACCGAGCGCGTAGTTGATCTGCTTGACCGCGAAGTCGTGGTAGCGCGTCTTACGCACGGTGTCGGTGGTCCGGTCGGCGTAGACCAGGGCGGCGAAGGCGGTGTTGGCCGCGTACCGCAGCGCACCCCAGGTGTCGAGCACGGCCATGCCGCCCGGGGAGGTGCGCACCTTCTCCCCGTTGACGCCGACGGTCCAGTAGTCCAGCCAGCGGTTGGCGTCGTCGACGTACTTCTGCCGACCGGTCAGGTTGGCCAGCAGCACGTACGTGCCGAACTGCTTGTTGTCCCAGGCGACCGTCCACTTGTAGAGCCGGGTGGTGGACTGCGGTTCGGTGCCGAGCCGGTCGTACTCGCTCTCCGCCTTGGCCAGGTAGGCGGCGTCGCGGGTGGCCCGGTAGAGCCAGACCGCGCCCCAGACCAGTTCGTCCTGGTAGCCGCTCCAGGAGCGGTAGAAGCTGGTCACGTCGGTGATGCACTCGTGGTAGGCGCGGCGCACGGTGTCGGCGAAGGTGTAGAGCTGCCGGGCGTGGCTGACCAACCGGTCCGCGTAGGCCGGGTCGGTGGGTCGGAACACCATCGACGAGGCGGCCATCGCGGCGGCCGTCTCACCTGCCAGGTCCGCGCCGCCACAACTCGCGTCGATCTTGTACGCCGGCCGCGCCATCGGCAGCACCTCGGCCGGTCCCCACCACTTGTGGTCGTCGTCGCCCTTGCCGACCTGTCCGTAGAGGACATTGGGTGACGGGTGCGCCTTGATGAAGTAGTCGTTGACGAAACGCAGGTTGTTCAGCAGGTACGGCAGTTGCCCGGAGGCGGCGTACCCGTCCCGGTACTCGACCGCACCCCAGGCGAGCATGGTGGCGCTGAACGCCATCGGGAAGCCGAACTTGACGTGGTCGCCGGCGTCGTACCAGCCGCCGGTCAGGTCCAGGCCGACGTCGGCGCCGTCGGTGAGTGCGGAGTCGCCGCGCCAGGAGACCCGGTTCCAGTCGGGCAGCGCGCCGGACTGCTGGGCCTCGTAGAAGTAGAGCGACTTCTGCAACGCCTCGGCGTAGTTGTAGGTGGCCGCCGCGACGCCGGGGGCGGCCACGCCAGCGGTCCCGGACACGGCGACGGCGGGGGCGGCGGTTGCCGGGGTGGCGACCGCAAGGGCCGCAGCGGTCACCGTGAGTAAGCCGAAAGTGGCGACCGCGCGGTACCACCGTCCGGGCCGGACCCTACCGGTGGGCTGGGCAAGTTGACCTTTTGGCCAGGCCGGCGTGATGCTGGGCAGCACTAGACTCGCTCCTGTCCGTGGAGCCGCGCGCGGCAACGCGTAGCGGAGGACATTGGAGGGGCGGATGTGGGCGCATCCGCCCTTTCGCCTGTCCTGGCCCAACTGTTGTGCGGCGGCATGGTGGGCTTGCGGGAAGCTGCGGGAGCGCTCCCATGGATGCTCGCCAATGTAACCGGCCTGTTGCCCCTTTGTGAAGGGTCGCCTGGGCGGACGGGTTCAACCAGGCTGGCCGCCGTACGCCCGCACCCGCCCGGCCCGACGCGAGCCGAGCGCGGCTGACCAACCGGTGGGCGGAAACGTCCTGGGATACGAGCGTACGGTTGCCGGCCGGCCTCGACGCGCGAGACAGTACGCGCAGATCAGCGGTGCCATCGACGCTGCCGCTGCCCACTGGTCAGCAGTCCCAGGAGGCAAACGATGGCACTACGCCTGGCCGACGGCACCGCGTGGCAGGAGACCCTCGCCCGCGCCGTCACCGCGACCCCCGAAGCGTTCGAGCCGGACCCCTCCGGCGTCGTCACCCTGCGCAACCTGGTGCAGGGTGCATGGCAGTCGGTCGGCACCCCGACCCCGGTCCGCACCCCGGTGGACAACACCGTGCTGGTCAACCTGCCCCGGCTCGGCGCCGAGACGGCACGGGCGGCGGTCGCGTTCGCCCTCGACGAGCACCGCCACTGGGCGGCCACGCCGCTGGCGGAACGGAAAAACCGGGTCACCGAGGCCCTGGACGAGCTGAGCGTCCAACGTGACCTGCTCGCCCTGCTGCTGGTCTGGGAGATCGGCAAGCCGTGGCGGCTGGCCTGCGCCGACGTCGACCGGGCCCTCGACGGTGTCCGCTGGTACGTCGAGGAGATCGACCGGATGCTCGCCGACGGCCGCGAACCGCTCGCCGGGCCGGTCAGCAACATCGCGAGCTGGAACTACCCGATGAGCGTGCTGGTCCACGCCGAACTGGTGCAACTGCTCGCCGGCAACGCGGTCATCGCCAAGACGCCGTCCCAGGGCGGCGCGGTCTGCCTCACCGTCGCGCACGCGCTGATGCGCCGCGCCGGCCTGCCCGCCACCCTGGTCTCCGGCGGCGGCGAGGAACTCTCCGAGGTGCTGGTCCGGGCCCCGGAGATCGGTGCGGTCGCGTTCGTCGGCGGGCGCTCCAACGGCGGAAAGGTGGCCGCCGCGCTGCTCGACTCCGACAAGCGGCACTTCATCGAGCAGGAAGGGCTGAACGCCTGGGGCGTCTGGGAGTTCTCCCAGTGGGACATGCTCGCCAAGCACCTGAAGAAGGGCTTCGAGTACGGCAAGCAGCGCTGCACCGCGTACCCCCGGTTCGTGGTGCAGCGGGACCTGGTCGACCGGTTCCTCGACATGTACCTGCCGGTGGTCCGCTCCGTACGCTTCGGCCACCCGCTCGCGGTCGGGGACGACTGGGTCGACGGCGACGCCCTGCCGGAACTGGACTTCGGGCCACTGATCAGCGGCGCCAAGGCCGACGAGCTGCGCCGCAAGGTCGAGGAGGCGGTCCGGGGCGGCGCCATCCCGCTCTACCGTGGCCGCCTCGACGGGGCACCGTTCCTCGACGGCCAGGACACTGCGGCGTACGTCGCACCGGCGGTGCTGCTCGCCCCGCCCGGACGGTCCCGGCTGATGCACGCCGAGCCGTTCGGCCCGGTCGACACCATCGTGGTGGTGGACACCAGGGACGAACTGCTCGCCGCGATGAACGCCTCCAACGGTGCCCTGGTCGCGAGCCTCGCCTGCGACGACGAGGACGAGGCGGCGAAACTGGCGGTGGACCTGCAGGCGTTCAAGGTCGGCATCAACAAGCCCCGGTCCCGTGGTGACCGGGACGAGCCCTTCGGTGGTCGCGGCGCCTCCTGGAAGGGCGCCTTCGTCGGCGGCGACCTGCTGGTGCACGCGGTCACCCAGGGCGGCCCCGACCAGCGCCTGTACGGCAACTTCCCCGACTGGACGGCGCTACCGCCCACCTGACGACAGGCACGGCCACGGCGACACCCCGTACCGGATCTTCCTGGGCGGGGTGTTCGCTCACCTCGGTCGGCGCGCTCGGGCCGCGACACCCACGGCCTGAGGTGGCCAGGATGTGAGTCGCGGTACGGGGAAGTCGTCGTGAAGTATCGAAGGATGTTCACGAGACTCTTCAAGGGGTGGTCGGAGCGCTGCCGTGGGTGCGGGGCCCGGATTCCGCGCGGCGAGTGGAGCCGCTACCAGCGCAGACACCTCACGCCGTCCTGGTGCGACCGGTGCCTGGACACGTGCCCGGAGTGCGGTGCCCAGGTTCCGCACGACAACTCGCGTTCTCGCTGGGCCATGTCGCCGGGCCGGTGCGACCGGTGTCTGGATCTGTTCCGTACCCAGGCGCGGGCCCGCGAGGAGCGCCGGGAAGGCGAAGCCCGGAACCTGGTCCGCCGTTGGCTGGACCACGCCCCGGCCTACGAACCGACTCATTCGACCCATGACCGCGAGCGGCAGGAGGCACTCCAGAGCCACTACCGCCCCCGCGTCGAACCCCTGCTGCACGTGCTCGAATTTGACGACGCGCTGAACGCCCTGACAAAGCTGCGCCTGGACCGGAGCCAGATGTTCGACGAGGAGTGGCCGGCGCCGTTCCCCGAGCCCGGGTCGTCGCGCGGTCTCATCAGCTTCGAAGGCCGCACGCTGGGTGAATTCGAGCGGTTCGCCGAGAATCCCCACGCCGCAGTGCCCGGGCACCTCGACGCGCTGGAATGCAGCTATCTGCGCGGGTCGGCGACGAGCATGGAGGCGCTGCAAACCACCTACAGCGGCAGCGTCTACCAGAGCGGCGACCGGATCCACGTCGTGTGGATCACGTCACGGGAGGTCGTCTACGGATAGCCCGCCGGGAGGTGCCGGCGATGGGTCACCGGGCGACCGGTACGGGAAGAGGGCCCCTTCCTGCCGTCCCACAGGAAGGAACCCTCTCCCCTTCGCCCCGGTCAGGCTGTTCCGGCGGCCCGGCACCGCATCGGTGCCGGGCCGCTGGGGTCTTGGTCCGTCACGGCCGCCAGGGGCACGGTGACGGTCATCAGGTCGCCGTCGGAGTCGACCGGCTCCGGCCGCCCGACCCGGTGCAGCACCCGGAGCAGGCCCAGGTTGTCCGCGTACGCGTGGGCGACCAGCGCGGCGTGGCCGGAGCGCCCGGCGTACGCGACCAGCCGTCGGGCCAGCGCGCCGCCCAGACCGCGTCGCTGCCAGTCCTCCTCGACCAGGAGTGACACCGCGCCGACCACTCCCTCGGCGACCAGGTTCGCCATCGCCACCACCCGCTCCGGGGTGCCGTCGACACCGCCGGCCACGGCGAGCAGGGTGATCCCGCGCGTCGGCTCCAGCAGTTGACGCAACCGTTCCGGGGTCGGGTCGGCGGCACCGAGGTAGCGGTGCCGCCGGCTCTGGGCCGAGCAGCGGGCGTGCATCGCCGCCACCGCCGGCAGGTCGTCCCCGGTCGCCGGTCGTACGGTCAGCTCCGCCCCGTCCGGCAGCACCAGGGTCACCTGCTCCGCGGCCCGCCGCTCCACGTTCGCGGCCAGGTCGACCAGCGCCTGCGCGCGGGCGTACTCGGCCGGGGTGAACGCGGGAGCGGCCCGGAGCACCTCGTAGGAGCCGCCGGCCGGGTCGGCCAGCCGCATCGTCTCCGCGCCGGCCCGGGGCCGGTCCTGTCCCGGTGCCGGGCGCCAGGTGACCGTGTCGGCCCCGAGCAGGGTACGCAGCACCTCGCCGAGTGCGTCCGGGTCACGTACCAGTCGGCTGGCCAGGCCCAACGCGCGGGTCGGCTGGTCGACCAGGCCACGCGCCTCACTGCGCGCCACCCAGCAGTCCCGCCCGCGTCCGCGTTCCACGGCGGTGACCAGGTCGGCCGCGGTGAGTCGCTCCGGCGCGTCGACGAGGAAGTCGTCGAGCGCGCCCGCCTCGGTGGTGTGCACCTGCACAGTGAGGATGTTGACTCCGCGCAGCGCGAGACTGGCGGTCAACACCGCCAGGTATCCGGGCCGGTCGTCGACCGTCGCCCTGATCCGCCATAGCGCCATCCCAGCTCCTCTCCCGGAACCCGCCGGCCCGCCGGCTGGTCCCACTCCGGGAACCCGCCGGCCCGCCCCGGCCGGGTCTCCCGGGTCATCCGCTCAGCGCTGAGCGGTCACGAACTGACGGCGGCCGGGGGTGCGCTGACCAGGTCGAGTCGGTCGCCGAGAATGACCGCCGCCGCCCGGACGAGCTGTGCCACCCGGTCCACCTCGGTGACGTGGAAGCCCGCCGCCGACAGGCCCTCCGCGTCCACCCGGGCCACCATGAGCACCAGCCCGGCCCGACCGAACGGCGCCGCCACGTAGTGCGTGCCGACCGGCCCGTCCATGGCGCGGGCCCGCAGCGGTGTCACCTCCGGCAGGGTCAGCGGGCTCGGCGCGCGCCAACTCGCGTACGCCACCGCCGGTGCCCCACCGGGCGCCCCGGGGAGCGCCGATCCTCTCCGGGACGCCCAGTCGGCCGGAACCACCGCGGCCGCCGCCCAGTCCGCCGCCAGCAGCCCTGGCACGGCGTCGACCAGCGTGGCCAGGCCGTCGGCCGGGTTGCCCGCCACCTGCGCCAGCAACTCGGCGTCCTGGCCGCCGCTGGTGGGCGCGCCGATCGCCCGCCAGACGCCGTCCACCTGCACGCCGGGAATCGCCGCCATCCCGGCCAGCAGTCGTTCGACCCGGGATGCCCCGGGCCAGACCACGGTGAAGTCGTCGACCGCCCGCCCGCCGAGCCGTTCCAGGACCACGACCTGGACGATGTCGGCACCCGCCACACCCAGCGTGCGGGCCACCTGCCCGAGCGCGCCGGGTCGGTCGGGAAGCGTCACCCGAACCCTCAGCAACATGCTTGTTCTCCCGTCGAACGAGTCGGCGCGGGAACCCCGGGCCTGTACGCGGCATCTGGTCGCCGGCTTACCTGGACCAAGAGTGCCGGCTGACCATTTCGCCCCTGTTGCCGCACCATGTCTCGGCCGCAACAAGGCGTCCTTGACAAGTTGGCCCAGCTGCCATCAACTGTTCGGATGACCGTGTCGGATTCGCACCCAGCGGGTCCGACCGCACGTGATACTGGCCCCCCTGGTGCCCCGACGCCGACCGGTCTGGATCTCGACCGGCTCGCCGACCACCTCCGGGCGCACCGGCCCGACCTGCTCGACGGGGCGCTGACGGCCCGGTTGATCGCCGGGGGCCGGTCCAATCTCACCTACCGGGTGCGCTCCGGTTCCCGCGAGTTCGTCCTGCGCCGGCCGCCGCTCGGACACGTACTCGCCACCGCGCACGACATGGGCCGCGAGTTCCGGGTCATCTCGGCGCTGGCCGGCAGCGGCGTCCCGGTGCCGGCGACACTGCTGCTCTGTCTGGATCCCGGGGTGACCGGTGCGCCGTTCTACCTGATGCAGTGGGTGCCCGGGGTGGTCTTCCGGGACCGCTCGCAGACCGACCGGCTCAGCGACGCCCAGCGGCGCGGGCTGGCTCTGTCCATGATGGACACCCTGGCCACCCTGCACGGGGTCGACCCCGCCCGGGTCGGCCTGGCCGACTTCGGCCGACCGGAGGGATACCTGGCCCGGCAGGTACGTCGCTGGGGCGGCCAACTCGACCAGTCACGCAGTCGTCCCCTGCCCGGTGTCACCGAGTTGCGTGAACGGCTCGCCGCGAGCGCCCCCGAGGGGGCCAACGCCGGCCGGATCGTGCACGGCGACTACCGCCTGGACAACCTGCTCGCCGAGCCCGCACCCGATCCGGCGGCGACCACCACGGACCGCTCCGCCGCCGGGCCACCGACCACCGCCCCACCGGCGATGGCGACCATTCGGGCTGTGCTCGACTGGGAGATGGCCACCCTCGGCGACCCCCTGGCCGACCTCGGGCTGCTGCTGACGTACTGGGACGTGCTCGGCGACCGCGACGACACGGCCGGCAACCCGGTCGCCGACGGGCTCGGACCCCGGGCCGGATTTCCGTCCGGCGCCGAACTCATCGACCGCTACGCCAGCCGCGCCGACGTGGACGTCGGCCCGCTGGACTGGCACATCGCGCTCGGCTGCTTCAAACTCGCGGTGATCTGCGAGGGCATCCACTACCGGCACACCCTCGGGCAGACCGTCGGCGACGGGTTCGACCGGATCGGCGAGATGGTGCAGCCACTGGTCACGCACGGGCTGGCAGCCGTGGGGCGGGGCTGATGCGGTGCCCGGCGAGCTCGTAGCGGCACCGACCGACGCGACAGGGGGACACACCGATGGAGTTCGGATTCGACGCCCGTACGGCGGAACTGCACGAGAAGCTGCACGATTTCCTGATCGAACACATCTACCCGGCCGAGCCGGTGCACGCGGCCCAGGTGGCCGAGGAGGCCGACCCGTGGTCCCGGCCGCCGGTGCTCGACGAGCTCAAGGCCGTGGCCCGGGAGCGTGGGCTGTGGAACCTCTTCCTCCCCGACCCCGGGTACGGCGCCGGCCTGACGAACCTCCAGTACGCGCCGCTGGCCGAGCTGACCGGCCGCAGCCCGCATCTGGCGCCGGAGGCGCTCAACTGCGCGGCCCCCGACACCGGCAACATGGAGTTGCTGGCCGAGTTCGGCTCGCCGGCCCAGCGGGAGCGCTGGCTGCGCCCGCTGCTGGACGGGGAGATCCGCTCGGCGTTCTGCATGACCGAGCCGGAGGTGGCCTCCTCGGACGCCACCAACATCGCCACCCGGATCGACCGTGAGGGCGACGAGTACGTGGTGAACGGGCGCAAGTGGTGGTCGTCCGGGGCGATGGACCCGCGCTGCGAGATCTTCATCGTGATGGGCAAGACCGACCCGGACGCCGACCGGCACCGGCAGCAGAGCATGGTGCTGGTGCCCCGGGACACCCCGGGTGTGACGGTACGACGCGGCATGACCGTCTTCGGTTACACCGACGGCGCACACGGCGGCCATGCCGAGGTGAGCTTCGAGGACGTACGGGTGCCGGCGGAGAACCTGATCGGTGGCGAGGGCAACGGTTTCGCGATCGCCCAGGCGCGGCTCGGGCCGGGCCGGATCCACCACTGCATGCGGCTGGTCGGGATGGCCGAACGGGCCCTCGAACTGCTCTGCCGGCGTACCTCGGAACGGGTCGCGTTCGGCCGGCCGCTCGCCGAGCAGGGGGTGATCCGGGACTGGATCGCGGAGTCCCGGGTCCGCATCGAGCAGGCCCGGTTACTGGTGTTCAAGACCGCCTGGTTGATGGACACGGTCGGGAACCGGGGCGCGCACACCGAGATCCAGGCCATCAAGATCGCCACCCCGGCGATGGCCGAGTGGGTGATCGACAAGGCTATCCAGGCGTACGGCGCGGCCGGCGTCAGCCAGGACACCCCGCTCGCCGCGCTCTGGGCCCAGGCCCGCACCCTCCGGCTGGCCGACGGTCCCGACGAGGTCCACCGCGCCTCCCTCGCCCGCCGCGAACTCCGCCGCTGGGCCCCGCCCCCTCCCCCGTCGATCTAGGGCAAAACCCTGCTGTTTGATCTCCACCCACCTTGATTTGCCCTAGATCGGCGGTGGGGGGGGTGGGGCGGCGGTCAGGCGGAGGCGCGGTGGACCAGGTGGGTGTCGAGGAGGACGTAGGGGGTCTGGAGGTCCTCGCGGCGGATCCGGGACATCAGCAGCCGGGCCATCTGCCGGCCCATCTCCTCGACCGGCTGGTGCACGGTGGTCAGCGGCGGGTCGGCCTGACGGGCGATCGGCGCGTCCTCGAACCCGACCACCGCCACGTCCTCGGGCACCCGCCGGCCGGCCTCCCGCAGGGCGCGCAGCGCACCGCAGGCCATCAGGTCGGAGGCGACGAAGACGGCGTCGAGGTCCGGGCACTGCTCCAGCAGCCGGCGCATGGCCGAGGTGCCGCTGCTCTCGCTGAAGTCCCCGTACGCGATCAGGTGTTCGCTGACCGGCCGGCCGCTGGCCTGGACCGCCTGCCGGTAGCCGGCGAGCCGGGCCACGCCGACCGCCATGTCCTGGGGACCGGCGATCGTGGCGACCCGGGTCCGGCCCCGCTGGACCAGGTGTTCCACCGCCTGCCGGGCGCCGCCGGCGTTGTCCACGTCGACGAAGTAGGCGGCCTGCGCGCCCGGTTGCAGCATCCGGGCCGGCCGCCCGCCGAGCACCGCCGGCAACGACCGCTGCTCCAGCAGGGTCGGCAGCGGGTCGGCGTCGTGCAGGGAGAGCAGGAGTACGCCGTCCACGTGCTGCGGGGTGAGGTGGTGCTCGACCCGTTCCCGCTCGGCCGGCGACTGGGCCATGGCGAGCCAGAGCTGCATCGGGGTGTCGAGCAGGCCGGAGCTGATGCCGCGCACGATGCCGGCGAAGAACGGCTCGCCGAAGACCCGTTCCTCCGACTCGGAGACGACCAACGCCACCGAGTCCGTACGCTGTGTGACCAGCGCGCGGGCGGCGCGGTTGGGTACGTAGCCCAGTTCGGCGATGGCCTGCTGGACCGCCGCCCTGGCCTCCGGACTCACCTGCGGCGAGCCGTTGACGACCCGGGAGACCGTTCCCCGGCCGACCCCGGCACGGGCGGCGACCGCGTCCAGGGTGGGCCGCCCGAGTGACCGGGTGCGCTGGGTTGTCATGGTCTGCTCCTCCGACGTTGGGGTGGGCCGGCACCGACGGCGTCGATGGGTCGGTGCCGGCACCCCGGTTCTGACTGGCCTGGTTATTGTGCGGCCAGACCGTTACGTCGGATCACGTCGGCGTACCACCTGGCGCTGGACTTGGGGGTACGAAGCTGGGTGTCGTAATCGACGTGGATCATGCCGAAACGCTTCGTGTAGCCCCATGCCCATTCGAAATTATCCATCAGGGACCAGGCGAAGTATCCACGCAATGGCACACCCGCCTCGATCGCGGTGTGACAGGCCCGGAGATGGGCGTCGAAGTACGCTACCCGGTCGACGTCGTCGACCTCCCCGTCGACCACCTCGTCGACGAAGGCGGCCCCGTTCTCGGTGATGTAGAGCGGTACCTCCGGGTACTCCCGGTGCACCCGCTCCAGGACCTCGACCAGGCCCGGGGCGTCGATCTCCCAGTTCATGTCGGTCACCGGCACGCCCCGGGTGACGAACCGGACCTGCTCGCTGCCGGGCCAGTTCGACGGTGCCCGCCAGTACGGCTCCGGCTCGACCCCCTCGACCGGGGCGGCCACCACGTGCCGGCTGTAGTAGTTGATCCCCAGTACCGAGAGCGGACTGGAGATGATCTCCATGTCGCCGTCGCGTACGTGCCCGAAGTCGGTCACCTTCGCCAGGTCCTCGACCACGTCGGCCGGGTACTCCCCGCGCAGGATCGGGTCGAGGAAGAACCGGTTGGCCAGCCCGTCGATGCGGCGGGCGGCGTCGACGTCGACCGGGGTGTCCTGCTGCGGCGAGACCGCGTACAGGTTGAGCGTGATGCCGAGTTCGTGTTCGGGCCGGACGTCCCGGATCGCCTGTACGGCGAGACCGTGGCCGAGCATCAGGTGGTGGCCGGCCTTTACGGCCGCCTCCGCGTCGCTCAGACCGGGGGCGTGGGCCCCGGAGCCGTAACCGAGGAAGGCCGAGCACCAGGGCTCGTTGAGGGTGGTCCAGTAGCGGACCCGGTCACCGAGGACGTGGTGGGACAGGGCGGCGTACTCGGCGAAGCGCTCGGCGGTGTCCCGGGCCGGCCAGCCACCGGCGTCCTGCAACGGCTGCGGCAGGTCCCAGTGGTAGAGCGTCACCCACGGCTCGATGTCGTGTTCGAGCAGGTCGTCGATGAGCCGCTGGTAGAAGTCGACCCCCTCGGGGTTGGCCCGTCCGCTGCCGTTGGGCTGGATCCGGGGCCACGAGAGCGAGAACCGGTACGACTTCAGCCCCATCTCGGCCATCAGCTTGATGTCCTCGCGGAACCGGTGGTAGTGGTCGCAGGCCACGTCCCCGGTGTGCCCCAGTTTGGTCAGTCCGGGGGTGTGGCTGAACGTGTCCCAGATCGACGGGGTACGGCCGCCTTCGGTTGCCCCACCCTCGATCTGGTACGCCGCGGTGGCGGCACCCCAGAGGAAGGTGCTCGGGAAGATGAGCTCGTTGGTCACGACTTGACGGCGCCTTCCATGATGCCGCCGATGATCTGGCGGCCGAAGAGGATGAACACGATGAACAACGGCAACGTGGCGATCAACGTGCCGGCGAAGATCTGCGAGTTGTCGGCGAAGTAGGCCGAGTTGAGGCTGCGCAGCGAGATCTGCACGGTCGGGTTGGCCGGGTCGGCCAGCACGACGAAGGGCCAGAAGAACTGGTTCCACTGTTCCATGAAGGTGAGCAGGCCGAGGACGGCGGCGGCCGGCCGCAGCGCCGGGGCGACCACGTGCCAGTAGACCCCCCAGGTGGAGCAGCCGTCCATCCGGGCCGCCTCGATCAGCTCGTTCGGTACGGCCTGTTCGGCGTACTGGCGCATCATGAAGATCCCGAAGCCGCCGATCAGGAACGGCACGGTGACCGACGGCATGGTGTTGAGCCACTCCAGCTTCGCCATCAGGATGTAGAGCGGCAGCACACCGAGCTGGATCGGCACCATCATCGAGGCGAGGATGATCAGCAGCAGCGCGTTCTTGCCCTTGAACCGGAGCTTGGCGAAGGCGAACCCGGCGAGCGAGCCGAAGAAGACGGTGGCGACGGTGATCGTGCCGGAGACGAGGAACGAGTTCATCAGACCCTTGACGATGTTCGCGTCGCCGTTGGCCAGTACCCGTTCGATGTTCTCACCGAGCTTGCCGCCGGGGAGGAACGGCGGCGGCCAGGAGTTGGCCGCGTCGTTCGTACGCGACGCGATGACGATCATCCAGTAGAACGGGAAGAGCGACAGGATCACCGCGAGGACGAGGCCGACCCAGGTCAGCGGGCTGGCCTTCCAGAGCCGCTCGGCCCGGTTGCGGGGGCGGTCCTTGGTCGGGGCGAGCGGCGAGGGCCGGGGCCCGAGCGTGGTGGTGGTCATTCTCGCGTCCCTCACTTGTCCGAGCTGATGCGACGGGCCAGCAGGTAGTTGATGGTCGACATCAACGCGATCAGCACGAAGAGCACGAGCGCGACCGCACCGGCGTAGCCCCACCGGAAGCGGGTGTTCATCACGTCGAGCAGATACATCGTGATCGTCTGGAACTGGCCCTGTGAACCGCCGGAGATGCCGCCCGAACCGCTGGTGAACAGGAGCGGTTCGGTGAAGAGTTGCAGGCCACCGATGGTCGAGATGATCAGAGTGAAGATGATCGTCGGGCGGAGCTGCGGGATCGTGATCGACCAGAACTGCCGGGTCTTGGAGGCACCGTCGAGCGCCGCGGCCTCGTAGACGTCCTTGTTGATCGACTGCATTGCGGCCAGGTAGATCAGCGCGTTGTAGCCGATCCAGCGCCAGTCGACCATGGTGGAGATGGCGAACCAGGAGGCGTACCGGTTGGCCCGCCAGTCGATCGGGCCGATGCCGACCAGGTCGAGCAGCCAGTTGGCCAGCCCGAACTCCCGGGCGTAGAGCATCGAGAAGATCAGCGCCACCACCGCGGTCGAGGTGATGATCGGCATCGCGATGGCCATCCGGAAGAAGGTCTGGCCCTTGATCTTCCGGTTCAGCGCGTTCGCCAGCAGCAGCGCGATCAGCAGTTGCGGGATCGTCGACATCGCGAACATGCCGAAGGTGTTGACCACCGCGTTCCAGAACTGCGGGTCCTGGGTGATCAGCTCGACGAAGTTGTCCAGCCCGACGAAGCTGATCGTGGCGTTCATCGGCGACCGGTCGGTCAGCGCGATCCAGACGGTGTAACCGATCGGGTAGGCGCTGAAGATCGCGAAGATGGCGAAGAACGGGAGGATGTACAGGTAGGGCGAGACCTTGAGGTCCAGCCGGGTGAGCGTACGACCGCGGGTGGGCCGGGGCCGCCGCTCGTCGTCCGCCGGGCGGCTGTGCCGGCCGGCCGCCGGGGCCGAATCGAGATCCAGGCTCATCGGAAGTCCTTCAACTAGGGGTGACGTATCACGCTGGGGTGGCGCCGACAGCGGGTACCTGTCGGCGCCACCCGTACGTCACGGCCGGGTCACTTACCGGCGGCCGCACCGTTCTTCAGCGCGTCCTGCCAGGCCGCGTCGGCGGCCTGCCCCTGTTCGACAGCGCGCAGCGCGTTCTCCACCGCGGTCCGTACGGCCTGGTTCTTCGGGCCGAGGTAGACCGGCTTCAGGTCGGTGGCACCGGCGGCGAAGATCTTGCCGATCGGCGCGTTGCTGAAGTAGTCGTTGGTCGCGGCGGTGACCGCCGGGTCGTTGAGCGCGGCCGGCTGCGAGGGCAGGTTGCCCAGCTTCTTGAAGACCTCGATCTGGCTCTGCGCGCTGGTCAGGTACTTGGCCAGCTCCGCCGCCGCCTTCTGGTGCTTGCTCGACTTCGGCACGGCGAGGAAGCTGCCGCCCCAGTTGCCGCCGTTGCCGGGGGCCTTGGCCACGTCCCACTTGCCGGCCGCGGCGTCACCGGCCTGCCCCTTGATCACGCCGGTCATCCAGGCGGGGCAGGCGATGGTGGCGAAGGTGCCGTTCTTGAAACCGGCGTTCCACTCGTTGGAGAACGACTGGAGGTTGTTCGAGAGCTTCGCGTTGATCATCTTGGTGGTCAGGTCGAACGCCGTCTTGACGTCCGGGTTGCTCGACAGGACCAGCTTGTTGCTCTTGTCGTAGTACGTGTAACCGGTGCCCTGGCCCGCCACCTGGCTCAGTACGACGTTGAAGAAGTTGGTCGCCGAGTCGACGAACTTGTTCTTCGAGTCGGCGGCGGCGAACTTGGCCCCCTGCTCGATGAAGGCGTCCCAGGTCGGCCAGAGCGCACCGACCGCTTCCCGCTCGGTGGGGAGCCCGGCGGCCTTGAACAGGTCGCTGCGGTAGCAGATCGCCATCGAACCGACGTCGGTGCCGAGGCCGAGGACCTTGCCGTCGGGGGTGGTGCCCTGCTCCCACTTCCACGGCAGGTAGTTCGCCTTGAGGTCGTTGGCGCCCTCGTCGGCGAGGTTCAGGAACTTGTCGGCCTGCGCGTAGAACTGCACGATCGTGCCCTCTTCGAGGGCGACGACGTCACCGGCTCCGGAACCGGCGGTGATCTGCTGGGTCAGCCGGGTGTTGTAGTCACCGAGGCCGAGGCCCTTGCCGCGTTCCTGGATCGTGACGTTCGGGTGGTCCTTCTTGTACTGCTCGTACAGGCCCTCGTACCCGAAGCCCTGGTCGCCGAAGACGTCGACGATCAGCGTGACGGGCGCGTTGGGATCGGCGGAGTTTCCTGACGAGTCGTCGCCACAGGCCGTCGTGGCGAACACCGCGACGGACGCGATTGCGATAGCCGCGAACCGCCGACGGCGGGACGTGACGCTCATCCTGACCCCTCTCAGGTCGCATGTATGTGTGGTGGGGGCGGTGGTGCGGGTTGACGCAGGAACGGCTGCCCGGTGAATGTCGTGCTCGGTGGTGTGGCGCGAGACACAGTGGCCGGGAGCGCTCCCATGAGATTGCCGTTGGGTTACCGGGGTGTCAATAGCCCGATGGGAGCGTTCCCATTTCGTTACCGCCACGAACCGGGTCAGCACGGGAGAAGAAGGTGTGCTACGTCCAGCTACCGGCGAATGGCCGGAATGCCCAACAGGCTCAGCAGAGGCGACGGGCGAGCGTGGTCGCGCGGTCGGCCACGAACGCCTCGGCGTCGAACGGACGGCCGATCCACTCCCGCATCGGCTCGTGGTCCGGATGCCCGGGGTCGGCGAGCGCGACCAGGAAGGTGCGGTAACCGAACGGCCCACCGACATCCTCGGGCGGGCAGGCACGGGCACCGGTCACGCAGATCGGGTAGCGCTCCCCCGGGTCGGCGCCGAACGCGTCCTCGACCGTGATGTCGTGTTCCCACCAGTCGCCGAAGTCGTAGGTGTAACGGAACCGGCTGCCCTTGCCGACCACCGCGTCCAGCCGGGTGTCCAGCTCGTCGCGCACGGTCAGCTCGCCGTCCGGGTCAGGTTCGCCGTACTGCAACCCGTCGATCTCGAACGAGTGCAGGTGGCAGTCCTGCCAACCCATCACATGCTGGAGGACGCGGTGCAGCCGGTCCAGGGTGTAGCCACCCGGCACCAGCACCCGCCGCCACACCAGGGGCGTGACATCGGAAAGCGAGACCTTCAGTTGGAAGATCTGCCGTTGCGGGCTCGACAGTTCGCGCACCATCAATCAATACCATGCAGGTCAACGCCACACCGGAGACTCAACCGAATAGCCCTGGATCGATCTGTCGGGTAACCGACGCGACTCGCCCGACGCGCCGGGGGCCGCGAGCGGGCCGGGCTCGACCTCGTCGCGCGCGCCGACCACGTCCAGGCGACGGGATCGCCGACGTGATCAGAAGACCAGGGTGGCGCCTTCGGTCCTGGCGCGGGCGTCGGCCGTACCGGGCTCCAGATTGGCGCAGAGGATCACCGAGGCGCCGACGAAGAGGGGCGCCAGCAGCCACTTCACCGGATGCTCGTGTTCGGCCGTCTCGACCAGCACCCGGTCGCCGGCACGGATGCCACGCAGTTCGGCGATCTCCCGGGCGAGTGTCGCCCACTCCCGGTAGCTGGTGCCGTCGACCGTGGCGGCGTCGGTCGGCTGGACCGACGCGTACGGCGGCAGGCTGTCACCGTGAGCGCGGACCTCGGTGACATAGTCCCGGTAACCGTCGGGCACCTCGCCCAGCGGCGCACCTCCCGAGGCGAGGCCGAGTACGAACCGGTGGTCCGCCTCGGGCACATCCTCCAGCCAGTTGTCGACCCGGTCACGGGCCACGAAGGTGGCGTCGACCGGCAGGTCCGACCCCGCGCCGATCCGTGGCAGACCGGCGGTGGCCAACGGGTGGAAGGCGACTGACACCCCCGCTGACCAGGCGCCGAGCAGCACCGCCGCGGTCTGCCAGTGCGGCGGGAGCAGCACCGCGGCCCGGTCTCCTGGCAGTAGTCCGCAACCGTCCACCAGCAGGTTCGCGGTCCGAGCGGTCCATTCGCCGAGCGCCGCCGCCGGCAGGTCCACGCGTTCACCGGTCGCGTCGTCACAGTAGGTGAGCAGGGGTCGGCCACCGTCGCCCGCCGCCAGGGAGAGCAGAGCAGGAGCCTCACGGGTACGCGGCGCCGCAGTCAGGTCCATGGGGCCGACCATACCGAACCCGTACGCGACGATCAGCGGCCAGCGGGGCTCACGCAGAGCGGATAAACGGAAGTTTCGTACCTGGAAGAACGTGTGCGTGCAGCGCTCAGCCGCCCCAGATCGCGGTCGCCCACTCGGGATGATCGACGAACGGATTACGGTTGCCCTGCCAACGGTCGTAGATGACCTGGTTGCGGCGCTTCTCGAACGCGTCCGGCGGGTCCGCCCGGTTCCACTGCAACAGAACCGAGAGCTTCCCCAGGTACGGGGCACTGCCGTTGCGTACCGACTGGTTCGGCTCCAGGTTCGGCCAGCCGTCGCCGCCCTCGTACCTGATCGCCATGTACATGATCATGCGGGCCACGTCGCCCTTGACCGCGTCGCGCGGCTCCCACGAATCGCCGTCGGTGAAGTTGCCCGGCGCCTCCCGCACCGGGCCGCCCCCGTTGTCGAAGTCCTTGTTGCCCCGCTCGGAGTTGACCGAGACGTCCTCCGGCCGCAGGTGGTGCAGGTCGGTGCCGGGCCCGGTCGCGGTACCGAAATCGCCGTGCGACTTCGCCCAGACATGCTCACGGTTCCAGTCGTCCGGGTCGCCACCGTTGACGTCCTTGCGCTGCGACCGCCCGCTGTAGAGCAGGATGACGTTGCCCGGGTTCGCCGGATCCTGGTCCGTCTCCTTCAACGCCTCCCAAACCTGGTCGTACGTGACCGTCCGCTGCACGCTGATCACCTCGTGCAGGGCGGTACGCAACGCGGGGCCGGTCCTGCCGACCGCGCTCGCGTAGTACGTCCGGTCGTAGTCGTCACCACCGGGCGTCGTACCGGGCGTCGGGGTGCGGGTGGGCCCGGCGGGAGGCGCGGAGCCGTCGACGCTCATCGCGGTCGGGTTCTTCAGTCCCCCGTGCGCGAAGTACGCCGTCAAGGTGCCGGTGACGGTGACGGCACGTCCCCGCAACGACGGGTTGGACCGGAGACCGAAGGTGTCCCGGTAGGAACCGGAGACCTGCACGTAGAGCATGTTCGCGGTGGCGGGCTCGCTCGCCAGGTCGGCGATCGCGATCGCCGTGTCCGAGGTGAAACCTGCGCGGAGCACCGTGTCGGTGGCCGTCGGCTGACCGACCACGTAACCGGTGACCGAGGCGGATCCGGCGCCCTGGGCGGCCAGTGCCTCAGCGACGGTCAGGGTCTCCGACGAGGCCGAGACCGCCACCACCGGCACCCCGACGCCGAGGACGAGCGCCAGCCCGATCGCCAGCCGCCACGCGCGTGAACCGGCGATCCGCTTCAGGTCCATACCCGGCCATGCTAGTCGAGTCGACTGTGCTGGGATGGCACCAGTCGATCATCTGGAGCGTTGTCATGACAGTCGGGTCCGATCACCGGTCGACCAGCCGTACGCCCTCGGTCTCCTGCGTCTTCGTCTGCCACGACGGCGCGGGACGGGTGCTGCTGGCCCGGCGCGGCGCCGGTGCCCGCGACGAGCCCGGCACCTGGGACACCGGGGCGGGGGCGTTGGAGTTCGGCGAGACGTTCGAGGCCGCGGTCACCCGCGAGGTCGGCGAGGAGTACGCCACCCAGCCGCTCGACATCACCGTCCTCGGCGTACGCAACGTGCTCCGGGACCAGCCCCCGTCGCACTGGGTCGCGGTCGTCTTCGCGGTACGGGTCGACCCGTCGACGGTCACGATCGGCGAGCCGCACAAGTTCGACCAGCTCGGCTGGTTCACCGTCGACTCCCTACCCGAGCCGCTGCACTCCCAACTCCCACCGACCCTGGAGCTGTTCGCCACAGGTCCGGCCGACCGACGGGCCTAGACCGGCCGTACCGCATAGGGTTTCGACATGATCTGCCGAGCGTGCCGCGAGCAGCGGCATGGCCAGTGCCCTGGCCGGAACTGGTGCGACTGCCAGCACCGGATCCCCGTGCCGACCCCACCGGTCACCGGGCCGGCCGGCGAATGAACGAGCCGACGCAGGCCGAGGCCACGCCGCTCACACCGAGCGAGGCCGAGTCCGTACCGACCACGCCGGGCGGTGACGGCCCCGATCCGTCGATCCCGACAACCGACCCCCGGGCCCCGATCCGCCGCCTCTGGCCGGCCCCGGACGACACCCCGCTGGACGACGCCGCGCTCGCCGCGCTCTACGGCCGGACCGAGGAGCCGCACCTGCGGGTCAACTTCGTGTCGAGCATCGACGGCGCGGTGGCGGTCGACGGCTTCTCCGCCGGGCTCTCCAGCGGGCCGGACAAGCGGGTCTTCGGCGTACTCCGCATGCTCTGTGACGCCCTGGTGGTCGGTGCCGGCACCCTGCGCCAGGAGAACTACGGTCCGCTCCGCCTCGACGAGCGGCGCCGGGCCTGGCGCCGGGCCCACGGACTGCACGAGTATCCGACCCTGGTCGTGGTCTCCGGGGCGCTGGACCTCGACCCCGGGCAGGCGGCGTTCGCCCAGGCACCGGTCCGCCCGCTGGTGCTCACCCACAGCCGGGCCACCCCGCCGCCGGGGCTGACCGCCGTCGCCGACCTGATCCGGGTCAGCGCGGACCCGATGGACCCGAAGACCCGGTTCGAGGAGTCCACCGAGATCGGCCTGGTGAACCAGGTCGGCCTGGTGGACCAGAACGACCGGATCGACCTGGTGGACCGGGTCGACCTCACGGCCGGGATGGCCGAACTGCACCGCCGTGGTCTGCGGCAAGTGCTCTGCGAGGGCGGACCGTACCTGTTCGGTTCGCTCACCACCAGTGACCTGGTCGACGAGGTCTGCCTGACCGTGGCACCGCTGCTGGCCGGTGCGGGAGCCGGGCGGATCACCGCCGGGACGCCGAGCCCGCCGCGCGGCATGGGGCTGCGGCACCTGCTCGCCGCCGAGTCGACCCTGCTGCTGCGCTACGCCCGCGGCTGATCGCGCCGGCCCAGCGGGCAGTGCCGGCCCGACCCGGGAGGGTGGCTCAGCCGGGGCCGGTGAAGAGGTCGGTCTGCTCGTCGACCCGCAGGTCGGCGGCGGTGTGCGGTGGGGCGGGACGCTCGGTCACCGGCAGCCGGGAGTGCAGCGGTGTCTTCGGGTCCGGGCCGGGGCGGGAGGTGACCGGGCAGGTCAACATCTGGATCGGCGGCGGCGGCGGGTCGAAGCCGCGCAGACCCCAGCGCACCCAGATCGGGATCCGCCCGGCCTCCGCCTCGGCCAGCAGCTTCTCCACCGACCGACGCCGGTTGCTGCGGTCTATCTCGATCGCGAGCGGTGGCCCGTCCGGGCGGGCGCAGGCGACGTCGAGGAAGGAGTGCCGGTGCGCGTACGGCGGGGGCAGCGGCAGCACGCTCGCCGCGCGGCGGTAGACCCGCCAGCCCCGCCCCGCCGCCCAGTCCGCGATCTCCTCGACCAGCAACTCGGTGACCTGCTCCGGGGTCCGGTCGAGGAAGATGAGCGCGGAGATCCGCTCGGCCAGCGAGGCGGCGATCAGTTCGGCATCATCCGGGGCAACCTGCACCGTGCCACGCTAGCTGGCTCGGAATCCCCGGAACACACCCTCCGGAGGTTGCTCAACGGTCCCCGTGGGCGCGGCGCAGGTTGTCGATGCTCACGTCGAGGGCTGCCTCGAGGTGGGTGAGCCGACCGGTGGAGAGCATCATCGTGACGCCGCCCTGGATCCCGGCGATCAGGGCGGCGGCCGTACGGTCGGCGTCCAGCTCCGGGTCGATCTCGCCGATGCCCTGCATGTGCCGGATCCCCACGACGATCTCCGACTGCCACTGTCGGATCAGTTCGTGCACCACCGCCTGGGCGCCGGCGGTGTTGCGCCCCAGTTGGGACACCAGCACGTTGAGCGGACACTGCTGCCCCTGTGCCCGGTAGCGCGCCACCACCGCGTCCCGCCAGGCGTGCCACGCCGACCAGGAGGTGAGGTCGCCGAGGAAGGGCTGCTGGTCGATCAGGACCCGGCCGGCCTCGTACCGGGCGACCGCGAGCAGCAGTTCCTCCTTGCCGTCGGGGAAGTAGTGGAAGAGCTGGCTCTTGCTGGTCCCGGTGCGGGCGCGTACGTCATCGAGGGTGGTGGCGGCGATGCCGCGCTCACGGATCTCGGCGGCGGCGCCCTCGACGATCCGCTGCCGGGTGGCGGCCCCCTTCGGGGTGAGGTTCCGGGTCACCACTCAGCTCCTTGGTCTGGACTCAAGGGTCCAGTTTATCCGGGACACAGCGGCCGGACCAGCGGTCCGTTACCGACCCCCCCGACCAGGCGTCAGCTCGACGTAGACCGAAAACTTACGGGCCACAAAACCGCCAACCACCTCCAATTACTCATGTTGCTCTATGTCTTGTGCAGTGAAATGTTTCGATCCATACTGCGGAATGTTTCACCACCACCGGTCGATCGGTAAGCCCGCGCACCCGGTCGACGCAGCCAGACGAAAGGAAGACGCATGAGACGACTCGCCCGCCTGCTCGGCGCCGCCGGAATCGCGGCGGCGTTGGCGCTGCTCAGCCTGGCCGTGGCCACCCCGCCGGCGGCTGCGGCCACGTTGACCGAGGTGACGAACTTCGGCACCAACCCGAGCAACCTGCGGATGCATCTCTACGTGCCGGACCGGGTCGCGGCCCGACCAGCGATCCTGGTCGCGGTGCACTACTGCACCGGCACCGGCCCGGCGTTCCACTCCGGCACCCAGTTCGCCTCGCTCGCCGACCAGTACGGCTTCATCGTGATCTACCCCTCGGCGACCCGGAGCGGCCAGTGCTTCGACGTCTACTCGCCGCAGGCACTGCGCCGCGACGGTGGCAGCGACCCGGTCTCGATCCTGTCGATGGTCCGGTACGTCCAGCAGCGCCACAACGGCGACCCGGACCGGGTGTACGCGACCGGCGTCTCCTCCGGCGCGATGATGACCAACGTCCTGCTCGGCAACTATCCCGACGTGTTCAAGGCCGGCGCCGCCTTCGCCGGCGTACCGCACAGTTGTTTCGCCACCACCGACGGCTCGACCTGGAACAGCCAGTGCGCCAACGGGCAGGTGGTCCGTACCGCCCAGCAGTGGGGTGACCTGGTCCGCAACGCGTACCCGGGATACACCGGCGCGCGCCCGAGAATGCAGCTCTGGCACGGCACGAACGACGAGACGCTGCGCTACCCGAACTTCGGCGAGGAGATCAAGCAGTGGACCAACGTCCACGGGCTGAGCCAGACGCCGACCTTCACCGACACCCCGCAGTCCGGCTACACCCGGACCAGGTACGGCGGCAGCGGGCCCACCGCACCGGTCGAGGCGATCAGCATGCAGGGCGTATCGCACAACCTGCCGGTGAACGCCGCCGAGGCGATCCGGTTCTTCGGCCTGAACACCACCACCCCGCCGACCACCCCGCCGCCGACCACCCCGCCGCCGACCACCACACCGCCCACCACACCACCGCCGACCACTCCACCGCCGGCCGGAGGCGGCTGTGCCGTCGGTTACACCGTCAACGCCTGGAACACCGGCCTGACCACCGCGATCACCATCAGCAACCGGGGAAGCGCCCCGGTCAACGGCTGGACCCTGGCCTTCACCCTGCCCGGCGGCCAGACCATCACCTCCGGCTGGAACGCCTCGTACAGCCCGAGCAGCGGCGCGGTGAGCGCCCGCAACGTCAGCTACAACGGCACCATCCCGCCGAACGGCTCCGCCGGCATCGGCTTCCAGGCCACCCACACCGGCAACACCGGCCGGCCCACCTCCTTCACCCTCAACGGCGTCGCCTGCACCCTCACCTGACCGTCCGGCTCCCGGCCGGGGTGACGCGACGAGCGACGCGACACCCCGGCACCCCGGCGGTTCGCCGTACCGGCGAGGTGACACCCGCCACCGCCGGCACGTGCCGGCCCCGCCGGCAGGCGCGTCGACTTGGCACCCTGTCGTACGGGTGGGGCAGGATGCATCTCGTGTTGTATCTCGCGCGAAAGTCGATCATCATCGCCGGCGTAGGCCTCCCCGCTCAGCAGGGGCTGGCCCGCCGGCCGTACCCGGTCAGGGGCCGGCGATGAGCGACCCGCTGGCCAGCGGCACACCGGACAACCCGGGCGAGGAGGTCGGCCGGGTGCTCGGCACCGCCGACGCCACCCCGTTGCAGTTCTGGACCGCGGTCGCCCCCGGCAGCTACCTGCAACTCGACGACGTGGTGGTGACCCGTCGTGAGCTGCCCGACCGGGAACCGGTGACGATCGCCGGGGTGGTCACCCAGGTCCGGGCCCGGCACGAGGGCGCCCAGTTCGACTCCGACGTCTTCGCCATCGCCGACGGCACCCTGCCGGCCCAGGTGCAGGAGGCGGCCGAGATCACCACCACCCGGGTCGACCCGGAGTTCTACGTGCCCCCCTCCCCGGGCGCGCTGGTCCACCGGGCACAGGGCGAGGCACGCGACTCGGCGCTGCACTTCGACCGGATGGAGCGGCGGGTGCCGATGGGGACCGGCCGGGACGGGGTGCCGGTCTTCCTCAACGCCGACTTCCTCGACGGCAGCCGGGGCGCACACGTCTCGATCTCCGGCATCTCCGGGGTGGCGACCAAGACCAGTTTCGCCACCTTCCTGCTCTACTCGGTGTTCCGCTCCGGTGTGCTCGGCGGCGACGCGGTCAACGCGAAGGCGCTGATCTTCAACGTCAAGGGCGAGGACCTGCTCTTCCTGGACCATCCGAACACCCGGCTCGACGCGGCCACCACTGCGGCGTACGCGAAACTCGGGCTCACCGCCGGCGCCTTCCCCGACGTACGGGTCTACGCCCCGCCGAGGGCCGGGGACGCCTCCGGCACCCCGGACGTCAGCAGCCGGTTGACCGGGGTGGACAGCTTCTACTGGACGCTGACCGAGTTCTGTGCCGACCGGCTGCTGCCGTACGTCTTCGCCGACGCCGACGACGAACGCCAGCAGTACACGATGGTGGTCCACTCGGTCACCGCGCACCTGCACCGCTACGCCCAGCCGGCCGACGGCGGGGTGAGCATCGACGGGGTCCGGGTGCACTCCTACCCCGACCTGGTCGACCACATCGTCGAGCAGCTCACCGACGAGGAGACCCGCTCCACCTGGGCCGGCAGCGCGATCAACACCGGCACGGTGAACGCCTTCGCCCGACGACTGATCAACAGCAAGAAGGACCTGGGCCGGCTGATCCGGGGCGACCTGGCCACCCGCCGTCCGCACCGGATCAACACGGCGGAGAGCGCCCAGGTCACCGTGGTCGACCTGCACAACCTGCCGGACCGGGCGCAGCGCTTCGTGGTCGGCGTGACGCTCAAGACCGAGTTCGAGAACAAGGAGAAGACCGGCACCGCCAAGCCGCTGCTCTTCGTCGTCCTCGACGAACTCAACAAGTACGCCCCGCGCGAGGGCTCCTCCCCGATCAAGGAGGTGCTGCTCGACATCGCCGAGCGCGGTCGTTCCCTCGGGGTGATCCTGATCGGCGCCCAGCAGACCGCCAGCGAGGTCGAGCGACGGATCGTGACCAACTCGGCGATCCGGGTGGTCGGCCGGCTCGACCCGGCCGAGGCGTCCCGCCCCGAGTACGGCTTCCTCCCCCCGGCCCAACGCCAGCGGGCCCTGCTCGCCAAACCCGGCACGATGTTCGTCAACCAGCCGGACATCCCGGTCCCGCTCTGCCTGGAGTTCCCCTTCCCCGCCTGGGCCACCCGGGTCTCCGAGGCCGGCCAGGCCCCGTCGGAGACGCTGCGCTCGATCACCCAGGCGGCCGACCCGTTCGCGGTGGTCGGCTCCGGGGCCGGCGCGCTGACCGACGACGACATCCCGTTCTGAGGACCCCGCCGTGAAGATCCTGCACACCTCCGACTGGCACATCGGCAAAGTCCTCAAGGGACAGTCACGGGTCGCCGAGCAGGTGGCCGTACTGGCCCAGCTGGTCGAGGTCGCCCGCGCCGAGCGCCCCGACCTGGTCATCGTCGCCGGTGACCTCTACGACACCGCCGCGCCCACACCGGAGGCGACCCGGCTGGTCACCCGGGCGCTGACCGCACTGCGCGCCACCGGGGCGCAGGTCGTCGCGGTCGGCGGCAACCACGACAACGGCCCGGCACTGGACGCGTTGCGGCCGTGGGCCGACGCGGCCGGGGTGGCGCTGCGAGGCAGTGTCCGGGACACCCCGGACGAGCACCTGGTCGACGGGGTGACCGACGGTGGCGAACGGTGGCGGCTGGTCGCGCTGCCGTTCCTCTCCCAGCGGTACGCGGTCCGCGCCACCGAGATGTACGAGCTGACCGCCGCCGAGGCGAACCAGACCTACGCCGACCACATCGGACGGCTGTTCCGACGGCTCACCGAGAGCTTCACCGAACCGGACCGGGTGCACCTGGTCACCGCCCACCTGACCGTGGTCGGCGCGATGGCCGGCGGCGGCGAGCGGGAGTCGCAGACCGTACTCGGCTACGCGGTGCCCGCGACGGTCTTCCCGACCAACGCCCACTACGTCGCCCTCGGCCACCTGCACCGGTCCCAGCAGGTGCCCGGCCCGGCGCCGATCCGCTACAGCGGCAGCCCGCTGGCGATCGACTTCGGCGAGGAGGAGAACCACCCCTCGGTCACCATCGTCGAGGTGACCACCAGCACCGCAGCCAAGGTACGTCAGGTGCCGATCACCGCCGCCGCTCCGCTGCGTACCGTCCGCGGCACCCTGGCCGAGCTGGCCGAACTGGCGCCACCGGAGGGCTGGCTGCGGGTGTACGTACGGGAGACGCCCCGGGCCGGACTGCGCGAGGAGGTGCAGGCGCTGCTCCCCCGCGCCCTGGAGGTACGGGTCGACCCGGAGCTGCTCGCCGCCGCGTCCCGTACCCGGGCGGCGCCCCGGGCCGGCCGCTCCCCGCGGGAGCTCTTCGGCGACTACCTGGAGAGCCGGGAACCGGAAGCCGACGACGTACGCGACCTGTTCGACGAGCTGTACGAGGAGGTGGGCGGGTAGTGCGTCCGCTCCGGCTCGACCTGGCGGGTTTCACCGTCTTCCGTGAACCCACCACCATCGACTTCACCGACGCCGACTTCTTCGCCCTGGTCGGACCGACCGGTTCGGGCAAGTCGACCGTGCTCGACGCGATCTGCTTCGTCCTCTACGGCACCGTGCCCCGCTGGGGCGGCACCCGGGGCATCGCCAACGCGCTCGCCCCGTCCGCCGTCGAGGCCCGGGTCCGGCTGGTCTTCGACTCCGCCGGCTCCCGCTACGTGGCGACCCGGGTGGTCCGGCGGGACAGCCGGGGCAACGTGAAGACCGGCAACGCCGGGCTGCAACTGATGCCCGACGGCTTCGACGTGACCAAACTCGACACCGGGATGAGCCCGGAGGATCTCGGCGAGGTGATCGCCGGCACCCCGGCCGAGATGGAGGCGGCGGTGCTGACCGCGGTCGGCCTGCCGTACGAGCAGTTCACCAGTTGCGTGGTGCTGCCGCAGGGGCAGTTCGCCGACTTCCTGCACGCCAAACCGGCCGCCCGGCAGGAGATCCTGGTCAACCTGCTCGGCCTCGGCGTCTACCAGAAGGTTCAGCAGGCGGCGACGGCACGGGCGGTGGGGGCCGAGGCGCGACTCGCCGCCGTCGACCAGGTGCTGCACGGGCTCACCGACGCCGACGAGCAGACCCTCGCCGCCGCCACCGCACACCTCGACGCGATGCGCCGGCTCGACGCGGACGTCCGGGCCGCCGTACCCGAGCTGCACCGGGCCCGCGCGGCGGCGGACGCCGCAGCCGCGCGGCTCACCGCCCTCGACGAAGAACTCGCCGAACTCGACCGGATCCACCCGCCGGCCGACGTCGCCGCCGTCACCCGGGCGGTGGCCGACGCGCGCGCCGCCGCCGCCGAGACCGCGTCGGCGGTCACCCTCGCCGAGGAGGCCGAGGAGAAGGTACGTGGCGAGCTCGCCGCCGCCGGGGACGCCACCACCCTGCGGCTGCTGCTCCAGGCACACACCGAACGGGACCGGGTTGCCGCCGAGGCGGAGTCACTCGGCGCCGGGCTGGCCACCGCCGAGGCCGAGCACGCCCGGGCGGTGGCCGCACTCGACCAGGTACGGGCCGCCGCCGCGCGGGCCGACACCGAGTTGGAGGCGGCCCGCCGGGCGTACCAGGAGGCGCAGACCGCCGACCGGGCTGCCGCGTTGCGAGGTCACCTCACCGCCGGGGCCCCGTGCCCGGTCTGCGAGCAGGAGGTGCACGTGGTGCCGGCGGTGCCGGCCGGTTCGGCGGTGACCGCCGCCGAGGCCGCCGGGCACGCCGCCCGGACCGCCGCCGACGCCGCCACGAAACTCCTCGCCGAACGGGACCGGGCTGCCCGCGCGCTGGAGCGTGACCTGGACCGGGCGCGGGCCCGCCACGACCAGCTCGCCGCCGCCCTGGCCGAACTCGACGGCCGGCTCGTGGACTCGCCCGGCCCGACCGCGCTGCGCCGCGAACTCGCCGCCCTGGACCGGTTGCGCGGGCAGCTCGACCAGGCCGGCACAGCGGTGCGCACCGCCCGGGAGGCGTCCCGGCGGGCCCGCGTGGCGGTCGAGACGGCCGAGGAACGGGTCCGGCTCGCCGGCCGGGACTTCGACACCGCCCGCGACCGGATCGCCCGCCTCGGCCCACCCGCCGCCGACCGGGACGACCTCTCCGCCGCCTGGGCCGCCCTGCGGGAGTGGTCCGCCCGGGAGACGGACCGACGCCGGGCCGACCGGGTCGACGCCGCAGCCTCGGTCACCGGGGCGCGTGCCGCCACCGAGACCGTCGCCGCCGGCATCAACGCGCTCTTCGCCGACGCCGGGGTGAACGGCTTCACCGGCCGGGCGGGCGGATCCGAACCCGACCCGGTCGCCGCCGCGGCGGTCGCGGTGGTGGCGGCCGAGGCGGAGGTACGGCGCCTCACCGAGCGGCGCGAGCAGGCCGAGGAGCTCACCGCGAAGCGGGTCGAGCACGAGAACGCCGCCCGGACCGCCCGGTCCCTCGCCGGGCACCTACGGGCCAACAACTTCGAACGCTGGCTCCTCGCCGAAGCGCTCGACCTGCTGGTCGACGGGGCCTCCCGGATCCTGCGCGAACTCACCGGCGGGCAGTACGAACTCACCCACGACAAGGGCGAGTTCTCCGTCATCGACCAGCACGACGCGGGGCTGCGCCGGGGCGTACGCACGCTTTCCGGCGGGGAGACCTTCCAGGCGTCCCTGGCCCTGGCGCTCGCCCTCTCCGAGCAGCTCGCCGGCCTCTCCACCACCACCGCCAGCCTGGAGTCGATCCTGCTCGACGAGGGCTTCGGCACCCTGGACGTGGCCACACTGGACACCGTCGCGGCGACCCTGGAGACACTCGCCGCCCGAGGGGACAGGATGGTCGGCGTGGTGACCCACGTACCGGCCCTGGCGGAACGGGTGCCGGTCCGGTACGAGATCCGCAAGGACGCCCGTACGGCCAGGGTGGAGCGGGTCGGATGACCGGCCCCGACGCGCCCCGTCCCCGGCTCTACGTCGACGGCTGGGACCCCTCGTACGGCGCCTCGTTCGAGGCGGCCGGCGGGCCGGCGACACCGAGCAGCGCCCAGGTCGACCCGAGCGTCGAGATGCCGGCCGACCAGTGGCGGGCGGTCGCCGCGCCGGACGGGCTGCGCCCACCGGACGTGGTGCTGCTCGTCGACGGGGTACGCCGGATCGACGCCAGCGTCTGGACCCGGGAGCACGACGGCGGCTCGTACCCCGGCATCGCCGCCTCGTACGCCGCCGGGGTGGTCCGCTGCGACCTGCGACGCGGGGCGGCCGAACTGGCCGGTGCCCGGGTCGCCCGGGGGCTCTTCACCGCCAGCCCGTCGGCCGGGGACGTGCTCGCCGGGCAGGTCCGCTACTCCCTGCACCGGGTCGGCGGCACCGGTGAGCTGAGCAAGCTGCCGGCCGCCGTACAGGGTCCGCTGACCGCGCTGGAGGTCGAGGTTTCCGGCGCCGCCCGCAGCGACGACGACCTGCTGGTGGTTGACGGCCCGCTGCGTAACCGGCGCCAGTTGCCGCGCGCGATCGGCTACATCAAGACCCAGCACAGCCAGTATCTCGACGCCCGGCTCACCGCCGTGGTGACCGGGCTGGCGCCCGGCGAACGGTCACCGGTGTTCAAGCTCGGCACCGCCTGGGGCGGCTACTCCTGGTACCTGCGACTGCCGGGCACCGCCGGCGCCCCGTGGGCCGGTGTGGTCCGGGTCGAGTGCTCCGCCGAACTCGATCCGTCGGAGGCGATCGGTCTCGCCGACCGGTCCCTGGTGACCCTGCCCCGGTTCGCCTCGTCGCCGTACAAGGACCCGCGCGCACCACAGAACCTGATCCCGATCGCCGGCCTGGAACGGCGGCTACGGGCGCTGCTCGGCGACGCCCGGCTGCTGCACCGGACGCTGACCGTGGCCGCCGGACGGGCGTCCCGCTGACCGGTGATCCTGACCATGGTCGGCGGCCCGGCGCCGGGCTGACCGGTGATACTGGGCGGTATGGCACGTAAACGAGGTCCGGATCGACTTGGCGTACGGGTCGACACCGGCCTCGCCGAACTGGTGCCCGATCCCGACCGGCCGCGCGCGTTCACGCTCAACCTGGACGGCGCACCGCAGTCGCACGTCGACCTGGACGACCCGACCCATCTCGAGTTCGAGTACATCCGTCGGATGGCCGCCGCGATCGACCTGATCGCCCCGGCCGGGCAGCCGCTGCGGGTGCTGCACCTCGGCGGCGGCGCGCTGACCCTGCCCCGGTACGTCGCCCAGACCCGGCCCGGCTCCACCCAGCGGGTGGTCGAGGTCGACGCCGCCCTGGTCGAACTGGTCCGGCGGGAGCTGCCCTGGCCACCGCAGGCCCGCCTGAAGGTACGGGTGGCGGACGCCCGGCAGGCCCTGGAATCCTCCCCGGACGACTCCTACGACCTGGTGATCGCGGACGTTTTCGCCGGTGCCCGGACCCCCGCCCGGCTGACCTCGGTGGAGTTCGCCGGTGCGGTGGCCCGGGTGCTCCGGCCGGCCGGCACCTATCTGGTCAACATCGCCGACGGGCCGCCGCTGCGGCACGTACGGGCGCAGGTCGCCACCGTCGGCTCGGTGCTGCCGATGGCCTGCCTGGTCGCCGACGCGGCGGTGCTGCGCGGCCGGCGGTACGGCAACCTGGTGCTGGTCGCGGGCCGGGTCGCCCCGCCGGTGGCCGAACTGACCCGTCGCGCGGCCGGGGACTGGTTTCCGGGCCGGGTCCTGGCCGACGACGAACTCGACCGCTTCGCCGGCGGGGCCAAGGTGGTGGTGGACGCGACCGCGACCGCCTCCGCCCCGCCCCCGGCCGGCACCTTCGGCGTCGCCGGGTGATCCGTACCAGCTGAGGTCCGCCTGACCCGGGTCCCGAGCAGCCGAATCCGGCTCGAAAGGGATCTGCGGGAATTCGTTTGATCCGTTGCCGGCCGGAATCCGTACCCCTCGGTGGCTGATGACGGGAAGCGGAGGGGTGAATGCGTACGGTGACCGAAGAGCGGCCTGCCGACCTGGTCCGGGCGGACTGGGTGCGCGTACCCCGACCGCGAAGAGAAATTGATGCCGGGGGCGGTATCGACGTCCGAAACGCGGCCGGCAATGATGGGCGCGTGACGCCACGATCGGCTACCGGCCGCCACCAATCCGGATCAGCCGAGGCCAACCGTTCGGACGATTTGGTTCGGCTCCTGTACGAGCAGCATGCGGGCCCTTTGCTGATGTTCGTGCTCCGCCTCACCGGCGGGGACCGGCAACGCGCCGAGGACGTCGTACAGGAGACGCTGCTGCGTGCCTGGCGCAACGCGCACCGGCTCGGTGCCCAGGGACAGACGTCCCTGCGGCCCTGGTTGGTAACCGTCGCCCGGCGAATCGTCATCGACGAACATCGCAGCGGTCAGGCCCGGCCAGCGGAAACGTACGACCGTGATCTGGAAACATTCTCCGAAGCTGACGAAACCGAACGGGTGCTTCGCCTGATGACGGTTACCGACGCACTCCGCACACTGAGCGACTCGCATCGGGAAATCCTGGTCGCGACCTATTTCCGGGGCCGTACGGTGCCGGAAGCCGCCGAGGAGTTGGGGCTGCCCCTGGGCACCGCCAAGTCCCGGGTCTACTACGCGCTACGCGCCCTGCGGACCGCGCTGCAACAGCGGGGGGTGACCGAATGAGCCGGTCCGACCACTTCGACGTCGCCTCGTACGCCCTGGGCGTGCTCGACGAGGAGGACACCGTCCGGTTCGAGGAGCACCTGGCCGACTGCTGGGCCTGCGCCGGCGAACTGGAATCGATGCTGCCGGTGGTCGACCTGCTCGCCGAGGTGGACGGTGACGACCTCGCGGTGATGGAGCGGTCCACCGCCAACGACCAGCTCGTCACCCGGGCACTGAACGTGGTCAGCCTCGACCGGCGCCGGGCCCGCAAGCAGCGGGTCCTCAGCCTGGCCGCGGGCGTGGTCGTGGTGGCGCTGCTGAGCGGCCTGGCCCTGGTCGCCGGGGCGAGCTGGGTCGGCGGCACGAACAACACCGGCACCAACAGCGCGCTGCCGACCCCGTCGTTCACCGGTGGTGGGTTCGGCGGCCCGGAGATGGCCGACGCGGAGAAGTTGACCGTGACGGACAAGGACACCGGTGTGAAGGCGGATCTGCTGCTGGACGCCCGGCCGTTCGGCACCCAGGTGTCGTTCGCGCTGAGCAACCTCACCGGTCCGCGTACCTGCCGGCTGGTGGTGCTGCGCAAGAACGGCGATCCCGAGGTGCTGTCGAGCTGGACCGTGCCGCCGGAGGGTTACGGCACCCCGGCCCACCCGGAGCCGTTGCTGTTGCAGAGCACCACGTCGGCGCAGCGGACCGACATCGACCGGATGCAGGTGCAGGCGGTCGACGCGAAGGGAACGCCGACGGCGCTGGTGACCGTTCCCCTGTAGACGCCGGCCCCCGGGGCCTCAGGCTCCGGGGGACTGCCCGACCCGGTCGACGAGCCGGCGGAACACCGCCTGGGTGGGCGAGCCCGGCTCCGGCACGTAGACGATGATCCGCTGGTCGGCGTCGGCGACGTGCAACATCTGGCACTCGAACTCGAGTGGCCCGAACTCGGGGTGCGGCACCCGCTTCATGATCCGTCGGCGGACCTCCACCTCGTGGTCGGCCCAGAACCGAGCGAACCGGGGCGAGGTGCCGAGAAGCTCGGTGACCAGCCCCTCGATGCTCCGGTCCCCCGGGTAGCGCCCGTACGCGGCGCGCAGGTCCGCGATCGAGCTGCGTACGAACCGCAGCATGTCGGGGTCGTCCCAGTGCCGGTCCGAGTCGGGCCGGCGGAACATCCAGCGGATCATGTTCCGGTCCGTGGTCGGCACAGTGGCGAGGTCGCCGACGAAGTGGACCGCCAACCGGTTCCAGGCGAGCACGTCGTACTTGGCGTCGACGACGTACGCCGGTGTCTCGGTCATCGCGTCGATCAGGTGCCGTACGCCGGGAGCCACCTCGCGGCTCGGGCCCGTCGTCGCGGGCGCGCTCTCGCCCGCGATCTGGAACAGGTACGCACGCTCGTCCCGGTTCAGCATCAGCGCGCGCGCCAGCGCCATCAGCACCTGCCGGGACGGGTGCGGGCCGCGGCGCTGCTCCAGCCGGATGTAGTAGTCGATCGACATGCCGGCGAGCTGGGCCACCTCCTGCCGGCGCAGCCCCGGCGTCCGGCGTCGGATGCCGTCGGGCAGCCCGACGTCCAGCGGGCGCAGCCGGGCCCTCCGGCTACGCAGAAACGCCGCCAGTTCGTCGCGCCGCAGTCCGGCCCCCGCGTCCACCCCGCCCATCACCCAAGGGTGCCTCAACCGGTGGCGGGATGGGTGGTACCGGCGGTACCAGCCTCCGCCGGTCTCTCCCGCCGACCCCCGCCGGTCGGCAGTCTCGCTCCATGACCACGAACATGACCGCCCTGATCACCGGGGCGAACAAGGGAATCGGATTCGCCACCGCCCGGCAGCTCGGCGGGCGCGGCTTCACCGTGCTGGTCGGCGCCCGCGACCCGGAGCGGGGCCGGGAGGCGGAACGGGCACTGCGCGACGCCGGCACCGACGCGCACGCCGTGACCCTGGACGTCACCGACGAAGAGTCCGTGGCCAGCGCCGCGAAGTGGATCGACGACCGGTACGGCCAGCTCGACGTGCTGGTGAACAACGCGGGGATCGCGCTCGGCGACGGAACCGGACAGCCGAGCGAGACCCGGTTGGCGACCCTGCGGACGGTGTACGAGACGAACGTCTTCGGGGTCGTCGCGGTCACCAACGCACTGCTGCCGCTGCTGCTGGCCGCGCCGGGCGCCCGGATCGTGAACGTCTCCAGCGAGGTCGGTTCGATCGGCACCATGACCGACCCGACGAACCCGCTGTTCCCGTTCGCCTCGGTGCCGTACCCGTCGTCGAAGACGGCGCTCAACATGGTCACCGCCATGTACGCCAAGGAGCTGCGGGACACGGTGATCAAGGTGAACGCGGCGAATCCCGGCTACTGCGCGACCGACCTGAACCACCACGGCGGGTTCCGTACCCCGGATCAGGGGGCCGAGGTCAGTGTGCACCTGGCCACCCTGCCCGGGGACGGGCCGAGCGGACTGTTGTGGGGTTACCTGACGGACGGCTCGTACGGCGTACTGCCCTGGTAGCTGTCAGGCCCGACCGGCGGGTGCCCTGCGCTGCCGGGGCACCTGCCGGTTGAAGCACGGGTGCAACGCCACGACCAGCGCGTCCTTCGCACCCTCCGGGTTCTCGGTCTCCTGCCAGCGGACCGTGCAGCGGCCCAGCCATTCGGCGATGTCGGCGGCCGGCGCCGCGCTGCCCGGGGTGTCGAGGATCTGGCCGACCTGGTCGTGCAGTGGCGACGAGCCGCGGCTGCCGGTGAGGTGCTGCCGGAGCCGGCGCCGCAGGTTGCCGGTCCAGCCGACGTAGACGACCGCGGCACCGTCGACGACCACGTGCACGCCGGGCGAGCTGGGAGCGGCGGCGGCGGCTTCGATGGTGTACGGCTGAGCGGCGGTGAAGCCGGCCAGCAGATCGTCACGGGTGAGGTTGAGCATGCACGGACGCTACCGATCCCGGCCCTCCCCCGTCACCCCCGCACCGGCGTGGTGGCCCGCGCCCCGCCGCGCGCCCGCGTACGGGAAATCGCGTCCGACAGTTCAACGGCCTGCTGTGAAATTGTCCACCGTGAATCACTCATCCGCTCGGCACGGGTGCCCGTACTTCCGGGTGACCTGCCAAGCTGAGGAGGACACGTGGCACTGATGAAGCGAACCGTCACCGTTGCGAGCACGCTGGCCGCAATGACCGCGATCGCCGCCCTGACGGCTTGCGCTCCGGCCGGGTACGACGGAACCCAGGCCGCCGACACCGAGCCGGTGGCGAATGCCGAGGTGGCGGCTGCGGCCTCGGCAACTCCCGAGGCCTCCGCGTCCCCGGCCAAGCCCCCGGCGAATGTTCCTCTCACCACGCAGTTGATCGCCAAGAAGGTCGCCAAGATGGGCTCGGTGGTAACCGACCAGAAGGGCTGGATCCTCTACCGGTTCGACAAGGACTCCGCGAATCCGCCGACCACGAACTGCAATGGTGACTGCGCCCGGGTCTGGCCGCCGGCGGTGACCGACGGCAACACCGAACTGACCGGGGTCGACCAGGAGAAGGTCGGCGAGGTGACCCGGGAGGACGGCACCCGTCAGCTGACCCTCGGCGGCTGGCCGCTCTACCGCTACGTCGGCGACCTGAAGCCGGGCCAGTGGAAGGGCCAGGGCGTCGGCGGTACCTGGTTCGTCGTCGCCCCCGACGGCAAGAAGAACCTGAGCTGCCTGCCCGAGGGCACCCCGAAGGCGGTTCCCCCGCCGCCGGTCGAGGGCGAGGACGGTGCCGCGGAGAACACCGGCGGCGACGCGTACTCGTACTGACCGGTGGCCCCCGACGCGTCGGCTGGCCGTTGCCGTTCGGGCGCGGCCAGCCGGCGCCGGGGACGTTCCCGGGTCAGCTGGCCTCGGCGAGCCGGCGGGCGGCCGGCGCGGCAGCCGGTACTGCGGCGGTCGCGGTGACCGGCGCGGCAGCTGGGGCCGGCACGGTGACCGTGGTGGTGGCGAGCATGGACCGGGTGATGGAGGTGAAGGCGTGCGGCGCGTTGACCGCGACCAGACCGACGAGTCGACCGTCGTCGTGGTAGCCGACCAGCACACCGGCCCGGGCCACGTCCCGGCGACCGGGTCGCAGCTCGGTGACCATCACCTCGGCGTGCTCCGGAAGCTCGCCGCAGACCTGGATGCGCAGCCCGTACTGATCGGACCAGAACCTCGGCACCACGGTCACCGGCGGCACCTCGCGGTCACCGGCGAGCAGGGTGTGCGCGGCGGCCCGACCCTGTTGCAGTGCGGCGATCCACTGTGCACACCGGCGCGGCCGGGCGGAGTAACGGAGGTTCGGCCAGCGGGCGACGGTGCCGGCGGCGACCACGCCCTCGACGCCGAGCACCCGCAGGCTCTCGTCGCAGCGCACCCCGTCGCTGATGTCGATCCCGGTGCCGTCGAGCCAGTCGACGTCGGGTCGTTCGCCGGTGGTGGTCACGACCAGGTCGGCGAGGAGTTCGTCCCCGTCGTCCAGCTCCACCAGCCAGCCCCGGCGACGCCGGTTCAGGCCGGTGACCCGGCGGCCGAGCCGCAACTGCACCCCGTCGCGGGCCACCTCCCTGGTGACCAGCCGGCCGACCGTCTCGCCGACGGCGCGGCCGAGGACGTACGGCGACGAGTCGACCAGTACGCAGTCGCGGGCCAGGGTGCGCACGGCGGACGCGACCTCGCAGCCGGTGAGCCCGGCGCCGATCACCACCACCCGTTGGGCGTCGCGCAGGGCACCGCGCAGGGCCCAGGCGTCGGCGAGCGTGCGCAGGGTGTGCAGCCCCGGTTCGCCCACCGGCCAGTCGCGCGGCAACGCGGTTCGCGCACCGGTGGCGATCACCAGCCCGTCGTAACCGAAGCGTTCACCGGTGTCGGTGGTGACGATCCGGGCGTCCGGGTCGAGGTGCACCGCACGCCGGCCGAGGTGCCAGTCGATCTCGGCGCCGTCGAGCACCGGCATACGTACGTCGCTGGGGCGCCGGTGTCCGGTGAGCAGCCCCTTCGAGCAGGCCGGTCGGTCGTACGGAGCACTCGGTTCGTCGCCGAGCACCCGTACCTCGCCACGGAAACCGGCCCGGCGCAGCTCCTCGGCGGCGGCCACTCCGGCCCGACCGGCGCCGACCACCACCACCCGGTCGTACGCCGAGCGTGGTCCACGCCGCCGCCTCACGACGCACCGTCGCGGCGGTGCACCCCCGTGCCGCTGGCCGAGGAGACGGACCGGGGGCCCGGGCGGGGCCGGGGGCGGCGTCCGGGACGGGTGGACCGGTCGGTCCCGGTGTCGGCGTCCGCATCGGAATCCCGCTCGACCGGAAGCGGGGTGAGCACGGTGGTCGGCACCCGGTTGAGGGTAATCGCCCGCGCCGGGCAGACCTCGACGGCACGGAGCACCGCGTTGGTCTGGTCGGCCGGCACCATGGCCTTGTACGCCAGCCGTCCGTCGCCGCGCAGGGTGAAGACGTCGGGTGCCTCGTGTTCACAGAAGCCGAACCGGGCGCACCGGTTCGCGTCCACGTTGACGGCGATCTCCTGCCCACGCCGACGGGAGGCGAACCGGTCGCCGAGGTCACGGCGGAGGTCGCTGATCCACGGAGTGGTCGTGATCCACACCGCCACAGTGGAGAGCCAGGCCACCAGTACGCTGCCCCAGACGACGGGCGGCCCGACATCCGATCCGGAGATCAGCACGTGTGCGACGAGCAGCATGAACGCGACGTACGTCAACGCGTGCAGCGCCCGCCACCGGGCGTATCCCAACCGCCTCTGGATCAGTACGGAGAGCGTGGTGGCCACCATCAGTTCCAGCGCCACCGTCCCGACCCCGATGCCGATCGGGTCGGTCGGGTTGAGGAAGGGGACGAACTGGTCGACCAGCCGGACCGGGCCACCGGGCGAGGCGAGCTGGGCAAAGCCGTGCACGAGCCCGAGACAGAGCCCGAGCAGGGCGATCGTGGAGTGCGTGGCGTGAGTGGTCGAGTGCCGTATCCGGGTGAGTGCCCAGCCGTTGCGCAGGACCAGGCCGGACAGCACCGCGAGCCAGAGCAGGAAGAATGAAATAAATCCCACGGTCGCGGCGATGAGATGCACGCTTTCCTGCGCACTGCGCACGCCTGCGGTCCTCCTATTCCAGGTGGCACCGGCTGAGAGTTACAGAGGGGAAACCAACCCAACGCCTGGTGTCTATATGATTCTGGGCTACCAGCCAGTATGGTAGCCCGGGCGCAAAAGTCAAGGCGACCCTGACCATCCTTGTGGCCTGGGCATGGAACCGTACCCATCAGCCGAACGGCCGATGCCTGCGGTTGACCTTCGCCAACATAAGTTCCTGTTAAGTAAGACCTAAGAATTCCCTATCTTGTTGACCCCGGATTGACGGTTGGACAATACGATCCGTACGGTTTCCGGGCAGTCGAAGATTTGTTGATTGTCAGGGGGAGGTGAGCCCATGTCGACCGCACTGCCACGTTCGCTGAGCGGGTCGAAGTGGCCGTTGGCGCTGATCACCGGAATTGCGGGTGCGCTGCTCGGCGGCGTGCTCGGCGCCCCGGTGGCGGCCTCGGCCGCTTCGCTCGGCGGCCAGCCGACGCAGGCCCGCCCGGTACGGGCGGCCCAGCCGATGCCGGCGTACCAGCCAGCACGCGCGGTGCCACCGGCACCGGCGTACGGGCCGGTGGCCGCGCACCCGTCGGGCAGCCCGGTCAGTGGCGACGTGCCGAATCCGCTCGCGGAGATGCCCGCCAAGGCGTCCGCCGCCGGGCCGGTCGGACCGGCCGACCGGGACCTGCTGGTCAAGGTCAAGCTGGCCGGGCTCTGGGAGATGCCGGCCAGCGACATGGCTGTCGCCAAGGGCGCGTCCACCAAGGTCCGTGAGGTCGGCGGCAAGATCGGCCCGCAGCACATGACCCTGGACGACCTGGTGAACAAGGCCGCCGCCAAGCTCGGCGTGGCCCTGCCCACCGAACCGACCCCCGAACAGAAGGGTTGGCTGGCGGAGATGCAACGCGCCACCGGCCCCCAGTTCGACCTGGTCTTCGTGGAGCGGCTGCGAGCGGCCCACGGCAAGATCTTCCCGGCGATCGGCGCCGTTCGCGCCGGCACCCGTAACGAGGTGGTCCGCGAACTCGCCGCACAGGCCAACGCGTTCGTCCTCACCCACATCACGCTCTTGGAGAGCACCGGGCTGGTCGACTACGAACGGCTTCCGCTGCCCCCCGCCCCCGCCCCGGCCGCCGCGGCAGCGGCCGTCGTCGGCGGCACCGGCTCGCTCCTCAGTGGAGTCGACACCCGCGCCGCCACCGGCGGCGTCAACCCGACCGTCGTCTGGCTCGTGCTGCTGGCCGCGCTGATCGCCGGTGCCTACAGCATGGTCCGCCTGATCCGCCCCCGCTGATCAACCCTCGAAGGAAGAGGTGCTCCACGTGAACGACACCCCCGCCCGCAGCTCCCGGCAACGCCGGTCGAACCGGCCGCCCCGCCGCACCCGGCTGATCGCCGTACTCTCCACGTTGGTCGTCTTCGGCGGCATCGTCGCGGTCACCCAGGTCTCCTCCGCGGGCACGCTCGGCTGGCGCTCCCGTAACAACTTCTGCCCGCCGGCGACCACCCCCGCCCGGCCCACGACACCACCGGCCGGGGCGACCACGTCCCCCGGGGCGAGCGCACCGGCGGCCACCCTCAACCCCGGCAGCCCGGCCCCGACCGGCGGGGTGCCGAACCCGTCCAACACCGCGGCGGCGTACCACGACCACGGCTCCATCCAGCACCCAGGCGACGGGCAGGAGCCGCTGATCGCCGGCTCGCAGAACCGGCAGCAGGACCGCAACCGGGGTCGAAACTGCACCCCCCGCCCCGGTACGTCGAGCAGTGCTCCCCCGGTCGGCAACCCGGCCAACCCGGGCGCCCCGCTGGAGATCCTCGGCAACAGCTGCGAGCAGAGCCAGAAGCAGCCGCACGACGGTTTCCAGAACGGCGACCGCTGCGTCAGCACCGAGTTCGGCGAGGTCGGCACCGCCGAGGACAACCCGTCGCTGCTGATCACCCAGGCGCCGCGCCGGGTCCGGATCAACCAGTCGTTCACGATCCGGGTGAGCACCCGCAACCTGGTCCGGGACCGGTTCCTCGCGGCCGGTCAGGGCGGCTACTACAAGGAGAGCTCGTTCCTGACCGAGGACGGGCTGGTCCGTGGCCACTTCCACACCGCCTGCCGGATGCTCACCAGTGACCGGAGCGCGCCCGACCCGGCGCCGGTGCCCGCGTTCTTCGTGGCGACCGAGGACGGCAAGGGCGGCGCCCAGGCCGACGAGGTCACGGTGACCGTGCCCGGTCTGCCGGCCGCCGGTGAGGCGCAGTGCGCCTCGTGGGCCGGCGACGGTTCGCACCGGGTGCCGATGATGCAGCGGGCCAACCAGATCCCCGCCTTCGACGTGATCCGGCTGACCGTCACCCGGTAGCCGACCCCGACGGACGGGAACGACTTCCCGGAGCAGGTGGGCACGCCGTCAGTCACCCCTCCACGACCGGTGTGTCATCAGGTCCCCCACCAATCCCCACGGCTGACCCGCGACCGAGCGGACGGACAAGGAAGGACGGCTCACCACTGCCAGGTCAGCTGACCTGCTCCGGGCAAGACCGGCACCGGGACGCGCACGGGCGTCCCGGTGCCTTCCCGTTTCCGGTCTTCGCGCAGGTCACGGGGTCGCCCCGGACCTGGGCGGACCCGACGGCGCGTGGCACAGTGTCCGGGTGACCGAAACGGCAGCAGCGGCGACGCGGACCCTCCGCCCGCCCGACGGCTATCACCTGGCCGCCTCGGTCGGACTGCTCGCCATGGGCAACCACGACCCGTGTGCCCGCTTTGTCGACGGCTCGTTCTGGTGGGCCACCCGTACGCCGGACGGGCCGGCGACGCTCGCGCTGCGGCGTACCGGCGGGGAGTTGCTGGCCACCGGGTACGGCCCCGGTGCCGGGTGGGTGCTCGACCGGGCCGACTCGATCGCCGGACTCCGTGACGACCTGACCGGATTCGCGGCGCTGGCCGCCGCCCACCCGCTGGTGGCCGAACTGGCCCACGCCCACCGGGGACTGCGGATCCCCCGTACCGGGCAGGTCTTTCCCCGGCTGCTCCGGACGATCATGGAACAGAAGGTCACCGGCACGGAGGCGTTCCGGGGCTACGCGGCCACCGTCCGGCACTTCGGCACCCCTGCCCCGGGACCGGTGTCCGCGCTCTGGACCCCACCGGAACCGGCCGCCCTGGCGGCCGCCCCGTACTGGGTGTTCCACCCGTTCGGGGTCGAGCAGCGCCGGGCCGAGACGCTGCGCCGGGCCGCGGCGGTCGCCGACCGGCTGGAGCGGTGCGCCGACTCGGACGAGGCGACCCGGCGGCTGACCGCGATCGTCGGGATCGGGCCGTGGACCGCCGCCGAGGTGGTCCGGACCGGCTACGGCGACGCCGACGCGGTGAGCGTCGGCGACTATCACATTCCGAACATGGTGAGCTGGGCGCTGGCCGGGCAGGCGCGCGGGGACGACGCCCGGATGCTCGAACTGCTGGAGCCGTTCCGGGGGCACCGGGGTCGGGTCTGCCTCCTGCTGGCCGCCGCCGGTGCCCACGCTCCCCGCTTCGGCCCGCGTATGCCGCTGCGCTCCTTCGCCCGCTTCTAGCGGGGTAAGGAAGGGCCCCTTGTTATCGGATTCGGTAGAGGAAGGGCCCCTTCCTAACGCCCTGGCGGGGTGGGACGGCGGCGGGGCGGGCGGCGGCGGGGCGGCGCCGGGTGGGGCGGGGCGGGCTAGCGCTGTGGGACGGCGAGGCGGCGCAGGGTCTGGCCGAGGTGCCGGGCGTAGAGCTGCTGGAACGCGACCGCGAACGGGCCGGCCGAGCCCATCAGCCATCCGGCGGGACGGCTGAAGGCGGTGACGCCGAACCAGACGTCACCCCGGTCGTCCCGCTCGACCAGGAACGCCTCCTCGCCCCGGGCGGGATGGCCGGGCAGGGTGCCGTAGCCGAAGCCGGCGCGGTGCTCGTCGCGTACCGCCCAGACCACCCGGCACGGCGCGCGCAGCCGCAGCCGGCCGACGCCGAGCCCGGAGACCACGGTGACCCCCTCGGCCGCGCGGGGCGCGGACGCCTCGATCCGGATCCCGGCGGCCCGGTGCAGCCGCCAGTCGAGCACCGCGTCGCCGGCGGAGGCGAGGTCCACCGCACCGAGCCGGGTGCGGTACCGCAGGTGGCGGTAGCCCGGCGGAAGCTCGCCGGTCAAGGTGGCGCCGGTCTCGGGGTACGTCAGCGCGTCCACCTTGCCGCCCTCCCGCCGCCCACGCCGGGACCACCGACGCAACCCATTCAAGATCATCGCAAGCGTAACAGCGGAGCGCGGGACGGGCCGGACCGGCGCCGATTCAGGCGGCCTCCCGGAGGTCGGCCAGGGTGAGCGGCGTACGGGCCCGCAGCAGCCGCTCGAGCGCGTCGACCGTGCCCACCTCGCCCAGCACGTTCCGGCCCCCGCCGACCTCTGTCGGGTAGTAGCGGACCAGCCGGTACAGGTACCGGCCCGAGATCCGCTCGATACTCACCTGCCAGCGCCCACAACAGGCGCAAACCCACCCCCGCATCCGGCGAAGATAGCTCTGACCTGCGCAAACGCCGAACCCGTCGGGACGTACGGGGCAGCCGGGGCCGGTGTGGCGGATGAGATGGGCCACCAGCACCGGCCGGTTCTGGTTGACTGGGCGGGTGGAGCTGCCGATCAATCCGCCGGTCGAGCCGATGCTGGCCAAGAGCGTGCCACGGATACCCACCGCCACCGGCATGAGTTACGAGCCGAAGTGGGACGGGTTCCGCTGCATCGTGTTCCGTGACGGCGACGAGGTGGAGTTGGCCAGCCGGGGCGGTAAGACGCTGACCCGCTACTTTCCCGAGGTGGTCGAGCAGGCCCGACGGCAGTTGCCGGTGCGCTGCGCGGTGGACGGGGAGCTGATCGTGATCCGGCGCGACGGGCCCCAGGGCGCGCCCCGGCTCGACTTCGAGCTGCTCAGCCAACGGATTCACCCGGCCGCGTCCCGGGTGGCGATGCTGGCCGAGACGACCCCGGCCGACCTGGTCGCCTTCGACCTGCTCGCGCTCGGCGACGAGGCCCTGGTCGAGCTGCCGTACGCGGACCGCCGGTCCCGACTGGAGGCGGCGCTGGCCGGGGTCGAGCCGCCGGTGCACGTCACGCCGAGCACCGCCGACCCGGACGTGGCCGGACGCTGGTTCGAGATCTTCGAGGGCGCCGGGCTGGACGGCCTGATCGCCAAGCCGGCCGAGATCAGGTACGAGCCGGGCAAGCGGCTGATGTTCAAGATCAAGCACGCCCGTACGGCGGACGTGGTGGTGGCCGGGTTCCGCTGGCACAAGTCGGGGCCGGTGGTCGGCTCGCTCCTGCTCGGCCTCTACGACGACGCGGGCGTACTGCACCACGTGGGGGTCTGCGCCTCGTTCACCGCCGCGCGACGGGCGGAACTGTTGGAGGAACTGGCCCCCTTCCGGGGCGACCCGGAGGGCCACCCGTGGGTGCACGGCGACCCGGCCAGTGGCCAGCGACTACCCGGCGGACCGAGCCGGTGGACCGGCACCAAGAGTTTGGAGTGGGAACCGCTGCGCCCCGAACTGGTGGCCGAGGTCGGCTACGACGCGATGGAGGGCGACCGGTTCCGGCACACCGCCCAGTTCGCCCGCTGGCGGCCGGACCGGGAGCCCCGCTCCTGCGGCTACGGACAGTTGGAACGGCCGATCCGCTTCGACGTCGACCAGGTGCTCGGTGGCGACCCGGCGGCGGCGACCGGGCGGGCGTGAGCGACGCGTAGCCTGGCGACCGATGGATCGGGAGGTCTCTGGTGACCCGCACGCTCGCCCGACGCTGGCGCGTACTCGCCGGCTGTGTCGCCGCCACACTGGTACTGAGCGGTTGCACGCTGCCCGTCTTCGCACCGCGCACCGACGGCGGAGCGCCGGGGCGTGCCGCGTCCGGCCCGGTCGGGTCGGCCGCCGCCTGGAAACCCTGCCCGGAGACGGCGCGTGAGCTGGTCGGCCGGACCGCGCCGGAGATGCGGTACGACTGCGCCACCATCGCCGTACCCCGGGACTGGCTGGCCGCCGGTGGCACCGCCGCCCCCGGAACCGGCAGCAGCGCCACCCCCGGCAACAGCGCCACCTTCGACATCGCCCTGATCCGGGCCCGCTCGACCCGGCAACGGGACCGGATCGGGTCGCTGCTGATCAACCCCGGCGGCCCCGGCGGCTCGGGCGTGGACACCGCCGTCTACCTCTCCTTCGGCCCGGCCTTCGGCGGGCTGCCCGACGACGTCACCGATCGGTTCGACATCGTCGGCTTCGACCCGCGCGGGGTGTCCCGCTCCAGCCCGGTCGAGTGCGTCTCCGACGCCAACCTGGACACGAGCTTCGGTTACGACCCGGACCCGGAGAGCCAGGCCGGATTCGACGGCCTGGTCGCGCTCAACCAGCGCATCGGCGAGGCGTGCGCGGACAAGTACGGCGACGATCTGCGCCTGTTCTCCACCGAGCAGGCGGCTCGGGACATGGACGCGATCCGGGCGGCGGTGGGCGACGAGAAGCTCACTTACCTGGGCTACTCGTACGGCACCCTGCTCGGCGCGACCTACGCGCAGCTCTTCCCGCGCAACGTACGGGCGCTGGTGCTCGACGGCGCGGTGGACCCGCAGCAGGACAGCGTCGCCGACTCGGAGAGCCAGGCCAAGGGGTTCGAGCTGGCGTTCACCAACTTCACCCGGTGGTGTGCCCAGACCCCGTCCCGCTGCCCGGTCGCACCGGATGCCCGCAAGGCGGTGACCGACGCGCTGGCGAAGGCCGACGTCTCCCCGGTACGCGGGCGCGACGGCCGGACCGCCACCGGCGGCTGGGTCCTGTACGCGGTGATCTCCTCGCTCTACACCGAGTCCGGCTGGGAGGAGCTGGCCAAGGCGATCGACCGGCTCGAGGGCGGTGACCCGACCGGGGTGTTCGAGTTGGCCGACTCGTACGCCGAGCGCGACGCCGACGGGACCTACTCGAACCTCTTCGACGCCAACCTGACCATCAACTGCGCGGACGACGAGGGCACGCCCGACGTGGCCCGGATCCGCGAGCTACAGGCGCAGTGGCGGGCGAAGTACCCGCTGTTCGGGGCGGCGCTCGCCACCGGTCTGCTGACCTGCCGGTACTGGCCGGGGCAGCGGGACCCGTACCCGACCGGTGCGGCGACCGGGGCACCGCCGATCCTGGTCGTCGGCACCACCGGCGATCCGGCCACACCGTACGAGCAGACGCCGAAGCTGGCCGACATGCTCGGCGTCGGCACGGTGCTGACCTGGGAGGGCGAGGGGCACACGGCGTACCCGCAGACCCGCTGCGTCACCGAGGCGGTGGACGCGTACCTGATCGATCTCACCGTGCCGCCGACCGGCCTGCGCTGCCCGGCCCGCTGACCGGGGACCGTCGGACCGGTGCCGGTGACCACGGCGACCGGGGTGGTTCTAGCCGGCCCGGCCGATGGTTCCGGCGCCGGGACGGTGTGCCAGGCTGGCCACGTGACGGAGATCGTTTACCGGGCCGCGGGCCGCGGCGACGTGCCGGCGATCGTGGCGCTGCTCGCCGATGACGACCTGGGCGCCGAGCGGGAGGTCGTGGGCGAGGAGGTGGACGCCGCCTACTGGGCCGCGTTCGAGGCGATCGACGCCGATCCGCGCAACGCGCTGATCGTGGCCGACCAGGACGGCGAGGTGGTCGGCACGCTGCAACTCACCTTCATCCCCTCGCTCACCCGCGGCGGCGCCGAGCGTGCCGAAATCGAAGGAGTGCGCGTACGCAGCGACCGACGCGGCACCGGCCTGGGGCGGTCGATGATCGGTTGGGCGGTGGAGCAGGCCCGGGAGCGGGGCTGCGGCCTGGTCCAGTTGACCACCGACAAGCGACGTACGGCCGCTCACCGTTTCTACTCCGGACTGGGATTCCAGGCCAGCCACGAGGGGATGAAGCTCCCGCTCCGGCGGGGATAGGCCGCTGGCCGTCACCAGCGGCCGACGTCACGGGATCCGGGAAGCCGGACCACCGCCGGCCTCACCGGCGAGGATGTACTCCCGGAGCCGCTCGATGGTGGCATCGCTGGCGAAGATCGCCCGTTGCCACCGGCGGATGAGATCGGACATCTCCTGGACCGCGGAGCGCAGCTCACGGATCTCGCGACTCGCCGCCGCGGCCTGCCGGCGGGCCCGCTGGGTCTCCGCCTCCAACTCCGCCACCCGGGTCTTGAGTGGATCGACCAGGGTGAGGGCCGTGTCGGTGAGTACGTCGGCGGCGTCGGCCCGGAACTTGCGTCGTTGCAGCGCGACGGTGGCGATCGCGGTGACCCCGCCGGTGCCACCGAGCAGTCCCACCACCGAGAGCAGGATCTGGATCCAGGGCGGGCCGGTCGGGGCGGATACTGCGGTGATCACGGCGATTCTCTCTCTACGAGCAGGGGTACGTCGACGAGCGTGCAGGTGGTGCCCACCCGCGCCAGTCGGCGGAGGTCGCGGACTATCTGCACCGTCCGCCAGTAGGAGGCGGCCGAGACGGCGGCGACGAAGGTGCCGGCGGCCAGACCGGACCGGCCGCTGATGGCCAACAGTGCGATCGCGTACATCCCGGTGGTGGTGCCGAAGAGCACGATGGCACCGAGTTCCAGGCCCAGTCCGGTGGAGAGCTGGCCGCGCCAGCTGACGCCGACCAGGCCGAGCACCCCGCCCACGATCAGTCCGATCTCCCAGGTGGCTTGGACGGTCAACGGCATCGCGACGGTCACCGAGCGCGGTCGGGCGTCACTCAGCAGCAGGCCCACGCCGCAGACGACCGCCGCCGCGAGCAGGGTCACCTCGAACGGATGCCGTCCCGAGATGATCAGCACAGGACGCATCGTCAGCTCCTCCGGGTGCCGGGCTCAGGACGGCCCGTCAGGACGTGGTCGGATTCGGGGTGAGCGGTCGGTGTGTACCGGTCCGTGCGGTAGGCGGTAAGACTCATGATTTGCCCCCTGGCTTCAAGTGGTAGCACGGTCGGTCGTCCTCCGCCGATCCGGTATCTGTCGCGTTTCAGCAGGTCAACGCCGTGGTCCGCACCGACGACCGGGTGCGGCGGGCCGGATGCGGCGGGCCGGACCGGGGTGCGTCGGGACGGCCCGGCCCGCCGCCGGTGGACGCCGTACGGACCGCCGCCGTGGATACACGACGGCCCGTGCGGCGCGCGGGGCCGGATCCGGCGGACCCCGCTGCTCGTGAGTACGCACGGCCGGCGCCGGTGCCGGCGCGTGGCGCGCTCGTACGCCCGCGAGGTGGATCAACGCGAGGCGGCGGCCACCTTCCGCAGCAGCGCCTCGGCCAGCTTGTCGTAGTCGATCGGGGTCGGCTTCGCCGCCTCGGCCGCCTGTAGCTTCAGTAGGGCGGTGACGTCACGGCGGAGTTGGTTGAACTCGCGGACGAACTTCATCTCACGGGTCCCGCCGTCGGTGGTCTCCTGCATGTCGAGCAACGCGTCGGTGGCCTGCCAGGCCACCGACAACGCGCCGTCCTGGGCCGGGGTCATCATGTCCGTCTCCTCTTCGATTATGGGTTCGCCGAGCGCGATCGCGAGGATCCGCTCCATCAGCTTCCGGTCCGCGCAGTGGCGCCGATCGAGGCTCAGGTGCCAGTGCCAGAGGTGTGAGCTGTCCGAGGTGGCCGCGACGTTGCGGACGTTGTCCCAGCCGTCCACCACCTTGTCGCCGTCGACATTGCAGTAGATCTCCCGGACCTCCTCGAGCTGCCCGGCCTTCATCGCGGTGAGCAGCCGCTTGGACTGGGCGATCATGCTCTCGGTGTCGCCGGGCGTGAAGTCGAAACCGGCGATGTGCCGCAGTTGGTCGGCGGTCAGACCGGTCTGCTTGGTGTAGGTACGGTTTGTGCACAATGGACTTTTCTCGATGAACTCCTGCGACCGGTGCGCGCCCCTGAGGTGCAGATAGTCGCCCTTGGTTCCCGCCGCGGCGCGGGGTCGTCCGGTACGCCGGCACAGTTCGTCCCCGAGCCAGTCCAGCTCTGCGGTGACGATCTCGCGGCGTACCCAGGGATCGGCGTTGAATGCTGCCTGCGTGGCCATGAAGGCACCGCTTCCCGAACACGTACCGGCCGGTCCGCGGGTGAGGGTGTGGCAACCGCCGGCGGCGGCGAGCAACGCCCGCCCGAGGGGGTCGACCTGCCGGTTCGTGGTCTGATGATCGATGATTTCCTCGACACGGCGAGGACCCGCCCGGCCGACCCGCACGGGTTCGGCCACGCCGGGCCGCACTGCCCGGCCGACGTGCCGGCGGGCACCGCGCACCGGTTTCCGGTTTCCCGGTGCGGGCCGGTCAGCAGGAGTTCAGCCTCCCTCGACCGCCTGCCGTAAACGCCGTCACTTAGCGCAACGAGTGCTCTGACCTGCGGTTTCGTGCCACCGGGCAGGATGGCACATTTTGTGATCTCGCTGAGCCGCAACCGGTTGCCGGGCGCCTCGTTATTCGGATTTCCCGTCGGTCTGCCGGGCCCGGCTGGGCTGGACCCGCTTCGGTTCGCCCGGCATCTTCGGGTGGTCCGGCGGGTACGGGAGATCACCCGAGCCGCCCCGGTCGTCGCGTTCGGCCCACTCCAGCAGGGGCGTGATGTCCCACGGCGTCTCGTCCAGGACGGCGTACGGGTCGCCGATCTTCGCCAGCCGGGGTGGCACCGTACGGAGGTCGAAGTCGTCCGGCTCGACGTCGGCCAACTCGTCCCAGGTGACCGGGGTGGAGACGGTGGCCCGGGCGTTGGCGCGCAGCGAGTACGCGCAGGCGATCGTCCGGTCCCGGGCCATCTGGTTGTAGTCCAGGAAGACCTTCTCGCCCCGCTGTTCCTTCCACCAGGCGGTGGTGGCCAGGTCGGGTCGGCGTCGTTCCACCTCGCGGGCGAACGCGATCACCGCACGGCGTACCTCGGTGAAGGTCCAGCGCGGCTCGATCCGGAGGTAGACGTGCACGCCCCGACCGCCGGAGGTCTTCGGCAAGCCCGTCGCGCCCAGTTCGTCCAGGAGCGCGCGCACCTCCCCCGCCACCGTCACCGCGTCGCCGAAGTCGGTGCCCGGTTGCGGGTCGAGGTCGATCCGCATCTCGTCCGGCCGGTCCACGTCGGCGCCCCGGACCGGCCAGGGATGGAAGACCACCGTGCCCATCTGCGCGGCCCAGGCGACATGGGCCAGGTCCGCCGGACAGAGCTCGTCGGCGGTACGGCCGCTCGGGAACTTGATCCGGGCGGTCTCCACCCAGGGCGGTACGCCCCGGGCCGGCACCCGCTTCTGGAAGAACATCTCGCCTTCGATGCCGTCCGGGAAGCGTTGCAGGGTGGTGGGACGGGACCGCAGTGCCCGCATGATCCCGTCACCGACGGCCACGTAGTACTCGAACACGTCCTTCTTGGTGAAGCCGCGCCCGGGGAAGATCACCCGGTCCGGGCTGCTCAGCCGTACCTGATGTCCAGCCACCTCGACCTCGACGGCCGCCGCCTTCGCGCTGCCAACCATGCCGCGACCATATGCCAACAGGCGGCTGCTCACGGCCCCGGCGGGCCGTCCGGCACCGATCCTTCGCCCGGACGCGGCTCCGGGGCGAGTCCCGGCACCAGCCAGTCCCGGTGGGTCGACCAGACGTGGCAGATAAGGAACAGCTTCCGCTCGAACCTGGGGTCCCGCCCGAGCCACCCGTCATAGGGGGCGCGCAACCGCAGCGTGGCGCCGTTGTGCAGGTAGACCGCGACCAGGGTGCGCCCCCGTCGACGCTCGGCCCGGATGTCCACCACCAGACGCCAGGGGGCGAAGCCGTCCAGCCCGAGGGGCACACTGCGCACACCCAGTTCGTCGAGGCGGGCGCCGATCCGACGCCGGATCGCGACCCCGTAGATCAGGCCGAGCGGCAGGGGCGCCAGTACGGCGAGCCAGCTCGCCTGGGTCGGGGCGCGCAGTTGCCAGGTCCCACCGACCAGTACGGCCAGCACCGTCGGTCCGGTCAGCACGGCGCTGGTGAGGGTGATCGTGCCCACCACGCCGGCCCAGAGCCCGTTCAGCAGCGCCTGGCGCCAGGTCGGCCGGAAGCTGGCCAGCACCACCAACTGATGCTTGCCGTCCTGCTCCCCGCCCGGCCTGGTGGCCGCCCGCATACCCGGTCAACGACCACCCGGGGCAGTTGGTAATCACCCGCGCCCCGGCCGCCGTACCGTTGAGGCATGACTCTTGACAAGAAGGAGCTTCCGCGTACGGAGGACGAGTGGCGCGTCCGCCTGTCGCCCGAGGAGTTCCGGGTGTTGCGTCAGGCCGGCACCGAGCGGGCCTGGACCGGCGAATACGTCGAAACCAAGACTCCGGGGACATATCGCTGCCGCGCCTGCGACGCGGAACTCTTCTCCAGTGACACCAAGTTCGACTCGCACTGCGGCTGGCCGAGCTTCGACCAGGCCCTGCCGGGCGCGATCCGCTACATCGAGGACCGCTCGCTGGGCATGGTCCGGGTCGAGGTGCGCTGCGCCAACTGCGACTCGCACCTGGGTCACCGGTTCGACGGTGAGGGCTTCACCCCGACCGACGCCCGCTACTGCATCAACTCGGTCTCCATGCGCCTGGACCCGACCGACCGCCCCTGATCCGTTTCTCCCCTGATCCGTCCGGATCACGCCGGGGCGGCCGTACCGGCGGCCCCGGCCGGGGCCCGCCCAGCCGCCACGACGGTGACCCGCCCCGACGTACGCGCTGCTCAGAGCAGCAGCCGACCACCCTGCTGGTCCACCAGGTCGGCCTGCTCGTCGTCGAGCCAGACCCCGCCGCTGGCGAGGTAGCGGAACCGGTACTCGCCCGGAGCGAGCCGGACCGTCACCGTACGCCGACCGTCCCGGCGCGGCACCAGTTCGTGCCGGCCGGGCTCCCACCCGTTGAAGCAGCCGACGACGCTCACCGTGCCGGTCGGCGCGTCCTTCGGCAGCGAGAAGGTCACCCGGGTCTGGTTCCCGAACAGTCGGTTCCGTTTGATCATTTCGCCCTCCAGTCAACGACTCCGTGCCATCGGTGGTGTCCCGCGACCCCGCCTGCGCGGTCGCCGCTCCGGCCCACCCACCCGGCTCAACGCGGCAGATCGGTCAGGGGTCGCGTTGAGTTGTTTTGCCCGTTTGACTAACTCGTGGGGGCACGAGGCCGCAAGCTGGGAGCAGTGTCCGAAACAGGGGGATTTGTCATGGCAACTTGCGAAACCTGCGGCAACGACTACTGGATGTCGTTCGAGGTACGGACGGTCAGCGGCGACTCGCACACCTTCGACTCGTTCGAGTGCGCGATCCAGAGTCTGGCGCCGATCTGCGAGCACTGCCAGGTCCGGATCGTCGGACACGGGGTGGAGGTCTCCGGCCGCTTCTTCTGCTGCGCCCACTGCGCCCGGGCGGTCGAGGGCGACCAGGGTGCCGCGATCAAGGACACCGTCGGCGCCCGCCCCGCGTGAAAGGAAGGGCCCCCTATTATCGCTTTCCGTAGAGGAAGGGCCCCTTGTTAACACCCAGCGGCGCATCGCGCCGGGTGACGGCGGCAGGTGTGAGACCGAGGGTTGGGGCACATACGATCGCGGGATGCATCCCCCGATCACCCTCCATGTCGCCCCCTTCGCCGACCTCGACGCCCGTACGCTGCACGACCTGATCCGGCTGCGGGTCGACGTCTTCGTGGTCGAGCAGAAGTGCCCGTACCCGGAACTGGACGGTCGGGACGTCGAGCCGGGCACCCGCCACCTCTGGCTGGAGCAGGACGGGGCGCCCGTGGCGTACCTGCGGATCCTCGCCGACCCGGAGGGCGTGGAGCGGATCGGACGGGTCGTGGTGGCCCAGCACGCGCGCGGCGACGGCCACGCCGGAAGGTTGATCACCGAGGCCCTGCGGGTGATCGGCGAGCGGACCAGCGTGTTGGAGGCGCAGGCGCACCTGGCCGGCTTCTACGGCCGCTACGGCTACGCCCCCATCGGCCCGGAGTACCTCGAGGACGGCATCCCCCACGTGCCGATGCGCCGTACCCCCGCCTGATCCCTTGTCCCAAAGGTCGCGGGGTCGCGGGGTCGCGGGGGGCACGCGTACGGGAAAGACGGGTTTGGTGTGCCCGTTTCGCGGCGACTAGAAGTCGACGAAGAGATAGGGCATGGCACGAGGAAAGAGCGAGCGGAGTTCGACCGCCGCGTCGGCCGGTACGGTGCCCAAGCCACGCAACGGCACCTCCTCCGGGTCGAGCACGCCGTAGACCAGCGCGGAGATCCCGGCCGCGGTCAGCGTCGCGGTGGGCACAGCACCACCGGCGGCGCGGCTCACCTCCAGCCGACCGCCACCGGAGCCGGGGGAACCGCCGTCGAGGAGGTAGTCGCCGGCGGTGAACGGGTCGTCGACGATCTCGACCCGTACCCGGCCGGGGCCGCTGGCCAGGCCGTCCAGTGCGTCCAGGGAGAGCACCCGGGCCATCGGAGCGACCGAACTGGGGAAGGCGATTCGCGACTCGGTCTGGACGGCCAGGTCGGTGGCCCACAGCTCCGGTGTCTCGTCGGCCGGAACCACCATGCTGACCCGGGCCACCTGGTCGACGTGGCGGGCAAAGAACTGGAGCAGCAGCGCCCGACCGAGCGGACCCACGGTGAGCAGGTCGTCGCCGGTCAGGGTGCCGCCGTGCTCGTCGATCCGGTAGGTGACCGCGCCGATCATCTCACCGTCGAGCCAGGCGCTGGCCAACCAGCGGTCGTCCCTGTCCCGCAGCCGCACCGCCTGGTAGTCGGGGGCGAGTGAGAAGCCGTGCCGCGAGCCGAGCAGCCGCTCGGTGAGGCCCCGGTAGGCGTCGTACCCGTCCCGGACCCGTTGCCAGCGCAGCTCGCCGGGGAGGTCAGCATTCAGCAGACCGCCGAGGTCGGCCGGGGAGAAGCTGACCGTACGCGGCTTGGGCAGGCCGGCGAATCCGAATCTGGCGTAGAAGGAGGAGCGGAACGGGTAGAGGGCGCTGACCGCGTACCCCTCGTCGCGCATCTCGCCGAGCAGCTGGGTGAGCAGCGTACGGACGTGGCCCTGCCGACGAGCCAACGGATGGGTGGCGACACCGGAGACACCCGCCATCGGCAGGACCGTGCCACGGACGTTCTGCCGCATCGGGAAGGCGCTCACCGCGGCGAGGGTCTCTCCCCCGTCTTCCTCCACCACGAGCGTGACGTTCTGCCGGTGGTACGGCAGGTGATCGCGGAGCTTCTCCGCGTCGGCGGCGGCCATCGGGGACGGCTCGAACGCGTACCCCTGCAGTGGCCACGTGGTGACGGGACGTTCTTCGTTGGCGAGCTGACGGATCTTCATGAGCCCATCCCAACCGGTTGCACACCAGGGTTCAACCCATTTGAGCGGTGCGTGGATCCGACCGGCCCCGAGGGCCGGTCGGATCCACGTCGGACACCCGCTTCGGGTCAGCCGGGCAGAAGACTCACTGGCCGACCTTGATGCCCGGCTCCCCGGCGACGAACTGGATGGACTTGCGGGGTTCCCGGCCGGGGACGTTGACTCCGCCCCGCTTGCCGAGCGGCAGGATGACCCGTCGGTAGGTCCCCTCCAGCATCATCGCCGTGGCGACGTACCAGGCGATCAGGGCCGAGACGATGAAAAGCCAGGCCCCGGTCGTACGCCACGCGGAGCTGTCGGCGATCTGGCCGACTGCGGTGGCGGTAGCACCGGCGGCGAGTGCGGTGAGCACTGCGGCGAGCCCGAGGTTCACCGCCAGCGCGGCGAAGGCACCGGACCAGGTGATCGCGGCCATGGCCACGAACCAGTAGCCGAGGGCCACGAACGGGGTGGGTGTGGTCAGCACGCCGAGCGCGACGAGAAGAAAGAGCAGCCCGTAGGCGAGCCAGAATGCGCCCCAGATGCCGTGCATCGCGGTGGCCAGGCCGTCCCGCGCCCGGTACGCCCACATGCCGGCGAGGAACTGGGCCAGGCCGCCGAGGAAGGCGGCGAACGGGAAGATGAACTGCGGAGTGGCCGAGGAGCCGTACCAGCCGGCCAGGTTGGCGGCGACGACGAAGGTGGCGGCGGCGAAGCCGAAGAGCCCCAGAATCGACGGTGCCGCGACCGGCTGCAGCGAGATCGTGGCGTGGTTGCGCCAGAACTCGAACTCGCCGTCATGGCCGTCGTGGCCGTCGTGACCGCGCATGGGTTGTGCCGGGCGTGACATGTGAGACATCTCCAGACTCCTTCTCCAGCGGATCTCACCGCCTGACGCGGCTGGCCCGTCGCCACCGCCGACTACCCAGCGGATCAGGCGTTACACAGATTCGGGCGGCAGGGCACCGGCTCCGGTCATCCATCGTCGTTTCGGTCATATGTTGACTTTCCACCAGGTCATCAATAGCCTTCGATCAATCTGTTAAGTTTGTGAACTGATCGGACTCGCCATGACCCCCAACAGCAGAACCCGGGGCCGCGTCCGGCCCAGGATCGTCGCCGTCCTTGCCACCGTCGTGGTCGGACTCGCCGTCGGGGCGGTCGGCGTCACCAGCGCTCAGGCCGCGACCACCGGCGCCATCACCGGGTACGGCGGCAAGTGCGTCGACGTCGCCGCCGCGAGCAACGCCAACGGCACCCAGGTGCAGCTCTACACCTGCAACGCCAGCAACGCTCAACAGTGGACCGTCGGCGACGACGGAACCATCCGCGCCCTCGGCAAGTGCCTCGACGTGGCCAGTGGCTCCACCGCCAACGGCGCCCGGGTACGGATCTGGGACTGCAACGGCAGCGGGGCACAGCAATGGACCGCCAGCGCCGGCCTGTTGCGCAACCCGCAGGCGAACAAGTGCCTGGACGCCACCGGTCCCTCCTCCGCCGACGGTACGCCGCTACAGATCTGGGAGTGTTTCGGTGGGCCCAACCAACAGTGGGTCCTGCCCACCGGCGGCGGCACCCCCACGCCGACGCCGCCCACCCCACCACCGGGAGGCACCGTGGACCTCGGGCCGAACGTCTCCGTCTTCGACCCGTCGATGTCCAGCGCGACGATCCAGAGCCGGCTGAACACCGTCTTCAACCAGCAGGAGAGCAACCAGTTCGGCAACAACCGCTACGCGCTGCTGTTCAAGCCGGGCAGTTACCACGTCGACGTGAACGTCGGCTTCTACACCCAGGTCGCCGGGCTCGGCTTCCTGCCGGACAGCGTCACCATCAACGGTGGGGTGCACGTCGAGGCGGACTGGTTCCAGGGCAACGCCACCCACAACTTCTGGCGCGCCGCGGAGAACCTGTCGGTCACCCCGCCCTCCGGCACCGACCGCTGGGCCGTTTCGCAGGCCGCGCCGTACCGCCGCATGCACGTACGCGGCAACCTCCAACTCGACGACGGCGGCTGGTCCAGCGGCGGCCTGCTCGCCGACACCCGGATCGACGGCCAGGTCCGCTCCGGTTCGCAGCAACAGTGGCTCTCCCGCAACACCCAGTGGGGCAGTTGGACCGGCGCGAACTGGAACATGGTCTTCGTCGGCGCGGTGAACGCCCCCGCGAACAGTTTCCCCGAGCCGCCGTACACCACCGTCGGGCAGACCCCGGTGGTACGGGAGAAGCCGTTCCTCTACATCGACCAGGCCGGCAACTACCAGGTCTTCGTCCCGGCGGTACGGTCCAACTCGACCGGCACGAGCTGGGCCTCCGGCAACCCGGCCGGATCGTCCCTGCCGATCAGCCAGTTCTTCATCGTGAAGCCGGGGGCGACCGCCGCCGCCATCAACGCGCAACTCGCCCAGGGCAAGCACCTGCTCTTCACCCCGGGGGTCTACCACCTCGACGACACCCTCCGGGTGACCCGGCCCGACACCGTGGTCCTCGGCCTCGGCCTGGCCACCCTGATCCCGGACAACGGCGTGGTCGCGATGACCGTCGCCGACGTCGACGGGGTGAAGGTCGCCGGTCTGCTCTTCGACGCCGGCACGGTCAACTCGCCGGTGCTGATGGAGGTCGGACCGGCCGGCTCGTCGGCGAACCACTCGGCCAACCCCACCTCACTGCACGACGTCTTCTTCCGGGTCGGCGGCGCGGCGGTCGGCAAGGCCACGGTGAGCCTGCGGGTGAACAGCTCGAACGTGATCGGCGACCACCTGTGGATCTGGCGCGGCGACCACACCTACGGCGTCGGCTGGAACGTCAACACCGCCGACACCGGCCTGGTCGTCAACGGCAACGACGTCACCATGTACGGCCTCTTCGTCGAGCACTACCAGAAGTACCAGACCATCTGGAACGGTGAACGCGGCCGGACGTACTTCTACCAGAACGAGATCCCGTACGACGTGCCGAACCAGGCGAGCTGGATGAACGGCTCGCAGCAGGGGTACGCGGCGTACAAGGTGGCCGACTCGGTGAACACCCACGAGGCGTGGGGGCTGGGCAGCTACTGCTTCTTCAATGCGAATCCGAGCGTGGTGCTGGGGCACTCGTTCGAGGTTCCGACCAAGGCCGGGGTGCGGTTCCACAACATGGTCACGGTCTCGCTCGGCGGCGGCACCGGAACGATCCGCAACATCATCAACAACGCCGGTGCGACGGTGAACTCCGCCAACACCGAGGCGACCCTGGTCAACTATCCCTGATCCGCCACGACGACCCGGGGGCCGGGGCGACACACGCCCGGCCCCCGCGTCGCGTTCACGGCAGGCTGGCGACCAGCTCGGCGACCGAGCGGCGGCGGCCGGTGTAGAAGGGGACCTCCTCGCGGACGTGCCGGCGGGCCCGGGAGGCGCGCAGGTCACGCATCAGGTCGACGATCCGGTGCAGTTCGTCGGCCTCGAAGGCGAGCATCCACTCGTAGTCGCCGAGCGCGAAGGAGGCGACCGTGTTCGCCCGTACGTCGGGGTAACCGCGGGCCATCTTGCCGTGCTCGGCGAGCATCTCCCGGCGCTCGGCGTCGGGCAGCAGGTACCACTCGTACGAGCGGACGAACGGGTAGACGCAGACGAAGTCCCGGGCCGCCTCGCCGGCCAGGAACGCGGGCACGTGACTCTTGTTGAACTCGGCCGGCCGGTGCAGCGCCATCTGCGACCAGACCGGGGCCAGTTGCCGGCCGAGCGCGGTCCGCCGGAACAGCCCGTACGCCTCCTGGAGCGCGTCCGGGGTGGCGGCGTGCCACCAGATCAGCACGTCCGCGTCGGCTCGCAGCGCCGAGACGTCGTACGTGCCCCGGACCACCACGTCCTTGCTCGCCAGGTCGGCGAGGAGCGCCTCGACCTCGGCGGCGATCCGTTCCCGGTCGGCCGGCAGCGGCCCGGTGGCGCGGAACACCGACCACATGGTGTAGCGGATGCTCTCGTTCAGTTCCCGCAGCCGCGCCGCGTTGGTCTGCTCCACCGCTGCGGCGGCCGCCTCGGCGATGGCTTCCGTGCCGTCCTGCGCACTCATACCGTGGTTCCTCCCAGAGCCTTGACGATCTCTTCGGCGGCGGTCTCGCCGGAGCGTACGCAGACCGGCATTCCCACCCCGTCGTAGCCGGCGCCGGCGAGCGCCAGCGTCGGGTGGGCCGTACGCAGCATGTTCCGGGCCGCGCTGACCCGGTCCAGGTGCCCCGGCGTGTACTGCGGCAGCGCGCCGCCCCAGCGCTGTACGTGGCTCGCCACCGGTGCCGGCAGCGCCGGGCCGGCGAGGAGTTGGCCCAGTTCCCGGTGCACGGTCGCGGTCAGCTCGGCGTCGTCGCGCTGGAGCAGGTGCTCCTCGCCGTACCGCCCGACCGAGGCGCGCAGCAGCGCCAGCCCGTCCGGCCGGCGCAGGTGGCCCCACTTGGTGGTGAAGAAGGTCGCCGCCTTGGTCAGCGTCCCCTCGGACGCGGGCACCAGGAAGCCGGAGAGGTCGGGCAGGGCCGCCGCCGGCAGGGCCAGGGTGACCAGGGCGACGCTGGCGTAGTCGAGCCGGCCGACCAGGGCACCGGCTCCGACGTCGACGCTGGCGAGCAGCCGGGCGGCCGGACGCGCCGGCAGGGCCAGGACGACCGCCTCCACCTCGACCGCCTCGGGGTCCCGGGTCGGGCCGATCACCAGCCGCCAGCCGGTCGGGGTGCGGGTCAGTTCGCGGACCGCCGCGCCGAGCCGGATGCCGACCCTGGTGTGCCCGGCCTCGGGGCCGCTTCCGGTGGGGCTGACCAGCGCCTCGGCGGCGGCGGTGACGAGTCGGCTCAGCCCGCCCGCCACGGTGGCGAAGACCGGCTGGCCGGGGGCGCGGGGCGCGGCTGCCTGGGCGGCCCGGACCGCACCGGTGAGCGTGGTCTGGGTTCGCGCGGCGCGGGCCAGCGCGGGCATCGTGGTGGCGAGCGAGAGGGTGTCGGCGCGGCCGGCGTACACCCCGCCGAGCATCGGGTCGACCAGCCGGTCCACCACCTCGTCGCCGAGCCGGCGCCGGACCAGCTCGCCGACGGCCAGATCCTCGTCCGGGCCGAGCAGCGGGCGGCCGGCGTCGTGGTCCCGGTCCGCCGCCGGCCGCGCCAGCGCGGCCACCTTGGCCAGGTCCCCGGGTACGCCCACCAGCGTGCCGCCGGGCACCGGCCGCAGCCGTCCGCCGAGCGCGATCCCGGCCTGCCCCGTCGCCGGGTGCACGAGTTCCGTGTCGAGCCCGAGCCGGCGGGCCAGGGCGACCGCGGCGGACTCGCCACCGGCCGGGTCGCGGGTCAGGAACGCCTCGGCGCCGAACTCGACCGGTGAGCCGGCGATGGTGCCGGTACGCAGTTTCCCGCCGAGCGTGCCGGACTGCTCGTAGATGGTGATGACCGAGCCGGCCGGCGCCAACTCGCGCAGCCGCAACGCGGCGGCGAGGCCGGCGAGGCCGCCGCCCACGACCGCGATCCGCGGTCCGGTATCCCTGCTCGGCGTTTCCATGATCAGTGACTTTCCCTGTTCAGTGGCTTCCCGGTTCGGCGGCTTCCCGGTCAGCGGGCTGACGCCTCGTGTACCAGCGCGACCACCCGGGTCAGCACCTCCGGGTCGGTCTCCGGCAGCACGCCGTGGCCGAGGTTGAACACGTGTCCCGGGGCGGAGGCGCCCTCGGCCAGGATCCGGCGTACCTCGGCCTCGATCACCGGCCACGGGGCGAAGAGTACGCACGGGTCGAGGTTGCCCTGGATCGCCTTGTCCGGCCCGATCCGTACGGTCGCGGCGTCCAGCGGGGTCCGCCAGTCGACCCCGACGACATCCGCGCCGGCCTCGCCCATCGCGCCGAGCAGTTCGGCGGTGCCGACCCCGAAGTGGATCCGGGGTATGTCCGTGTCGGCCAGGCCGGCGAGCACCTTCGCCGAGTGCGGGAGCACGAACCGCCGGTAGTCGGCCTCGGAGAGCGCCCCGGCCCAGGAGTCGAAGAGCTGCACCGCGGACGCCCCGGCGTCGACCTGCACCCGGAGGAACTCCCCGGTGATCTCGGCCAGCCGGCCGCAGAGCGCGTGCCAGACCTCCGGCGCGCCGTACATCAGGGCCTTGGTCTTCGCGTGGGTGCGCGACGGTCCGCCCTCGATCAGGTAGCTGGCGAGGGTGAACGGGGCTCCGGCGAAGCCGATCAACGGTGTGTCGCCCAGGTCGGCGACGAGCATCCGGACGGCCTCGTCCACAAAGGAGAGATCATCGGCGGTGATCGGCCGGATCCGGTCCACGTCGGCGGCGTCGCGCACCGGCTGCGCCACCACCGGTCCGGTGCCCGGCACGATCTCCAGGTCGACCCCGGCCACGGCGACCGGCACCACGATGTCGCTGAACAGGACCGCGGCGTCCACCCCGTGCCGGCGGACCGGCTGCAGGGTGATCTCGCGCACCAGTTCGGGGCGCCGGCACGATTCGAGCATCGCCACCCCGGCCCGCAACTCCCGGTACTCCGGCAGCGAGCGGCCGGCCTGGCGCATGAACCAGACCGGGGTGTACGGCACCGGCAGCCGTCGGCAGGCGCGGACGAACGGCGAGTCGGCGGGACCGGCGGGAGCAGATTGCCCGCCCTGGCTCGTGTTACCAGCAATCGTGGTGGTCATCGGCGCAATCGTGCCACGCCCGGTGACGGCGCTGGCGGGCGCCGGGCGGTTTTGTGAGCACGGACGCGGCCGGCGCGGCGATCCCCCACCGTGCCACCGGTCGGCTTAGGCTGCGGACATGGCCGCCCCGATCGTGCTCCCCGAGACGTTCACCCGCGCGGTGGCCGGGTTGCGCGCGGCGGCCCCCCGGGACGAGATCCTGCTCGAAGAGGTCGGCGCCCCGCAGCGGCTCGCCCCGTACGCCTTCGCGCTGAGCGCCACCGTGCTGCGCGACGACGACGAGGTGGCGACCGGGCGGCTGATCCTGCTGCACGACCCCGCCGGCCACGAGGCGTGGGAGGGGACGCTGCGGCTGGTCACGTACGTCACCGCCGACCTGGAGGTCGATCTCGCCGCCGACCCGCTGCTCCCCTCGGTCGGCTGGACCTGGCTCACCGACGCCCTGGACGCCCAGGGGGCCGGTTTCCGGGCGCTGGGCGGCACCGTGACCCAGACCCTGTCGACCAAGTTCGGCGACCTCGCCGGCCCTCCGGCCGCCGGTGACATCGAGATCCGGGCGTCGTGGACGCCGCTGGGCGGCAATCTCCGCGCCCACCTGCTCGCCTGGTGCACGTTGCTGGCCTCGACCGCCGGGCTGCCCCCGCCCGGGGTCACCGCGCTCTCCGAGCGCCGCCCGGCCGGCGCCGCCTGAGCGGACGACCCGGCCGGGCGGCGGGGAGTTCCGACGGGCACCGACCGGCGCCCGCTGGGGACGACGGTCAGAGGTAACCGTCGGCTTCCTCGCAGACCTTGTCCGCCTCGTCGATCGCCTTCCGGAAGGCCGCCTCGCTGGTGGCGGTCATCGCCTTGCTGAACAGGTCGAGGCAGTTGGCGATCACGGCCTTCTGCCGGGCCTGCTCGTCCCGGTCGTTCTTCGTCCCGGTCAGGTCCTGCTCGACCGCTTTGACCCGGTCGGTGGCCGCCTGTACGTCCCGCTTGAGCCGGTCGATCTCCTGCTGGTTCGCACCGATCTTCTCGTCCCGTTCCCGCACCTGGGAGCTGAGTTCCCGCTCGGTCCGGTTGAGTTCGCCGGTCTTGGTGACGAACAGTCCGGTCATCACCGCGCCGACCGTGAACAGGAGCGCGACGACGATCGAAAGGACCAGCACGGTACGGCGCTTGCCGGCGGCCGGCGGCGGCGCCCCGTACGGCAGGCCGGATCCGGGCGGTGCGGACATCGGCTGCCCCGGGTACGGCACCCCCGAGTACGGCTGCGGGCCACCGGAGACCGGCACACCCGACGCCGGTACGCCGGAGACCTGCCCCGGGTACGGGTGGGGTGCACCGAGCCCGGGCTGGGCGGGGATGCCGGTGGTGGGTGCCGGGTAGCCCCCGACGGGGTAGGTGTGACCACCCGGTGCCGGGTACGCCACCGTCGGCGGCTCGTCCGACTGGCCGGCACCGGCCGGCGGTGGCGGGGTGGCACCGGGCGACGCGGGGGTGGCGAACGGCGGGGCGAACGGCGGGGCGAACGGCGGCAGCGGGGTGGTCGGATCGACCGGCGGGGTGCCGTCGGGACCGTTCGGTGGCTGGGACATGGGGGTTCCTCCGTGGGGGTAAGGCGGGGTGCGCAACTGCGGGCGTACCTCAGCAGATCTTGAAACCATCACAGGCGGTCTTGATCGGCACGGCCAGACCGATGCCCTCGGCGTCGCGAGCCTTGGCGGTGGCGATGCCGACCACCTGCTTGGCCGCGTTGATCACCGGGCCACCGGAGTTGCCCGGGTTGATCGGCGCGTCGAACTGGATCACCTTGCCGGGGCCGTCCTCGTTGTCGCGGAAGGCGCTGACCACACCGGTGGTCACGCTGTCCTCCAGGCCCAGGGGCGCGCCCACCACCACGATCTGCTGACCGGACTTGACCGCCTCCGGGGCGGCGACCAGACCGGTGAAGGTGCCGTCCGTGCTGAGCTGCGCGACGTCGTTCGCCTTGTCGACCTTGACGATGGTGGCCGGGAAACGCTGGTCCGTACGCTCCAGGAAGACCTGGCGCCCACCACCGTTCCAGAGTTCCTCGACCACGTGGAAGTTGGTGAACAGGTTGGTGCCGCCGTTGGTTGCCGGCTTGCCCACGGCGAACGCCGTCCCGGTGAACTGGCCGGCGCGTACCCGGAAGACGCTGGGCAGCACGGCGCTGGAGATCGCTTCGGGGTTGAACGCCTGACCCGCCCGGTTCTCCAGCTCCTTCGCCCGGCCCTCGACGCCCTCCAGCCGGTCCGCGTCCGCGCGTTGCGCCTCGGCCAGCCGCCGGTCGGCGTCGCCGAGCCGACCGTCGAGCCGATCGATCTGGTACGCCTGGAAACCGACCACCCCGGCCAGCGCGAGCACCAGCAGCAGGGCGGTGATCCCCGGCCAGGCGAGCCGACGCCGCACCACCGGGGTCGGCGCAGCGTCCGGCGGGGGCGGATAGCCGAGCGCGGCGTTCGGCGTCCCGTACCCGGATGTCGAGGGTGGGCCGTAACCACCGGCCGGAGCCGGCGCGTACCCGTACCCGGGGGCCTGACCGTAACCGGAGGTCGGAGCCGTCGGGTCGTACGCGGAGATCGGAGCCGTCGGAGCCGTCGGGTCGTACCCGGTGGTCGGAGCCGTCGGTGCGTGGGCCGGGGCGGCAGCGGTGTGCGCAGGCTGGCCCGGGACCGGCGCCGACCCAGACGTCGAAGCCGGCGCCGCGAGCGGCGCGCCGGGTCCGCCCCGGGGCGGCTCCATCCTCGGTGGCAGTGGACCGGGTCGGGCGCCGCCGGTGTGCTCGACCTCCGACGACCCGGGCGCGGAGTGCCACTGCCCACCAGCGCCGGGTGCCGGACCGGACACCTCCGCGGCCGGCTGTCGCGGACCGGGCACCGACGCGTCGGGGACCGGCTCGTAGCCGGTCGCGGGCTGCGGGTCATACCCAGAGGTCATAAATCGACGTCCTCCCGTAGACGTTCATGCCAGAGTCGCAGCATCGGGCAAACCAGCCCGGGGATCTGCGGCAAGGAGGGACCGTACCGGCCGTGCTGAGCTTTGTCTTCCCCGATGTCTGACTCGTCCATTCCGACAGATGTACGCACCAACCGGCCGGACAACCCGGCGCGCCGGCCCGGCTGCGTATGGCGGATGCGAGCGACCACTAGGGTTGTCAGGTGACCGACGAACCACCCCTGCGCCGTCGGGCCGCGCAAAGCCAAGCAGGGAACGAGCCGCACAGCCTGCCGGCGCTCGCGCCGGAACCCGAGACCGTGGGGCCCGACCCAACGCCTGGCGGGCCCGTTCCGCTCCTCGCCCCTCGCGACGGCACACCGGAGCCGGTGGCTACACCTGCCGCCCTCGCCGATGTCGTCGCCCGCTTCGCCGCCGGCACCGGCCCGGTCGCCGTCGACGCCGAACGCGCCTCCGGCTACCGCTACAGCCAGCGCGCCTACCTGGTGCAGTTGCGCCGGGCCGGCGCTGGCACCGTGCTGATCGATCCGCTCCCGCTCGGCGACCTCCGCAGCCTCGACGAGGCGCTCGCGGACACCGAGTGGGTGCTCCACGCGGCCAGCCAGGACCTCGCCTGCCTGGCCGACCTCGGGCTGCGTCCGCGCCGGCTCTTCGACACCGAACTGGCCGCCCGGCTGGCCGGTTTCGAACGGGTCGGGCTCGCCGCGCTGACCGAGCAGTTGCTCGGGTTCACCCTGGAGAAACATCACTCGGCCGCGGACTGGTCCAGTCGACCGCTGCCGGAATCCTGGCTGACCTACGCCGCGCTGGACGTGGAACTCCTCACCGAGCTGCGCGACGCCCTCGCCGACGAACTGGAGCGGCAGGACAAGGCCGAATGGGCGGCCGAGGAGTTCGCCGCCCTGGTGCTCTGGGGGGCGCAGCCGCTGCGGCAGCGCGCCGACCCGTGGCGGCGTACCTCCGGCATCCACCGGGTCCGGGGCGCGCGCGCCCAGGCCCGGGTCCGGTCGATGTGGTACGCGCGGGACGCGATCGCGTCCCGTCGCGACTCGGCGCCGGGCCGGGTGCTGCCGGACGCCGCGATCATCGCCGCGGCCGAGATGGATCCGAAGGACGAACGGACCCTGCTGATGCTTCCGGGCTTCGGTGGGCGCTCGGTCCGCCGGCTCGCCCGGACCTGGCTCGAAGCCCTCTCCGAGGCGAGGGCACTGCCCGACGACGCGCTGCCGGTGAGTGCGACGGTGGACGGACCTCCGCCACCGCACCGGTGGGCCGAGCGTGACCCGACGGCGGCGGCCCGGCTGGCCCGGTGCCGCGAGGTGGTGACCCGGATAGCGGGCGAGCACAACCTGCCGCCGGAGAACCTGATCACCCCGGACTCGGTCCGTCGGCTGGCCTGGACGCCGCCGGACGAGGTCACCGAGGAGGTCGTGGCCGAGACCTTGCGCGGTTACGGGGCCCGCAACTGGCAGGTCACCCTGATCACCCCGGACCTCACCCGCGCCCTACCCGAGCCCGCGTGAAAGGAAGGGCACCTTGTTAACGCATAGCGTTAACAAGGTGCCCTTCCTTTCGCTACGACTCAGGCGGGGGGAAGCACGCTGTCCCGTCGGGCGGCCCACTCCAGCGAGTGCCGGATGCCGTCCTCCAGGGTCAGCTCCGGCTTCCAGTCCAGCAGCCGGCGGGACCGGCCGGTACGGGTGTAGGAGCCGGCCGAGTCGCCCGGCCGGGGCCCGGTCTCCCGTACCCGCAGAGGCCGGTCGCTGACCGCGTTGAACGCGGTGACGAACTCCCGCACGGTGGTGCCGTTCCCGGTGCCCAGGTTGATCACCTCGTGCGACCGTTCGCCGCCGGGCGGCAGGATGGCGTCGAACCGGTGTAGCGCCTGCACGTGTGCACGGGCCAGGTCCCAGACGTGGATGTAGTCACGGATTCCGGAGCCGTCACGGGTCGGCCAGTCGACGCCGGTGATCAGGAACTCGTCGTCGCCCTCGACCGCGCTGATCATCTTGCCGAGCGCGTGACTGGGGCGGCGCAGTTGCAGTCCCGTACGCATCATCGGGTCGGCGCCGACCGGGTTGAAGTAACGCAGCGACAGCGCCCGCAGCGGGGAGGCGTCCGCGGTGTCGGCGAGGATCGCCTCCAGCATCGCCTTGGTACGGGCGTACGGGCTGGTCGGCTCGAGCACCGAGTCCTCGTCGACGGAGAAGTCCTCGCCCGGCCGGTAGATCGAGGCCGAGGAGCTGAACAGCAGCCGCTCGCAGCCGTTGCGCAGCAGATGGTCGAGGAAGTCGACCGACTTGGCCACGTTCTCCCGGTAGTAGCGCAGCGGCTCGGCCACCGATTCGGGGACCACGATCAGGGCCGCCGCGTGCACCACCGCCGCGATCTCCGGGTGCTCGGAGAAGATCCGGTCGATCAGCGCCCCGTCGGCGATGTCGCCCTGGTAGAAGATCCGGTCGCGGGTGAACTCCCGTCGCCCGGTATTGAGGTTGTCCAGGATGACCGGCTCCAGCCCGTCGTCCAGACAGGCCGAGACCACGGTGCTGCCGATGAAGCCCGCACCACCCGCTACCAGTACCTTCAACGCCGCCTCCGTGTCGCCCCGCCTGGTCACGATCAACCTACCGGACCGGCCGGGGGGACCCGGCGTGCGCGGTGTGGCCTGGACCACAGACGGCGTACTGACAGCGCTAGTTACTGGCAAGTAGCATCCGGGATACACGCCCCGCCGCCAAGGAGGCTCAAGTGCCCCGTGAAGTCCGGGATGTCGTCTTCGTCGACGGCGTCCGCACCCCGTTCGGCAAAGCGGGTGGCATGTACGCCAACACCCGCGCCGACGACCTGGTGATCCGTTGCATCCGCGAACTGCTGCGGCGCAACCCCCAACTGCCACCGGAGCGGGTCGACGAGGTCGCCATCGCCGCCACCACCCAGATCGGTGACCAGGGCCTCACCATCGGCCGGACCGCCGCACTGCTCGCCGGACTACCGAAGACCGTGCCCGGCTACGCCATCGACCGGATGTGCGCCGGCGCGATGACCGCGGTGACCACAGTGGCCGGCGGCATCGCCATGGGCGCGTACGACGTCGCCATCGCCGGTGGGGTCGAGCACATGGGCCGGCACCCGATGGGCGAGGGCGTCGACCCGAACCCGCGCATCCTGGCCGAGCAGCTGGTCGACCCGTCCGCGCTGGTCATGGGCTCGACCGCGGAGAACCTGCACGACCGGGTCCCGCACATCAGCAAGGAACGCACGGACGCGTTCGCGCTCGCCTCGCAGCAGAAGACCGCCAAGGCGTACGCGAACGGCAAGCTCCAGGACGACCTGGTGACCGTGGCGATCCGCGACCCGGAGACCGGCTGGGGCCTGGCGTGCGTGGACGAGGCGCCCCGGGAGACCTCGCTGGAGAAGCTGGCCGGGCTGAAGACCCCGTTCCGCCCACACGGCAAGGTCACCGCCGGCAACGCCGCCGGGCTCAACGACGGTGCCACCGCCAGCCTGCTCGCCGCCGAAGAGGTCGCCCACGAACTGGGCCTGCCGATCGGCATGCGCCTGGTGTCGTACGGCTTCGTCGGGGTGGAGCCGGAGGTGATGGGAATCGGCCCGATCCCCTCCACCGAGAAGGCCCTGCGGATCGCCGGCCTGAGCATCGACGACATCGGCCTGTTCGAGCTGAACGAGGCGTTCGCGGTCCAGGTGCTCGCCTTCCTCGACCACTTCGGCATCGCCGACGACGATCCCCGGGTCAACCAGTGGGGTGGGGCGATCGCCATCGGCCACCCGCTCGCCTCCTCCGGCGTACGGCTGATGACCCAGCTCGCCCGGCAGTTCGCCGAGCAGCCCGAGGTCCGGTACGGCGTCACCGCCATGTGCATCGGCATCGGCATGGGCGGCACGGTCATCTGGGAGAACCCGCACTGGACCGGGGAGAGTGCGAGCGCGAGGAGTGAGCCGGTCCGGCGGGCCCCGCAGTCGGGAGCGGAAGGTGTGACGGCGTCATGAGTACCCTGCAGAACCCGAACGAGGTCGTCACGAAGGCGCTGCTGCGGCTGGTCGCCGTACCCGGGCTGGACCGCCCCGCCGCGCTGATCACCCTGGACAACGGCTTCGACCACAAGAAGCCGAACAGCCTCGGCCCGGCCGGTCTGGCCAGTCTGGACGAGGCGATCACGGCCGCGCTCGCGGCCGAGCCGGCGCTGATCGCGGTGACCGGCAAGCCGTACATCTTCTGCGTCGGCGCGGACGTGACCGGCATCCCGCTGGTCACCGACCGGGAGCAGGCGCTCGAACTGGGCCGCCTCGGCCACCGGGTCTTCGCCCGGTTGCGGGACAGCGCGGTGCCGACCTTCGCCTTCGTCAACGGCGCGGCGATGGGCGGCGGGCTGGAACTGGCCCTGCACTGCCACTACCGGACCCTCTCCGGGGGTGCGGCGGCGCTGGCGCTGCCCGAGGTGTCGCTGGGGCTGGTCCCCGGCTGGGGCGGGACCCAACTGCTGCCGAACCTGATCGGCATCCCGATGGCCACCCAGGTGATCATCCAGAACCCGCTGATGCAGAACCGGATGCTCAAGCCGAAGCAGGCGGCCGAGATGGGCATCGCCGACGTACTGCTCGAACCGGCCGACTTCCTGGAGCGGTCGCTGGAGTGGGCGGCCGGCGTGCTCCGGGGCACGGTCACGGTCACCCGCCCCGAGGTCGACCGGGAGATGTGGGACGGGGTGATGTTCTTCGCCAAGCAGACGCTGGACGAGCGGCTGCACGGTGCGGTGCCGGCCGCGTACCGGGCGTGGGAACTGCTCGGGCTGGCCAAGGAGGCACCGTTCGAGGTCGGTACGGCGGCGGAGGACGAGGCCCTGGCCGACCTGGTGCTCAGCGAGGAGCTGCGCAGCGGCCTGTACGCCTTCGACCTGGTGCAGCGGCGCGCCCGCAAACCGGTCGGTGCACCCCCGGCCACCCTGGCCCGCCCGGTGACCAAGGTCGGCATCGTCGGCGCCGGTCTGATGGCGTCGCAGCTCGCGCTCCTGTTCGCCCGGCGGTTGCAGGTGCCGGTGGTGCTCACCGACCTGGACCAGACCCGGGTCGACAAGGGCGTGGCGTACGTGCACGGCGAGATCGACAAGATGGTCGGCAAGGGCCGGCTGGACGCCGGTACGGCAGCCAAACTGCGGGGCCTGGTCGGCGGCTCGGTCGACAAATCCGTCTTCGCCGACGCCGACTTCGTCATCGAGGCCGTCTTCGAGGACCTGGCGGTGAAGAAGCAGGTCTGGGCGGAACTGGAGAAGATCGTCTCGCCGGAGGCGGTGCTCGCCACGAACACCTCCTCGCTCTCGATCACCGCGATGGCGGCCGACCTGGAGCACCCGGAGCGGGTGGTCGGCTTCCACTTCTTCAACCCGGTCGCGGTCCTCCCCCTGCTGGAGATCGTCCGGGGCGAGCGGACCGACGACGCCACCCTGGCCACCGCGTTCGCGGTCGGCAAGGAGTTGCGCAAGTCCTGCGTACTGGTCAAGGACGCGCCGGCGTTCGTGGTCAACCGGCTGCTCACCCGCTTCATCGGGGAGATCTTCTCGGCGGTCGACGCGGGCACCCCGTTGGCGGTGGCCGACTCCGCGCTGGACCCGCTGGGGCTGCCGATGCGGCCACTGGCGCTGGTGCAGCTGGTCGGGCCGGCGGTGGCTTACCACACCGGAGCGACCCTGCACGCGGCCTTCCCGGACCGGTACGGGACGAGCGAGAACCTGAGGCGGATCGCCGAGTCCGGCCGGCCGCTGCTGGTCGACGGCGATGTGAACCCGGAGGTCGCCGCCCTGCTCCAGGTGGGTGACCAACCGCTCGACGCCGAACAGGTACGCCTGCGGGCGTTGGACGCGGTGGCCCAGGAGGTCCGGTTGATGCTGGACGAGGGCGTGGTCGCCGGGGCACCGGACATCGACCTCTGCCTGATCCTCGGTGCCGGTTGGCCGTTCCACCTGGGCGGCATCACGCCGTACCTGGACCGGAGCGGCACTTCGGAGCGGGTGACCGGCCGACGCTTCCTGCCGTACGGCGTGGCCAGCCTGCCGGCCTGAGTCCGACGGCCCGGTGGGCCGCACCCGTCGCCTGGTCGGCGGCGAGTGCGGCCCCCGGGCTCACGCTCGGCTCAGCCGGCCCGCTCGGCGGCGCTGCGCTCGACGCAGAACTCGTTGCCCTCCGGATCGGCGAGCAACACCCAGCCGGTCCCGTCCGGCCTGCGGTGGTCGGCTACCTGGGTGGCGCCGAGCCCGATCAGCCGGACGACCTCCTCGTCCCGGGTACGGTCGCCCGGTTGCAGGTCGAGGTGGAGCCGGTTCTTGACCGCCTTGCCCTCCGGTACCTGGATGAAGAGCAGGCTCGGTCCGGCACCGTCGGGCGCCTGTGCGAGTGCCTCCGGGTCCCCGGGGTGGTCGTCGTCACTGCGGGGGTAGCCGAGTGCCTCGGCCCAGAAACCGGCGAGGGTGTAGGTGTCGGCACAGTCGACGGTGATGTGCCTGATACGGGAACTCACGAATGTCCTCCAGGACAGTTACGAAGCGCCCCGCGAACGTGTCGGGTCAGCGGGCACCGGGGCGGGGCGCGGGACCAATCGGATGACTCATCGACCGCACCTCCTCCCACTCTCGGCTGACCGGGCCCGAGCTTGTCACATCCCGCCCGGTGGGGCAAGGGCGCGTGGCTACCGGATCGGCGGGGTCGGGACGTCCGCCGTACCGCCTCCCGACGGGGTCGACGCCCCAGCCGCTCCCTCCGCCGTCGGCGGGGCCGGGGCGGAGGCCGGGGCGGACGTTGGTGCCCCGACGCTGCTCGGTGTCCGCGTCGGTGCGGCGGGCTGGGTGGGAACGACCACCGCCGACGCCGCCACCACCGGGGTCACGGCCGCGGCCGGCAACGTCACCGTGACCTCCAGCCCTCCACCCGGTTGGGCCACCGCGGTCACCACCCCACCATGGGCGTCACAGACCGCCGAGACGATCGAGAGCCCGAGCCCCGAGCCGCGCGCACCGGTGCGTTCCCGACCACCACGCCGGAACGCCTCGAACAGGCCCGGCACGTCGGCCTGGTCCACCTCGAAGCCGGTGTTGCCAACCACCAGCTGCACCTGGGCGGCGTCCGAACTGGTACGCACCCAGAGCCGGCCGTGCAGGTGGTTGTACCGGACCGCGTTCTCGATCAGGTTCCCGGCCAGGCGTTCGAGCAGGCTGGGATCGCCGACCACCGGCGCCGGCCGCAGGGACGTGGTGACCTCCAGCCCGAGCCGGTTCACCTCGGCCCGCATGGCGGACAGTGCGGCGGCGGCCCCGTCGGCCAGGTCGGTCGGTGCCTTACGGCTCAACCGGCGACCCGACTGGGCCTCGCTGCGGGCCAACACCAGCAGCGAGTCGACCAGCCCGTTGGCCCGCTCGGAGGCGTCCCGGACCACGGTCGCCATCCGGCGGTACTCGGCCACGTCCGCGTCCGGGTCGGCCATGGTCACGTCGACCTCGGTACGCATCACGGCCAGCGGCGTACGCAACTCGTGCGAGGCGTTGGCGACGAAGCGCTTCTGCGCCTCGAAAGCCCCACCGATCCGGTCCAGCATCGCGTCGAAGGTGTCGGCCAGCTCGGCCACCTCGTCGTCCGCCCCGGAGTAACGGATCCGCTGGTCGAGGGTCGCCTCGCCGAGTCGCCGGGCGGTGGAGGTGACCTGGTGCAGCGGGCGCAGGGCACGGCCGGCCACCGCGTACGCGCCAGCCACCCCGACCACGCTGATCGCGAGCAGCGCGACCAACCCCTTGACCAGCAACTCCCGGGTCGCTGCGGCGAGCATCTGATCCTGCCACTCCAGGGCGCTCACCTGGGTGTTGTCGGCGAGCACCACGGTGCCCGAGCGCAGCTCGCCGGCCCCCCGGAGCCCGCCGGTGACCAGCAGCCAGGCCAGCAACAGCAGGATGGCGCCGGCACCGACCAGCAGCACCCCGTTGAGCAGGGTCAGCCGCAGGCGGAGCGTGGGCCGCAGCCGGGCCCGGCGGCGGGTCAGGTAGACGGTCATGCGCCCACCTGCTCGGGCAGGTAGCGCTCCGGCATCCGGTAACCGGCGCCGACCACGGTCTCGATCAGCGGTGGATCACCGAGTTTCTTCCGTAGGGTCATCACGGTCACCCGTACCGTCGTGGTGAACGGGTCGGTGTTGGCGTCCCAGACCCGTTCCAGCAGTTCCTCGCTGGAGACCACCGCACCCCGGGCCTTGAGCAGTTCCTCCAGCACCCCGAACTCCTTGCGGGTCAGATCGACCGGCGTTCCGGCCCGGGTGGCCACCCGACGGGCCGGGTCGACCACCAGGTCCGCCACGGTGAGCACCGGGGGCGCGGCCGGGGTGGCCCGTCGGCCGAGCGCCTGCACCCGGGCGACGAGCTCGTCGAAGGCGAACGGCTTGGGCAGATAGTCGTCGGCCCCGAGTTGCAGCCCCTCGACCCGGTCCGCGACCGTACCGCTCGCGGTGAGCATGAGCACCCGGGTCAGCGCACCGGAGCTGACCAGGTCGGCACAGATCTGGTCGCCGTGCACGCCGGGCAGGTCCCGGTCCAGGACCACCACGTCGTACCGCGTCACCATGGCCATCTCGTGTCCCACCGTGCCGTCGTAGGCCAGGTCGACCGCCATGCCCTGGCGGCGTAATCCCCGCCCGATCGCGTCGGCGAGATTCCGCTCGTCCTCCACCACCAGTACCCGCACCGCGACCTCCAGCTCTCCGGCTCTCCCCCCGCCCCTGCGAAACAACCTAGCCGCGTCCGCCAAACCCCAGCTCAACGCGGTCCGCCGAGCAGTCGTCCCGGCCGGGCCGCGAGCGGCGTCACCCGCTGGACGGGCGGGTCAGACGGGCAGGCGCCAGACGCCGATGGTGGCGTCGAGCCGGCGGCAGACCAGCACGCCGTGGGCGTACCGGCAGTCACCGGAGATGCCCGGCAGCACCGCCAGCGGCCGGGTCGAGGCCGTGGCCAGGTCGACGGCGGCGACCAGGGTCCGGCCGTCCTGACCGGTACGGAATCCGATCAGCCGCGGTCCGCCCGGCCCTCCGGCCCCCTCGGACGACCCGCCGTCGGTCGATCCGTTGGTCGGGGCGGCACCGTCGCTGAGCAACCCGAGCACCTGCCAGGCGCCGAGGTCGCCGAGCACCCGGCCGGTGCCCGGATCCAGCACGCTCAGCCCGGGCGCCGGCTGCTGCCGGGCCTGGTCGCTCCCGATCAGGTACGGCCCCACCGAGTGCAGGGTGCTCCACCTGTCGTCGGACCACCGGACCGCACCGGTGGCGGGGTCGAGCACCCGCACCCCACCGGTCCGGCGAAAGGCACAGAGCACGGCACCGCACGGCTGCGGCCACGGATCCCGGTCGGTGTCCCAGTCGATCGTCCACCGCCGCTCGAACCGCTCCAACCCGTACGCGGTCAGGCTGCGTGCCCCCTCGGGGCGCAGCAACAGGTCACCGACCGCCGCCGGTGGCCACGACCCGACACCGCCCGCCTCCGGCGCGGGCAGTTCCGCCGACCGGACCACCTGACCGGAGCCCAGGTCCCGTACCTCGATCCGGCCACCCGGCAGCCCGATCATCGCCCGCTCCGGCAGCGGGCCGTCGAACCAACCGGCGGTCTCGTCGGTCGGGCCGGTGTAGTCGTGCACCGCCCCGGCGGGCAGCTTGACCGACCAGCGCACCGCACCCGAGTCCGGCGCGATCGCCTCCAGGGTGCCCGGGGTCCACATGCCGAAGCCGGCCGGGATCTCCTCCCCGGCCGCGACACCCGCACCGGTGGTGTCCGCGTCCGGGGTCCAGAGCAGCACGTCGCCGTAGGCGCTCACCGCGTCGAAGGAGGCCGTACGTCTCCAGGAGATCGCGCCGGTCGCGGTGTCCACCCCGACCGTCCGCCGAGGTGCGACCGAACCCCAGTCCGAGGTCAGCACCAGCGTGTCGCCGATCAGGGTGTGCCCGCCGAGCGGGCCGGGCACCGGCATCCGTACCCGCCACAACGGCTCGCCACCGGGCAACCGGTACGCGCTGACCTGCTGCCGGGAATCCGTTGCCGGATCAACCGGGTCGATCAGGAAGAGCTGGTCGACGCCGCTCACCACCGACGTGCCCAACCGGGCCGGAATGGTCACCGCCGAGATCCGGGCCGGCCCGGTACCGGCCGCACTCATGGTGGCGAGGAGCAGTGCCAGCAGCGCGCCGAGACGTACCGACCGGGTGGCCAACCAGGAGCGGGCCGGTGGGCGGTCCTCCACCGTCGGTTCGGTCCACCGGTCACCCAGCTCGATCTGGCCCACCCGACCCCCGTCCGGACACCCGCCGCCGACATCGACCGGGAGCCACCGTCGAGACCGGCCCGATCGGCCCCGCCGTACCGCCCGGGTCCACCCGCTTCGGTCCGCCGCCTCGGCCGCGGTCGTCGGCGGAGGCAGCGGCTGATTCCGGGCGGCTGGCCCAGCTCACCCCAGCGGCCGCCTGTACGATGTCGCGTCGTGGCAATCCCGGTAGTAAATAACAATTCGGACGCAGAAGCCGGTTCCGGCCCGGAGCCCGCGCCCACGTCGTCGGTGGAAACCGACCAGGCCCGAGCACGCCGACGGTACCGGAAACCGGCCCGCGCCGACCTGCTGGCCATCGCAGCGTACGTCCTGCTCGGCATCGTGGTCTGCGCTAACTACTGGGTCGACATCCAGCACCGGGTCTCGTCACACCTACCCACCGACCACAGTTGGTTCGAGTGGCTGCTGTCGCACGGCGCCTACTCCGTCCGGCACTGGGAGAACCCGCTCTTCTCCGCCCGGCAGAACGCCCCGGACGGCGTGAACATGATGGCGAACACCTCGGTGCTCGGCATCAGCCTCCCGCTGGCCCCACTCACCCTGCTCTTCGGACCACAGGTCACGTACGCGATCTACCTTGGCGGGGCGCTCGCGGCGACCGCGGCCACCTCGTACTGGATGCTCTCCCGGCACCTGGTCCACTCGCGCGGGGCGGCCTTCGTCGGCGGGGCGTTCCTCGGCTTCGCGCCGGGGATCGTGCACCACGCCAACGGCCAGCCCAACTTCGTCAGCAACTTCCTGCTCCCGGTGATCGTGGTCCGGGTGCTCCGCCTGGGCGAACCGGGACGCTGGCTGCGCAACGGGATCGTGCTGGGTCTGCTGGTCACGTACCAGATCTTCATCAACGAGGAGATGCTGCTCCTGACCGCGCTCGCCTGCCTGGTGATCGTGGCCGCGTACGCGGTCCAGCGGTGGTCGGCGGTACGGGCCCAGACGGTGCCGTTCCTGCTCTCGATCGGCGTCGGCGGGGCACTGGCCCTGCTGCTCGCCGGCTACCCGATCTGGTACCAGTTCAACGGTCCGCAGTCGTACCGGGGACTACAGGGCGGCGTGTTCCACAGCTGGGGTGAGGACCTGGCGGCGTTCGTCACCTACTCCCGGGACACCATCGCCGGTTCCGAGTCGGTGGAGCACACGATCGGCCTGACCGAGCAGAACACCTGGTTCGGCTGGCCGCTGGTCGGACTCGCCCTACTGGTGATCGTGCTGCTCTGGCGGATCTCGCTGGCCGCCCGTACGGCCGCCGTCCTGGCCCTCGTCTTCGGCATCGCCTCGATCGGACCCTTCGTCCGGCTGGGTGGCACGGTGACCGAGGTCCGCGGCCCGTGGAGCTTCATCCCGGACGACCTGCCGCTGGTCGAGATGATGATGCCGACCCGGCTCAGCCTGGTCGTCGCAGCCGTGATCGGAGTGCTGCTCGCGCTCGCCTGGGACACCGTCGCGTCCACCCCTGCCGGCACCGGGCCGACCGGGCGCAGGGTCAAGGTCCTGGCGTACGCGGCGATCGCGCTCGCGCTGCTGCCGCTGGTGCCGAAGCCGCTGCCGGCGATGCACGTCGACTCGCCGCCGCGGTTCATCACCAGCGACGAGTGGCGCCCGTACGTGCCCTCGGGTCGCACCCTGGTGCCGGTGCCGGTGCCGAGCAACGTGCACGGCCTGTCGACGCTGCGCTGGAGCGCGCTGACCGGACACGAGTTCCCGGTGCCCGGCGGCTACTTCATCGGCCCCAGTTCGGAGGGCCTCGGCGTCTTCGGTTCCGTGACCCGACCGACCGCGATGCTGATGTACGTCACGATCGACACCGGCAAGGTCCCGGACATCACCCCGGAGGTACGGGCACAGGCGATCGAGGACCTGCGGTTCTGGCGCGCCTCGGTGGTGGTGCTCGGTGACCACCCGCACGAGGGGGAACTGCGCGCCCTGATGACCGCACTGCTCGGACCGGCGCAGCGGGTCGACGACGTGTGGCTCTGGGACGTACGCACCCTCATCGGCTGACGCGTAAGGAAGGGGCCCTTGTTAACGCATAGCGTTAACAAGGGCCCCTTCCTTACGCCGCCACGGCGAGCGCCGGCACCTGCGGAAACCACCCGGGCGATTGTTGACAGTCGATCTGACAGCCGGCTCTACTGTGACCAACGCCGGGCGGCCGAGCGATCGTCGACCCCGGGCACCGCTCAGCCGGCAGCCACGCCGGCCGATTCCCCAGGGAGGTGGCGGCGCTGGCGACACCGGGCTACGACGTGATCATTGTCGGCAGCCGGGTGGCGGGCAGCGCGACGACGCTGCTCCTGGCTCGCCAGGGTCTACGTGTGCTGGCGCTGGACCGCTCCCGGTTCCCGAGCGACACCCTCTCCTCACACCAGGTACAGCTTCCCGGAATCGCCCGGCTGCGACGCTGGGGACTGCTCGACCGTCTGCGGGCTGCCGGCACACCGGCCACCCGGGAAATCAGGCTGGACCCCGGGGAGGTGGTGCTCGCCGGGCGATACCCGCCGTACGACGGGGCAGACGCCCTCTACAGCCCACGCCGTGTCCTGCTCGACGCGACCCTGGTCGACGCCGCCCGGGAGGCGGGCGCCGAGGTGCGCGAGGGCTTCACCGTCGACGAACTGGTCTGGGAACGGGACCGGGTGGTGGGGATCCGCGGTCGCGAACACGGCGGCGCACAGGTGACCGAGACGGCATCGCTCGTGGTGGGCGCCGACGGCAAGCGCTCGTTGGTCGCCGAGGCGGTCGCCGCCCCCACTCAACGGAGCCACCCGGCATCGACGTTCGCGTGTTACACGTACTGGTCCGGGGTGCCCCTGCCGGTCGGGGAGCTCTACCAGCGACCGGACCGGACCGTCGCGGCGTTCCCCACCAACGACGATCTGACCATGGTGTACGTCGCCGGGCCGGCCGCCGACTTCCCCGCGTTCCGCGCCGACGTACCGGGGCGGTACCTCGCGGCGCTCGACGGGTGCGGAGACCTCGGCGCCCGCGTACGCGGCGGCGAGCAGGCCGAGCGGTTCCGGAGCACTCCGGACGTACCAAACCGGATCCGGGTGCCGCACGGTCCGGGCTGGGCCCTGGTCGGCGACGCGGGACTGGTGCTGGACCCGATCACCGGGCAGGGCATCGGCAACGCGTTCCGGGACGTCGAACTCCTGGTCGAGGCGATCGTGGCCGGCCTGGACGAGGGTGGCCGGATCGATGCCCGGCTGGCCGGGTACCACGCCCGCCGGGACACCATGGCCACACCGATGTACGACCTCACCCTCGATCTCGCCTCCTTCCGCCCGCCGGGCCCGGCGGAGCGCCGCCTCTTCGCGGCGCTCCAGGGTCGATCAGCCGGGATCGCCCAACTCCTCAGCGTCTTCGCCGGGGTGCTACCGATGGATCAGTTCCGCGCCCCGGGCAACCTGCTGCGCCTGGTCGGACCCGGCAACCTGGCCCGGATCGCCGCCGCCGAACTGCGCCACCGGGCACGTCGGGGGCGGGCAGGCTCCTAACCGACCTGGACCCGGACGTCCCAGACCCAGGCTCCGGAGATCATCCGCCCGGGACCGAGCAGCAGGTCGACCGTCTCCTTGACCGGGTTACCCCGGTGCAGCCCGCCCTGTACGACGATCGCGGCGCGCCAGTGCCGCAGGTCCTCGACCGCCTGGCGCCGCTGCTCGTCGCCGATCACCGGCACCTGCCCGGTACGTGCGACCGCGTCGAGCAGCACCGACGTCGGGCGGTCCGGCGTCCCCCAGCGGGCCTGCCGGTCGGCGGAGCTGATCGGGCCGATGAAGTAACCACCGGGGGCGGTGAAGGCCAGCCCGGTCCGGGCCGACCAGTACATACCGGCGATCGCCTCACCGCCCCGGGTCGGCGGCACCGGCACGAGGGTGCGGCCCGGCGGGACGTAGGCGCGCCACTCGCCGCTGGCGACGAACTCCGGCACCGGCCAGGCCGGCACGGTCCGGATCGGCAGCGGTGCCACCGGCAACAGCACGGCGACCAGCGCCCCGCCCCAGAGCAACCGGACCGGTAGGACGGGGCTCTCCTGCGTCGACCGGGTCGCAACCGGCACCGGCCCGCGTCGGAACACCTGGTCGGTGGCGAGGGCGAGCAGGGTGGCCAGCATGGGGAGGCAGACCAGCGGGAACCGGGCCGGCACCGCCAGGTCGATAAGCGGCAGGTCGGCGAAGAGCCGGTACGGACCCGGCAGCCCGGTCGGCTCGCCGTCCAGCCGGATGTTGTTGCCGAGCGAGAGGGCGGCGAACGCGACCACCCCGACGGCCAGTGCCTTGACCAGCGGACGCCGCCACTGCCAGACCACCACGACCGCGCCGAGTACGAGCAGCGGCAGCCCGAAGAAGGAGTTCTCCTCGGTCGGGTTCGGTGACAGCACCCCTGGTACCGAGTCGTGGCCGGTCAGCGACTGGCGGGCGGACGCGGTGAACGAGCCGAGGTCCAGCGCGTACGCCCCGGGTTCGAACGGCAGGCCCCGGTAGTGGCCCGGGCCGAAGAACTGGAACCAGAGCGGGTACGCCAGCAGTGCCGCCGCGACCAACGCACCGATCCCGAGCCGGCCGAGGAAGGCTCCTCCGAGCCGGCGTACGGTCCCCGGGCTCGCCGCCGCGTAGCAGACGGTGAACAGGCCGCAGGCCAGCACCAGGAAGGCCAGCACCTCCTCGCCCAGGAAGACCTGGTAGGTGACGAGCAGCCCGAGCAGCAGCCCACGCCGGAGCACCCGGTCGGTCGCCGGGGCGAACACCACGGCGAGGATCGCCGGCACCACGAACTGCGAGATCATGTGCAGGTGGCCGGTCGCCTGGGAGACCATGCCCGGGGCGAAGCCGCAGAGCAGCCCGCCGACCCAGGCGGCGACCCGGGACTCGACCAGCCGGCGGGAGAACAGCAGGTACCAGGCGGTCGCGGTGCCGGCGAGCGAGCCGACGATGGCCACCAGGAATGTGGTGTGCGAGCCGAAGAGCAGGGTCACCGGGGCCAGCGGCAGGCCCAGACCGAGCACCGACGTGTTGGCCATCAGGTTGACCCCGTCGGGGGCGTTGAGTGCGGTGCTGTAGAGCGGGTTCTCCAGTTGGGTCACCGCGTGCGCGGCGCGGGCCAGCATCCACTCGAACAGCATCTGGTCGTTGCCCGCGCGGGTCGTGTGGTCCGGGTGCAGCCAGAGTCGGCTGGTGACGTACCCGGCCGCCACCAGGTAGCTGGCGAACACCGCCAGGTCGGTCGGCCACCGCCGGTATCGCACCCCGGCGACCAGGCGGTCGACGGTACGCCGGAACCGTACCGCCGCCGTTGTGGCGGCGTTGTCGGTCGACGCGCCGGGAGGGGTGTCCGTGACCACGGTGGTGACCGTGGTCTGATCGGATTCCGCTCCCGGGGTCGTGTTCATCCGACCGGGACCGGTGTTCGCTCGCCGGGCCATCCGGTCTCGGTCCGCCCCATCAGCTGCTCGGGCCGGTCAGGCTGCGGATGTCCCAGAGCCAGACGTCGTCCACCCGCCGCCCGGGGCCGACGACCTGTTCCACGGTCCGGCGCAGTGGCTCGGCGTTGCGCTCCTCCACCGGGAGCACCAGGATCGCGGTCCGCCAGTGGCGCAGTTCGTCCATGGAGCGACGGCGCTCGCGGTCGGTGAGGGTGAGCACCCGGCCGGTGGTCGAGACCTGGTCCAGCAGCTCACTGATGCCGCTCGGACGGCCACCGAATCGACCCGGGTCGCCGGTGTTGCCGTTGCGCGGGGCGAGGAAGTAACCCCCGGGGATCTTGAAGTCGAGGTTGGTCGAGGCGGCCCAGCGCATGCCGTTGGTGTGTCCCATCGCCGGCACCGGCACCGGCACCAGGGACTGGTTCGGGCCGACGTACGGCCGCCAGTGCCCGGACGAGATGAAGTCGGGCACCGGGGGCCGGGACCCGACCTTGAGCGGCAGCGGCACGAGCGGGATCAGCACGACGGCCAGTGCGGTGATCACGGCGGTCCGGCGGGTGCGGCGGTCGACGCTCTCCATCGACCAGGCCCGGTCGACGGCCATGGCGAGCAGCACGCCGATCACGACCGTGGTGATCAGACCGAACCGGGTCGGCACCACCGCGTCCAGCAGCGGCAGCTTGACCAGCCACTCCCACGGCCCCCAGAACAGTTCCCGGTTCCAGTAGGAGACCCGCTCGCCGAGGGACAGGATGGCGAAGAAAAGGCCGGTGAAGGCGAGCGCCCGTACGATCACCTCGCGCCGCAGCCAGATCACGATGGCGATGGTGAGCAGCGCCAGGCCCCAGCCGAAGAAGGCGTTCTCCTCGGAGTAGTTGGGGGCCAGGTTGGCGTTGGCCCGCTCGTTGCCGCCGAGCGTCGGCGACCCGGGGCTGATGAACGCGGCCAGGTCGTTGCCGTAGTCGCGGACCGCGTCGCTCAGGCCGTGGTACGCCTGCCGCCCGGCGAACTGGACGTAGAGCGGGTAGGCGAGCAGGGCGACGGCGATGACGGCGCAGACCGCCAGACCGCCGGCGAGCGGGCGCCACGCCGCGCGCCACCGTCCGGGTTGCTGGGCCACTACGGCGAGCAGGAAGACACCGCAGGCCAGGGCGGTGAAGAGCAGGATCTCCTCGTTGATGAACGCCTGGTAGCTGACCAGCAGGGCGAGCACCACACCGTCGCGGACCACCCGGGTGGAGCGGGTCAGCAGGATGACCCGCCAGACGATGAACGGGAGCAGGAACTGGGAGATGATGTTCGGGTGCCAGCTGGCGTGTGACAGCAACGCCGGTGAGAACCCGATGAACCAGCCGCCGACAATCGCCGCGATCGGGGTCCGGACCACGTGGCGGGAGAGCACGAAATACCAGGCCGACGCGGTGCCGGCGAGTCCGAGCGTCACCAGGACCACGAAGGACACCGCCGGGCCGAACAGCAGTGTCACCGGGATCATCGGGATGCCCAGTCCCAGGATGGCGGTGTTCGCCATCAGGTTGACCCCGTCAGGATAGTTCAACCGGTCGGTGAAGAAAGGGTATTCGCCGTGCAACACCACGCGTACCGAGTGGGCGAGAAAGTACTGCACCTGGGCCGGGTCACTGCTGTAGAGCGACGCCACCCGTCCGGCCGGGTCGAGCCAGATCTGACTCGTCACCCAGAACGCGGCAAGCAGAAAAGCGCCGAAGACCAGCAGGTCACGTCGGCGCGTGGGCCAGCGGCGCAGCCGCGTGCCACGGTCGGCGGTGCCTCGGTCCGAGCCGGCGGCCGGGGGTGTGGTCGTCGAACCGGCCGCACCGTCCGCATCGACGGAAACCGGGCCCTTCTTTGCCGCCGGATCAATGGCAGCATGCCCGCCGGACCCGGCTGTATCCGGATCCGGTGTCGTTTCGAGACGGGGCTCGGCAAGCGTCACAGTCGGCGGAGTCTACCGGAGCGTCAGGGACGTATCGGACGGCACATACGGGATTGCGCCACGATATAACCGGTAACGCGTGGTGTCCGGCAAAAGCTGGGACGGCTTTGCGAGGTGTGGCCCGGGGCCCGTCCGAGATCTCGTAAGATGTGGCTTCCGCAGCACGCCGACGGGATCGGGGGCTTACAGGTGGTTTCGGTCCGTCGTGGCGGTGTGCTGGGTACGGCACTGGCGCTGGCGTTGCTTGTCTCCGGGTGTGGTCCGAGCACGACGGAGCCTTCGGCGCCGTTGCGGGTCGGTGCCGACTCACGGGACGGTTCGCTGGAGGTCTGGCCGGCGCGGGGCGCACTCGCCGCCGATCCACAGGCGACGGCCGCGGTCACCCGGGCGGTGGCCCACTGGCGTTCCCCGGTGGACGACCGGGTGCACCTCTCCTCGTCCGGCATCCTCTGGCTCGGACAGCTCGACGGCGGGCCGGTCGCCCTGGTCGCCGCGGACGTACCCGGCGACTCGGCGTCCTGGCTGCTTCAGCTCTCCGGTCGGGGTGCCGAGTTCGAGGTCACCAGCGCGGTCGACTACTCCGACCCGGGTTACCTGATCTACTCCGACGTGCTGCCGTTCAACGTGCCGCAGGGTCGGCGCTACCTGACCTCCGCCCGGGTGGAACGGCTGCTCGGGCCGGACGGCAAGCCGCTGACCGTGACCGACGGGGTGACCGACCCGGTGAACGTACCGAGGTGCGGGGCCGTGGCGATCACGGCCCGGCTGCGCACCACGGAGTCACTGCCCCAGGGCAAGGCGAACGACCGGCTCATCGACCTCGGCACCGGGATCGCCGGCCCCCGGTATCCGCTGGTGGTGGACGACTCCGGCTCCGGGGCGAGTGCCCTGGACGGGTTGGACACCTGCGTGCTCGCCGCCGCCACGGGCCCGTTCGGTAGCGTCCCGCGCCGTATCCACGACCGGGATCACCTCGGCTCGGTGCCGACCTCCTGGCCGGCGGACCGGGTGGCCGCCCGACCGCTGGGGCAGGTCGATCTGGGTACGGAGAAGCCCGGCCGGCTCGAGCAGCTCTCCTGGCACACCGACGCGGGCACCTGGAACGCGGTCGTGTTGCGCCCGGCCGAGGGCGCGGCAGTGGTCTCCGAGGCGGACCGGGTGAACCCGCTCCAGGCGTACGAGCTGCCGACGCCCGGCCGGAAGCTGGTGGTGCTGGTCTGGCGGGCGAATTCGGAGACCAACCTGACCCTGCCGCCCGGCGCCAACGCACTGGTGAACCGGCCGGGCCTGGCCGTGGTCGAGGAACCGGCAGTCCGGCAGACGTTCACGCTCAACACCGCTGACAAGTCGTATCAGCGGCAGATGGGCGGCCAGTAGTCTCACTCGCCGCCGCTCCGGCCAGCGGTGACCTGCCGGGCGGCAGTGGTCGACCGGGCGGGCCGGAACGCGGCGGCGAACAGCGCCGGGAAACGGCACCGCCAGCGCCGCCGCCCCGGTGACCGGGTCAGGCGACGCTGGCGGTGGAGGTGATCGCGGGTCAGGCCCGCCCGTTGCGGCCCTTGGCCCGTTCCCCGGTGCCCGGGCGCTCACCGGCAGCCGCCGAGATCCGTACCGGTTCGATCGGGGCGTCGAGGCGGGAGACCCAGCCGGTGACGTCGCGGGCCACGTCCTGGGCGGTCAGCCCGAGGTCGGCGAGGATCTGTGCCCGGGTGCCGTGCGGCTGCCAGACCGGCGGCACGCCGAGGTCCCGCAGCGGCACCATCAGGTCGGCGTCGCGCATCGCCTTGGCCAGCGCGTCGCCAACCCCACCGGCGCGTACGCCGTCCTCGACGGTCACCACCAGCCGGTGCGAAGCGGCGAGGGTGACGAGCTCCTCGGGGATGGGGCGGACCCACCGCGGGTCTACCACGGTGACGCCGTAACCCTGCTCGGCCACCCGGGCCGCCACCTCGACCCCGAGCTGGCCGAACGCGCCGACGGCGACCAGCAGCACGTCGGTACGGCTGGACTCGGCGAGTACGTCGACCTTCCCGACCCGACGGACGGCCGGCAGGTCCTTGGCGACCGAACCGGTCGGGAAGCGCAGGATGGTGGGGCCGTCGTCGACCGCGACCGCTTCGCGCAGCTCGGCGCGGAGCGTGGCGGCGTCCCGGGGCGCGGCGATCCGGAGTCCGGGCACCACCCCGAAGACGGACATGTCCCAGATGCCGTAGTGGCTCGGCCCGTCCGGGCCGGTGATGCCGGCCCGGTCCAGCACGAAGGTGACCGGCAGCTTGTGCATCGCCACGTCGAGCAGGACCTGGTCGAAGGCGCGGTTGAGGAAGGTGGCGTAGACCGCGACGACCGGGTGCAGGCCACCGAGCGCGAGGCCGGCCGCCGAGGTGGCCGCGTGCTGCTCGGCGATGCCGACGTCGTAGACCCGCTCGGGGTACTTGCGGGCGAGCGCGGCGATGCCGGTCGGCTCGGCCATCGCGGCGGTGATGCCGACGACGTCGGGTCGCTCGTCGGCGACCGCCACCAGTTCGTCGGAGAAGACCTGGGTCCACTTCACCGACGGCGCGGCGAGCAGCTTGCCGTTGGCCACGTCGAAGGCGCTGGGGCTGTGGAAGCAGTCCGCCTCGTCCTCTTCGGCCGGCCGGTAGCCGTAACCCTTGCGGGTCACCGCGTGCACGATCACCGGGCCGCCGAAGCCCTTGGCCCGGCGCAGGGCCGACTCGACCGCGGCCACGTCGTGTCCGTCCACCGGTCCGACGTACTTGATGCCGAGGTCCTCGAACATCGCCTGCGGCGCGACCGCGTCCTTGATGCCCTTCTTGACCGCGTGCAGCACCTCGTACATCGGGCGGCCGACCAGCGGCGTCGAGCCGAGCGCGTCCTTGACCACGTCGAGCACCCGCTCGTAACCGGGATTGAGACGCAGGGTGGAGAGGTGGTCGGCCAGGCCGCCGATGGTCGGCGCGTACGACCGGCCGTTGTCGTTGACCACGATGACCAGCGGGTTGCGCGCGGCCGCGATGTTGTTCAGCGCCTCCCAGCACATGCCACCGGTGAGCGCGCCGTCGCCGACCACGGCGACCACGTCACGCCGCTCGCCGCGCAGGGCGTACGCCTTGGCCAGGCCGTCGGCGTAGGAGAGCGCGGTCGAGGCGTGCGAGTTCTCGATCAGGTCGTGCTCGCTCTCGGCCTGGCTCGGGTAGCCGGAGAGCCCGCCGCGCTGGCGGAGGTTGTCGAAGCCGTCCTGCCGCCCGGTCAGCATCTTGTGCACGTACGCCTGGTGTCCGGTGTCGAACAGGAGACGGTCCCGGGGCGAGTCGAAGACCCGGTGCATGGCGAGGGTCAACTCGACGACGCCGAGGTTGGGTCCGAGGTGTCCGCCGGTACGGGAGACCTTCGCCACCAGGAAGTCGCGGATCTCGGCGGCGAGCAGGTCGAGTTCCTCGGCCGACATCCGCTTCACGTCCTGGGGGCCGCGGACGCCTGCCAGCAGCCGGCCGGGGTTGGCCGCACCCTCTTCAACTCTCATGACCGGAGAGTCTATCGGCCCCGGCGGCGCTCGCAGCCCGGGCCGAGATCATGCCCGTAATTCGACCGACGCCGGTCCGGCTACCGTCCGGGTCGGTCGGTACGCCGATCAGGTAACCGGTTCTGACGGATCGTCAACCACTCCGAGCAGTAACGATGCGGGCACCCTGGGCCGAAGCGACGTTAACATGGCGGTAACACCCTCCTCTTCCAGAGGTGCAGCAGATGTCGCCTCGTCCCCGTCCCCCGCACTGGCCGGGTCAGGACGTCCCGCGGAACCGGCACTCCGGCCGCTACGCCACCGGTCAACTACTCGCGCTGCTGGTGATCGCCCTGATCGGCCTGCCGCTCCTGCCGTTGCTCCTACTGATCATCGCCTGGATCCGGCTCCGGGACCGGGCCCAGGCCCGATCCGAGCGCCGGGCCGCCCGCCGGGCGGGCAGTGCCCCGACGGCCCTCGTGCACGGTCTGCTCCCCCGCTGAGGCCCCACTCCCCCGCTGAGGCCCCCCGCTGAGGCCAGCACCGACGGTGACTAGGCCGGGGTGAACAGCCCGACGCACTCCACGTGCTGGGTCATCGGGAAGAGGTCGTACCCGCGCAGTTCGACCAGGCGCCAACCGGCCTCGGCGAAGATCCGTACGTCCCGGGCGAACGCCGCCGGGTCGCAGGCCACGTACGCCACCGCGCGTGCCCCGGTACCGGTCAGCGCCCGAACCACCTCGGCACCGGCGCCGGTACGCGGCGGATCCAGCACCACCAGGTCGACCGGGCCGGTGATCCGGCGTCGGGCCAGCGCGACCTCCACCTTCGCCGACACGACCTCGACCTGCGTCAGGTCGGTCAGGTTCTCCCGGGCCGCCGCGACCCCGGACTGCGAAGCCTCGACCATGGTCACCCGCCCGGAGGGCCCGACCCGGTCGGCGAGCGCGGCGGCGAAGAGCCCCGCCCCGCCGTAGAGATCCCAGGCGCGTTCCCCGGCGGTCGGTGCGAGCAGTTCCAGCACCGCGCCGACCAGGGTGTCCGCGGCGGCCGGGTGGACCTGCCAGAACGCGTCCACCGGCAGTTGCCACTCCCGGCCGACGGCCAGCTCACGAACGGTCGAAGGGCCCTGTTCGGCGAAGGACGTGCCGTTCACGACGGTCTGCACGGCCACGTCGCCGCCGGTCGAGGCGACCGTCTCCACCGCTTCCGCCGCCGACCACCGCTGCCCGTCACCGGAGAGCACCGGCAGGGTCTGGATCGCGGGATGGGCGATCAGGCAGCGGTCCACCGGCACCACCTCGTGGGAGCGGTGCTTGAGCAGACCGGCCCGGCCCGCGGCGTCAACCGCGTACCGGACCCGGGAGCGCCAGCCCAGTGTCCCGCCGGGCAGCGGCTCGACCCGTAGGCCCAACGCGTCGACCTCGACCTGGGTGAGGTGGCCGAGCCGACGCAACTGCTCGCGTACGACCTCGGCCTTCCACTCGAGTTGGGCCTCGGGCGCGACATGCTGCAGGTCGCAGCCACCGCAGCGATTCGGCCCGGCGTACGGGCACGGCGGGCTGACCCGCTGTGGTGCCGCCGCCAGCACGGACACCGCGTCGGCCCGGAGAAATCCCCGGTTCACCTCGGTGATCTCGGCGATCACCCGTTCTCCGGGGAGCGCGTGCCGGACGAAGACGATCTGCCCGTCGAGCCGCGCCACGCAGTGTCCGCCCGGCGCGACCGCGTCCACGGTCAACTCGACCCGCTCCGCCTCGCCCGGACCGGTCCGCTCCTGCACGGGAGCCGAAGCCGAAGCCGAACCCGAAGCCGAAGCCGAAGCCGGCTCAGCGTCCGCCGGTGACTCCTGGATCGGGCGGGACTGCTCCGGGCCCGTGGGGCCCGTTTCGATCCGGCTCATCGCTGCTCCGCCTTCGGTTCGGGGTCGTTCGGGATGGGGCCGGCCTCAGTTGGCCGAGGCGAGGTCGGGACGGCCTCGGGTGGCCGGGGCGAGGTGAGCAGGCCGCCCATGCTGGCCCCGCGCGGGCCACGGGCCGGGCCGCGGCTGAGCGTGGCGTCGTACCGGTCCAGGTCCTTGTTCGCCGAGGAGGCGAGCTGCCAGGGCACGCTGGTCACCATCACGCCCGGCTCGTACAGAAGCCGTCCCTTGAGCCGCAACGCGCTCTGGTTGTGCAACAGGTTCTCCCACCATCGGCCGACCACGTACTCGGGAATGAAGACGGTGACCACGTCGCGCGGTGCGTCGCGGCGCACCGAGGCGACGAAGTCGAGGATCGGCCGGGTGATCTCCCGGTACGGCGAGTCGATCACGGTCAGCGGCACCGGCACCCCGCGCCGTTCCCATTCGGCCTGGATCGCCCGGGTGTCCTTCTCGTCGACGTTCACCGTGACCGCGGTCAGCGTGTCCGGCCGGGTCGCCTGGGCGTACGCGATCGCCCGCAGGGTCGGCTGGTGCACCTTGCTGACCAGCACGATGGCGTGGTTGCGGGCGGGCAGCATCGGCCGGCCCTCGGCCGGGGTCAGCTCGGCCGAGACGGTGTCGTAGTGCTTGCGGATGCCGAGCATGAGCGCGTAGATCACGCCCATCGCGGCAATCGCGATCCAGGCACCGAGCAGGAACTTGGTGATCAGCACGATCACCAGCACGACGCCGGTGAGACCCATGCCGAAACTGTTGATCGCCCGGGAACGGATCATCTTGCGACGGCGCTCCGGGTCCCGCTCCACCCGCAACAACCGGTTCCAGTGTCGGATCATGCCGGCCTGGGACAGGGTGAAGGAGACGAAGACACCGACGATGTAGAGCTGGATCAGTCGGGTGATCTCAGCCTGGAAGCCCACGATCAGCACGATCGCGGCGATGGAGAGAAAGACGATGCCGTTGGAGAAGGCCAGGCGGTCGCCCCGGGTGTGCAGCTGGCGGGGCAGGTAGCGGTCCTGGGCCAGGATCGAGCCGAGCACCGGGAACCCGTTGAAGGCGGTGTTCGCGGCCAGGAAGAGGATCAGCGCGGTCACCCCGGCGACCACGTACAGCAGGAACGACCCGTTGCCGAAGACGGTCTCGCCGAGCTGGGTGGTGACGGTCTTCTGCACGTACCCCTCGGGGCCGCCGATGATCTGCCGGACCGGGTCCTCGACGAACTGCAGGTGGGTGAGGCGGGCCAGCCAGATGATGCCGACCAGCATGGTGATCGCGACGACCCCGAGCAGGAGCAGCGTCGACGCCGCGTTCTTGCTCTTCGGGGGCTTGAACGCCGGTACGCCGTTGGAGATCGCCTCCACGCCGGTCAGCGCCGCCGCACCGGAGGAGAAGGTGCGTAGCAGGAGGAAGACCAGGGCGAACCCGGTCACGCTGTGCTCGGCCTGGATGTGCAGGTCGGCGCTGGGCGCGCGTAGGTCGTCGCCGAGTACGAAGATCCGGAACAGGCCGGTGAGCACCATACCGATGATGACGATCATGAAGCCGTAGGTCGGGATGGCGAACGCCGTCCCCGACTCCCGCAGCCCGCGCAGGTTGATCGCGGTCAGGATCACCACCGCGGCCACCGCGACACCGACCTTGTGCTCGGCCACGAAGGGCACCACCGAGCCCAGGTTCGCCACCCCGGAGGAGACCGAGACCGCCACGGTCAGCACGTAGTCGACCAGCAGCGCGCTCGCCACACCCAGCCCGAAGCGCGGCCCCAGGTTGACCGTCGCCACCTCGTAGTCGCCGCCACCGGAGGGGTAGGCGTGCACGTTCTGTCGGTAACTGGCCACCACCGTGAGCATCACCACAACCACGGCGAGCGCCACCCATGGCGAGAAGACGAACGCCGAGGCGCCCGCGATCGACAGGGTCAGCAGGATCTCGTCCGGCGCGTACGCCACGCTGGAGAGCGCGTCGGAGGCGAAGACGGGCAGCGCTATTCGTTTGGGTAGCAGGGTGTGCTGCAACCGGTCGGACCGGAACGGTCGACCGAGGAGCAGCCGCTTCATCAGAGAGGTGGGACTGGCCACAACCGCTAAGAGTACGACCGGCGGATACCGGTCGACACCGGGTGGCGATCAACATCTCCCCAGCCGCTACCGGTACGGTCGGGCGGCGTGGACGGCCACCGGCATGGCACGCTCTGGAGGTCCCCCGGCTGCCGGGCGGAACAGACGGCTCACGCCAGGAGGATGCACCGTGCACATCGTGATCATGGGGTGTGGGCGGGTCGGCTCGACGCTCGCCCACGATCTGGAGTCCCGCGGTCACTCGGTGGCCGTCATCGACCAGAACGCGGATAGTTTCCGCCGGCTCGGCCCCGACTTCGGCGGGATCACGGTCACCGGCGTCGGATTCGACGGCGACGTGTTACGTCAGGCCGGCATCGAACGGGCGGACGCCTTCGCGGCCGTCTCCAGCGGCGACAACTCCAACATCATCTCGGCCCGGTTGGCCCGGGAGACGTTCGGGGTGAGCCGGGTGGCGGCCCGGATCTACGACCAGAAGCGGGCACAGGTCTACGAACGGCTCGGCATCCCCACCGTGGCCACCGTCCGGTGGACCGCCGACCGGATGATCCGCCACCTGGTGCCGGAGGGGAACGTGGAGATCTTCCGCGACCCGACCAGCACCGTCTCGATCATCGAGGTGCCGGTACACAAGGACTGGGTCGGCCGGCCGGTACGCGCCATCGAGGAAGCGACCGGTGCCCGCGCCGCGTACGTGATGCGGTTCGGGATCGGCACGCTGCCCACCGTGTCCAGCGTCCTACAGGAGGGTGACCAGCTCTTCATGCTGGTCACCGACGACATGGCCGGCGGGGTCACGACGGCGGCCAGCCAGCCGCCCGAAGGGGGACAGTGACATGCGGGTCGCCATCGCGGGAGCCGGCAACGTGGGCCGGTCCATCGCCCAGGAACTGATCGACAACGGCCACCAGGTCATGCTGGTGGAACGGCAGCCGAAGATGCTGCGCCCCGAGCGGGTGCCGGCCGCCGACTGGGTGCTCGCCGACGCGTGCGAACTGGCCAGCCTCGAGGAAGCCGACCTGGCCAGTTGCGACGTGGTGGTCGCGGCGACCGGCGACGACAAGGTCAACCTGGTCGTGTCGTTGCTGGCCAAGACCGAGTTCGCGGTGCCGCGGGTGGTCGCCCGGGTGAACCGCGCGGAGAACGAGTGGCTCTTCACCGACCAGTGGGGGGTCGACGTCGCGGTGAGCAAGCCCCGGGTGATGGCCGCGCTGGTCGAGGAGGCGGTGACCGTCGGGGACCTGGTCCGGCTGATGACCTTCCGACAGGGCGAGGCGAACCTGGTCGAGATCACCCTGCCGGCTGCCGCGCCCTACGTCGGGCACCCGATCCACGCCGTACCGTTGCCCCGCGACGCCGCCCTGGTCGCGATCCTGCGCGGGCGGCGGGTGCTGGTACCGAGCCCGGACGACCCGCTCGAGGCCGGCGACGAACTGATCTTCGTCTGCACCGCCGAGGTGGAGGACGCGGTCCGCGCGGTCATCCTCGGCGCGGACAGCGTGGAGCGGACCCGGGCGGAGAGCTGAGGCGTCGCCATGGACCCGGCCGGGACGGTCAGCTCGCGCTGGTCGCCGTGGTCGGCACCGGCGACGCGTCGCGGGTCACCCGGCGCACCGTCCAGACCGTGATCGCCAGGAGCAACAGGTACGGCGGGTAGCCCAGCGCCAGCCGGGCGACGCCGAGCGCGGTGTCCTGGTCGGCGAGGTAGAGCGCGGCCTGCACACCGACCTTGGCGAGCCAGACCACACCCCAGAGCACGGTCAGCCAGACGAACGTACGCACCAGCCGGGGGTCGTGGCGCCACTCGGACTTGCCGCCAGCGGCGAAGACCGACCAGACCCAGCCGACCAGTGGCTGACGGACCGCCGCCGAGACCAGCAGCGCCACCCCGACTGCGATGCCGTAGAGGATGCCGGGCAGGTAGAAGTCCTTGGAGTCACCGCTGCGGTAGGCGATGAAGGCGCCGACGCCGAGGCCGAAGAGCCCGTTGACGGCGTGCCGGATCGGCCGCCGCTGCACCAGCCGGATCGCCGCGATGGCCAGCGCCACCGCCAGCGACGAGATCAACGCCGGACGCAGCTCGGCGAGTACGTTCACCAGGACGAACACGAGCACCGGGATGCTCGACTCGACCATCCCCCGCCAGCCACCGAGCTGCTCGGACACCTGCTCGGCGATGCTGGGCAGCGGCGCCTCCTCGGCCGGGTCGGTATCGACCCCGGCGGCCGGCTGTGGTCCAGTCGTCATCTGCGCGTCTTCCGTTCGGGGCGGCTGCCCGGCTTCGGACTTCAACGGGGCAGTTCCAACTCGTAGTGCGGGTTGTAGATGACTTTACGGTCATCGCGGATCGCGACGCGACCACGAACAGTCAATTGCCGACCCGGCTCGATGCCGATAATGTGCCGGCGCCCCAACCAGACCAGCGTGACCACGTCGCTGCCGTCGTAGAGGTCCGCCTCCAGGGTCGGCAGGTTGGTCCGCGGGGTGTAGACCACCGTACGGAGCCGCCCGGAGATCGACACCTGCTCGCCCCGCCGGCACAGTCCGGCCGGCGTACCGCCACACTGCGCGCTCTCCCGACGCAGTTCCTGCGCCTCGATCTCCGCCTCGCTCGCGGTCAGCCGCTGCAGGAGGTTGCGCAGCGACCCCCGACCCTCGTCGGTCGCCATGACCTCTGTTCCTCCTTGATCCGCCCGGGTCACCCCGTCGCGGCCTGCTCCACCGGCCCCGCAAAGGAACCAACTACGCCAGCGTACGCCGATCAGCCGACGCGGCGCGGACCCGGTGGAACCGACCGGGTGGGGGCGACGCGGACCGGTCGGAGGTGCTCAGACCGAGCCGCGCGGACGCGGCGACGGCTTGCCCCGCCCCGGTCCCTGGTCGGAGGCGCCGTTGATCCGGGGCGCCGCGCCGGAACCGTTCGGGCCACCGCCGTCCGACGAGATCACAGTCTCGCCGCCCGGCTGGGTACCCGCCGCGGCCGCCTCCGCCGCCTGCCGCTCGGCGATCTCCCGGGGCAGGCGCAGGGGCAGCGGTTCCCGGACCGGCTTGGCCTCCTGGCCACGGTCGACCACCAGGCCGTGCAGGCATTCGACGAGCGGGCCGCCCACACCCGGGTCGCTCGCCACCCGACCCTGGTAGACCCCACGGACCATCCAGCGCGGCCCGTCGATGCCGACGAACCGCAGGTCGGTCAGCTGGCCGTCCGGGGTACGCACCCGGGCGCGCAGCTCGACGCCGTACTCGCCGTCGCTCTCCTCCGCCGCGGTCCCCTCCTTGAACAGGGACTCCCGGATCTCCTGGCGCACCTCGTCCCAGATCCCCTCGGACCGGGGCGCGGCGAAGACGCCGAGTTGCAGGGCGTTCTCCCCATGCAGCAGGACCACCTGCTGGACCGAGCCGTCGGGGTCCGCCTGGACCCGGATCTCGACGTCGGCCACGGCGGGAATCCGCAGGCTGCCCAGGTCGAGACGCTCCACCCCGGCGGGGGCCTCCGTGACGTCGTACGGGCCCCGGTCTCGGGTCGGGACGTCGGGCGAGGAGTCGACGTCCGGCTGGTCGGGCGCCGAACGCCCGGACCGACCGGCCCGCTCGTCCCGGGCGTGCCGTCCACCACGTCCTCGAGAAAAGATCACCGTGCCGACCTTTCGTTGTGGTGCTCGCTTGCGTCGCGCGGCGTGACCAGGCCCGCGTGCCCGCCCGTCGAACCGTGCCCGCCCTCGCCCCGCTGGGTGGTCGGCAGTTCGTCGACAGGATGGAAGCGGGCACGTTCCACCCGCTGCACCACCAGTTGCGCGATCCGGTCGCCGCGACAGATCTTCGCAGGATTCACCCGGTCATGGTTGATCAGGTTCACCATGATCTCGCCGCGGTAGCCGGCGTCGACCGTACCGGGCGCGTTCAGCACCGTCACACCGAGCCTGGCCGCCAGCCCGGAACGCGGGTGGACCAGGCCGACGAATCCCTCCGGCAGGGCGATCGCGATCCCCGTACGGACCAGGGCGCGCTCCCCCGGCGCCAGTTCCACGTCCTGCGCGGCCAGCAGATCGGCGCCCGCGTCGCCGGGATGGGCGTACGCCGGCAGGGGCAGGTCGGGGTCCAGTTGACGGACGGGTACGGGCACGGCTTGGGTCACGGTCTCACTCTTCCGATCCGTTGGTCCGTGGGCGGGTCGCCTCTATCCTGCCGGGTCACCCCGCCGCGCCGCGCCGTACCCTCACACTGTGGCACCAACTCGTCTCAGTTCTGCCGCCGGCCCGGTCGGGTCCGGCGCCGACGGCTACCACGAACGGCTACGCCTGCCCTGGTGGTGGTGGCTGGCCGGGGAGGTGGCGGCGTCGCTGCTGGCGATGGAGGTCTGGCTCGGCTCAGGCGGCGTACGCGCCTGGCTGCCGTTCGCCGTGCTGCTGCCCGCGACGGCGCTGGGGCTCTGGTGGCTGGGTCGGATCATGGTCCGGGTACGCGACGGCGAACTGCTCGTCGACGACGCCCGGCTGCCGGTCGGCTTCGTGGCCGACGCCATCGCACTGGATGCCGAGGGCCGGCGGGAGGTGCTCGGTGTGGGCGCCGACCCGCTCGCGTTCGTGGTCCAGCGCCCGTGGGTGGGCGGCGCCGTTCAGGTGGTGCTCGACGACCCCGCCGATCCGACCCCGTACTGGGTGGTCAGCTCCCGGCACCCGGTCCGGCTCGCCGAGGCGATCCTGGCCGCACGCGACGTGGCCCGGACGACGACCCCCGCGAGCGCCGGTTAGGAGCGGTCCCGGTCGTCCGTGCGCCATTCCAGTTCGGCACCGTGCCCCTGTTGCGGCGGTCCGGTGATGGCCCGGAACTGCTTGCGCAGGTCGGTACGGATCGCGTCGCCCAACCCGAGGGTCGCGCGCCGGTTCAGGTAGCCCGCCACCGCCGCACCGGTGAGCAGCGGACCGAGTGTGGTCAGGTTGCGGCCGAACCGCCGCAGCAGCATGTCCCGCAGCTGTTTGCGGGCTGGCGCGCCAAGTACGGCGCTGACCCCCATCCCGGGCAGGAAGGGGTTGACCCCGCGCCGACTCGCCCATGACTGGATCATGGCGCCGGCGCGTTGGGTGGTGCTCCCGGGCACCGGAACCCCGTACGCCTCGTGCAGTTCGCCGATCAGCTTGATCTCGATCGTCACCACCGCGATCGTCTCCGCGGCCAGCAGCACCGGCGCGGAGAGCAGGGACGGCGTCACCGCCCACTCGACCGCCGCCACCCCGCCGCCGGCCGCCCCGACCCCGGCGGTGGCGCGAGCCGCGTTACGGATCAACCGCTCGGCGAGCGCGTCGCCGTCGAGGCCGCCGTAGTGCCGCCGGAGTGTCTCCCGGTCGCGGATCGGGATGTGCGGCACCACCTCGCCGACCACGTCGCTCATCCAGCGGATCGCCGCCCTGGGCCGGAACAGGTCGCCCAGGCCACGGGCGCGGACCTGGCCGACGAGCCGGCCCAGTAACCTGGTCCGCCGCGCCGGCTCGAGGTCGTCCTCGGTCAACGCGGCGATGGTCGCGCCAAGGTTGCCCTCGGCGCTTGCCGCCTCCGCATCCGGTGGTGAATCCACCGGGCCGGTCCCCCCAGTCGGCGCCGGCACCCCCGCAGGGGTTTCCGGCGCCTGCTCGGAGCGGGCCATGCGCTGACCTCCAGCCGTGCCGATCCGTCCAACGTCGAGTTAGTCGGATCGAGTCAAGCAGGTCGGTGCCATCCGCGCACCTCGAATCGATCCTCGACCCACCAGCCGCGCCTCACCCACGCCGCCCCCGGCGTCGGTGAGAACTCAGGCGCACTCGCGGCAGATCAGCTCACCGTTGCGCTCCACCGCCAACTGGCTGCGGTGGTGTACGAGGAAACAGCGGGCGCAGCGGAACTCGTCCGACTGCATCGGCAGCACCTTCACCGTGAGCTCTTCGTCGGCCAGGTCGGCACCGGGCAGCTCGAAGCTTTCGGCAACTTCGGCCTCGTCGACGTCCACGGCGCCCGACTGTGAGTCGACGCGCCGGGCCTTCAGCTCTTCCAGGCTGTCCTCGCCGAGGTCGACCTCGTCGCGACGCGGGGCGTCGTAGTCGGTGGCCATCGGTTTCACTCTCCTATATCGATATAGTCGCTTCCGGTTGTAACGCCGGAAGACACTCTTTCGGTTCCCGCTGGCCGGTCATCTTTTTCCGGTCCCCGACCCCGGCTAGGTGCCCGGGCCACGGCCGCCTGGGGAACACCCCCGGCGAGCGCGGTACCTTACCCCCCATCGGGCGAGGCATGTATACCGCCCTCGCGGCATGCTTGTACGCCCGAGCGGCCAGAGTTGTTCCCAATGTGACTCAGGCGACACGAAGATAGGGGTAGCGGTAGTCCGAACGGCGTCGGCACGCCGGCATGTTCGCCGGTTTCCGCGCCGGGCCGGACAACAGCTAGCCTCAGCGGCATACTCGGTAGCCGACGGCAGCCCGGTCTGGCCCGCCGTCCGGCACCGCCGAACCAGACCTGTACGGGGAGCCAACCAGATGAGTTTTGCCCGGGTGCGCGCGCTTGTCGTCGTCGGGGTGCTGGCGGTCCTCGCCCTGGCGTTCGTCACCGCGGCGCTGCTACGCGACACCCAGCGCGGCTCCGCTTCCGGCGACACCTGTCCGGCGGGGTTCAAGCGGGCCAATGTGGCGTTGCGTGAGCCCAAGGACGTCAAGATCAACGTCTTCAACGCGACAGACACCGTCGGCCTGGCGAACGGGGTCGCCACGGACTTCAAGAACCGCAAGTTCCAGGTGGTCAAGCAGGGCAACGACAAGAAGCGGGTCGAGGAGGTCGCGGTCCTGCGGTTCGGCCCGAAGGGGGTGGCCTCGGCGCACCTGCTCATGGCCTACTTCCTCAACGAGGCCACGCCGGAGTACGACCCGAACCGTGACGACGAGATGGTCGACGTGGTGATCGGTAGCAGCTACACCCAGCTCGCCACCAGCACCGAGGTCAACCAGGCACTGAGTGCCGCTGGCGCGCCGACGCCCCCGCCGGGCACCTGCGCCGCCAAGGAGGGCGACAACTAGCACCGCGCGGCGTCGGTGGGCCGGCTCTCCCGACCCACCGGTACGCCGACGAGGATTTCCACCGAAGGGTGGATCGATGTCATCTGAAGGGATGGGATCGATCCACCCTTCGGCTTACGGTCCCGCCGACGGCGGCCCACACCCCCGCCACCGGCCCCCGCCACCGGCGTCCCGGGCTCCGGCGTCCCGGGCTCCGGCGTCCCGGGCTCCGGGCGGGCCAGCGCCGTCCAGCGGGCGGACTCCGGCGCCCGCCCCGGGGCGGGCCAGTGGCTACGGCCCGCCGGCGGCGTCGAGCTTGGCCAACCGTTCGTGCAGCGGCGCGAAGAGCGCCGGCGGTGCGGCGATGACCAGGTCCGGCCCGGGCGGGGCACCGTCCAGCCCGCTGAACACGAGCCCGGCCTCGGTGGCGACCAGGCCACCGGCGGCTTGGTCCCAGGCGTTGAGGCCCTTCTCGTAGTAGGCGTCCACCCGCCCCTCGGCCGCCAGGCACAGGTCCAGCGCCGCCGCCCCGAACCGGCGGATGTCGCGTACGTGCGCGATGAGTCCGGCCACCACGCCGGCCTGGTGGGAGCGACGGGCGGGGTCGTACCCGAATCCGGTGGCGACCAGCGCCTGACCGAGATCGGTTTCGGTCGAGCCGGCGAGTCGGCGTCCGTCGCGCCACGCCCCGCCGCCCCGGGTGGCGGTCCACTCGTCGCCGGTCGCGGCGTTGCGCACGACCCCGGCGACGACTACGCCGTCGACCTCGGCGGCCAGCGAAACGGCGTACTGGGGCAGGCCGTACAGGTAGTTCACGGTGCCATCGATCGGATCGAGGATCCACCGTACGGAGCCGGGACCGGAAGCGACCCCGCCGGCCGCGGCGCCGTACTCCTCGCCGAGCACGGCGTCATCCGGTCGTACCTCGCGGAGTGCGGCGATGACCTGCATTTCCACCGCCCGGTCGGCGGCGGTCACCACGTCCGTGACGGTGCTCTTGGTCGCCACCGCCGACACTCCTTCGGCGCGCATCCGCCGGGCCGTGTCAGCGGCCCCCCGGGCCACCCTGACGGCGAGTTCCAGCAGTTCGTCGGCGCTGGGCTGACTGCTGACCATGACGTCCCCTTCTCGCACGGCTGCGACGTCCGCGCCGCACGCGGGTATCATCCTTACAAAGTCCACATGCGCTCCGAGTCGGCGGCCTCCAGCCGCCGTTTCGGCGTGCGGCGGGGGATGATCCCCGCAGACGGCGTTACAATTCACGCCTACCCACGCGCCACGGACCGCCGACACCGGCCGGCCCGGGACTCGGGGGTCCCTCAACCACATCGGTCCGGCACGACGCCTAGCGCTGCGCTGGCCGACCCGGCCGTGCTCGCTCATCGCCTCCGGAAGGTCATTCGTGACAGAACCCCGCCACACCGGCGCCGACGTACGCTCCCTCACCGACACCCTGATCGCCCACGCGCAAAACGCCGGCGGCCAGCTCACGTCGGCTGAGCTGGCGCGCACGGTCGAGTCCGCCGAGGTGACCCCGGCCCAGGCCAAGAAGATCCTACGGGCGCTGTCCGACGCGGGCGTGACCGTCGTCGTCGACGGCTCCGCGAGCACCCGCCGCCGGGTTGCCGCCGCCCGGTCAGCGACTCCCGCCTCCAGGGCCACCACCGCCAAGGCGACCGCCAAGAAGGCGTCGCCGGCCCCGAAGCAGGCGCCCGCCGCCGACGAGGCCACCCCGGCCCGCAAGGCGGCCGCCCCCCGCGCCGCCGGCGAGGCGGGGAAACCCGCTGAGACGGCCACCAGAGCCGCGACCCGGACCACCCGGGCCACCAAGGCGGCCGGCGTCGGTTCCGGCGCCACCGGGGCCGTGAAGGCCGCCAAGACGGCGGTCAAGACCAAGCCCGGCGAGGGCCCGGGGGTCGACGGCGAGATCGATCCCGAGGAGCTCGCCGCCGAGATCGAGGACGTCGTCGTCGAGGAGCCGGCCGAGCTGACCCAGGCGGCCGAGACGGATGCGGCCAACTCCGCCACCGACAACGACTTCGAGTGGGACGACGAGGAGTCCGAGGCGCTGAAGCAGGCGCGTCGTGACGCCGAGCTGACTGCCTCCGCCGACTCGGTCCGGGCCTACCTCAAGCAGATCGGTAAGGTCCCGCTGCTCAACGCGGAGCAGGAGGTCGAGCTGGCCAAGCGGATCGAGGCCGGCCTCTACGCCGCCGAGCGGATCCGGGCCGCCGAGGAGGGCGAGGAGAAGCTCGTCATCCAGATGGCCCGCGATCTCGGCTGGATCTCGCGGGACGGGGAACGGGCGAAGAACCACCTGCTGGAGGCGAACCTCCGCCTGGTGGTGTCGCTGGCCAAGCGGTACACCGGTCGTGGCATGGCCTTCCTCGACCTGATCCAGGAGGGCAACCTCGGCCTCATCCGGGCAGTCGAGAAGTTCGACTACACCAAGGGCTACAAGTTCTCCACCTACGCCACCTGGTGGATCCGCCAGGCCATCACCCGTGCCATGGCCGACCAGGCCCGCACCATCCGCATCCCGGTGCACATGGTCGAGGTGATCAACAAGCTCGGCCGGATCCAACGCGAGCTGCTCCAGGACCTGGGTCGCGAGCCCACCCCGGAGGAGCTGGCCAAGGAGATGGACATCACACCTGAAAAGGTGTTGGAGATCCAGCAGTACGCCCGAGAGCCGATCTCGCTCGACCAGACCATCGGTGACGAGGGCGACAGCCAGCTCGGCGACTTCATCGAGGACTCCGAGGCGGTCGTCGCGGTTGACGCGGTCTCCTTCTCGCTCCTGCAGGATCAGCTCCAGCAGGTGCTCCAGACCCTCTCTGAGCGGGAGGCTGGCGTCGTCCGGCTGCGTTTCGGGCTCACCGACGGGCAGCCGCGCACCCTCGACGAGATCGGCCAGGTGTACGGGGTGACCCGCGAGCGGATCCGGCAGATCGAGTCGAAGACGATGTCGAAACTGCGCCATCCGTCCCGTTCCCAGGTACTGCGGGACTATCTTGACTGATCCGAAACGTCAACCAGTTGTGTCGCTTTGATCACCAGGTGTACAACACACGATAGCGATCGGCCGGTTTCCCGGTTGTGATCGTTGACGTGGCACCCTTGGTGCACGGCACACTGTCTCTACCACGTGTGACCTCGGTCCCCCGCGGGCACACTGGGAAGGCCACACCCCGCCAGGGTGTTGCAGGATAGGTGAGCAACGACCGAAGAGAGTGTTCATCGGTGACGACCCGAGGAGGAAGGCGATGACCCCGACCCTCACGCCGCCGCCCGAGACGGTGGCTCCCCCAGCCGCCGATGAACGGTGCGACCGCTGCAACGCCGCCGGCAAGCTCCGGATCACCCTCGCGGGTGGGAGCGAACTGGTGTTCTGTGGGCATCACGCGAACAAGTACGCCGAGGATCTTGTAAAGATCACGGTCCGGTTCGCTGCTGACCCGGAATTCACGTGGCGTGGCGCCGATCTGATGGCGAACTGATACGAAACCCTAGATAGCTGACCGGAGGTACCCAGACGGGTGCCTCCGGTTAACTATCTCCGCCTCCGGCCGGGCCAGCCATCCAGGCCGGCCGGCACGGAGGGGAAGACAACCCCTGGCACCGGACAGGTTGTGCCCGCACCGGAACAGTCCGGACGTACGGGCACAGACGGCGCGGTCAGAGGGTCTGGACCGTGGCGATCCGCTCTTCCAGCTGCTCGATCGTGGCCTGGGCACTGGGCGGGCCACCGCAGAGGCGACGCAGCTCCGCGTGGATCTTTCCGTGCGGTAGTCCCGTCCGATGGTGGTGGGCCGCCACGAGCGTGTTGAGCTGGCGGCGCAGCGCGACCCGGCGCTCGGCGGCGCTGCGCGGCACGGTTGTCGGCTCCCGGGGCGCCGGCACCGGCTCCTCGGCCGCCCGACGCCGCTTCGCGGCCAACTGTTCCGCCTGGCGCTTGTTCAGCAGCACCGACACCTGGTCGGCGGTGAGCAGGCCGGGCAGACCCAGGTACTCCTCCTCCTCGGGCGTACCGGCCTGGGCGGTGGTGCCGAACGAGGCACCGTCGAAGATCACCTGATCCAGGTGCGCGGTCGCCTCGAGGACCTCGAACCGCTTCTCCAGCTCGCCGCTGGCCTTCTCCTCGCGCTGCGCCCGCTCGAGCAGGTCGTCCTCGAAGCCCTCCCGCTTCTTCGGCTCGCCGAGTACGTGGTCGCGCTCCGCCTCCAGCTCGCTCGCCAGCCCCAGCAGGTGCGGCACGCTCGGCAGGAAGACCGAGGCGGTCTCCCCCTGCCGACGGGCCCGGACGAAACGACCGATCGCCTGGGCGAAGTAGAGCGGGGTCGAGGCGCTGGTGGCGTAGACACCGACCGCGAGCCGAGGAATGTCGACTCCCTCGGAAACCATCCGGACCGCGACCATCCAGCGCTGCTCCGAGCCGGCGAACGCGGCGATCCGAGCGGACGAGCCCACGTCGTCGGAGAGCACCACCACGGCCTTCTCACCGGTGTGCCGCTCGATCAACCGGGCGTACGCCCGCGCCGCCTGCTGGTCGGTGGCGATCACCAGACCACCGGCGTCGGTCATCCCGCCGGCCCGCAGCACCTGCAACCGAGCGTCGGCGGCCCGCAGCACCTGCGGCATCCAGTCGCCGGCCGGGTCCAGCACCGTCCGCCACGCCTGGGCGATCAGGTCCGGGGTCATCGGGTCGCCGAGCCGGGCGGCCAACTCGTCGCCGGCGCTCGTACGCCACCGTGTCTCGCCGGAGTAGGCGAGGAAGATGACCGGCCGGACCACCCCGTCACGGAGCGCGTCGGCGTACCCGTAGGTCGAGTCCGCTCGCGAGCGGGGCAGCCCGTCACCGCCACGCTCGTAGGTGACGAAGGGGATCGGGTTGTCGTCGGAGCGGAACGGCGTACCGGTCAGCATCAGTCGGCGTACGGCCGGTTCGAAGGCCGCCTTGACTCCGTCCCCCCAGGTACGCGAGTCACCGGCGTGGTGCACCTCGTCCAGGATCACCAGGGTCCGTCGGGTCATCGTGCGCCGGCGGTGCACCTGCGGTGCCATGCCCACCTGCGCGTACGTGACCACGGCGCCGTGGAAGTCGGCGGAGGAGTGCAGGTCGGCGTTACGGAACGCGGAGTCGAGCTGGATGCCGACCCGGGCCGCTGCCAGCGCCCACTGGGTCTTCAGGTGCTCCGTCGGGGCGACCACGGTGACCGCCTCGACCGTGCCGTCACAGAGCAGCTCGGCGGCGATCCGCAGGGCGAAGGTGGTCTTGCCGGCGCCGGGGGTGGCGACCGCCATGAAGTCCTCGGACGGTCGGCGTAGATATCCGACCAGTGCCTTGCGCTGCCAGTCCCGCAGCGGCGGAAAGGTGTCGATCGCCGGCAGTCGGGCACCCACGCGAAAACTCCCCTCCGGCTACCGGAACGACCCGGTCGCGGACCGCCGGACTGCGGTGCGCCGGTGGTAGCGGTAACGGCGGACCATGAAAACGCCCCCGCGTCGCAGGTGGCGCGCGAAGGCCGTCCCAGCATAACCAGCCGGCGCGGGAGCGCCCAGGCGACACCACTGCCCCAGCGGTCACACTCTTCGGTGCCCGCCCACCCCGCCGGGCGCCTTGGCGCCGCCCGGGGCGACGCCGCCGCCCGGAGCGGCACCTTCCGCCGAGGCGACGCTGTCGCTGTGGGCGGCATCGTCACCTGGAGTCGGGTCGCCGGCCGGCCCGGCGGCACCTGCCCGAGCCGTTCCACCACCGGTCCGGTCGGCGCGACCCCAGAGGCGGCGGCGGGCCGGCGGGCCGGCGGCGGGCGTGGTCCCGGCGGCCCGCTCCGGAATGACCGCGACCGGGGCGGACCAGCGCCGGCGCAGCGCCACCAGACGCAGGCCGAAGACGAGCACCATCGCGCCGACCAGCGGCAGCGGTCCGGTCACACCGGCGAAGCCGAGTGACACCACCACGATCGCGCCGGCCAGGGCGGCCAACGCGTAGATCTCCCGACGCAGCATCACCGGGATCTCGCCGGTGAGCAGGTCCCGACCGAGCCCGCCACCGATGCCGCTGAGCATGCCGATCAGCACCGCGCCCACCGGGGGCACGTCGGCGTCGAGCGCCTTGAGCGTGCCGGTGACGGTGAACAGGCCCAGACCGGCCGCGTCGAGGACCAGGACCGCGGTACGCAACCGGGCCAGCTGGGGGTGCAACCAGAAGACCGCGCCCGCGGTGACCGCGGCGGTGACCGCGTACCGCCAGTCGGCGAACGCCAGCGGCGGGACCTCGTCGATCACCAGGTCCCGGAAGATCCCGCCGCCCAGGGCGGCGACGAAGCCGACGAAGACCACGCCGAAGATGTCGAGCCGCTTCACCACCGCGGCCGACGCGCCGGACGCGGCGAACACGGCCACACCCAGCAGGTCAGCCAGGAGCAGGGCGGTCGAGGTGGTCACCGCAGAAGGTTACGCGCCCGGGCAGGAGGGGGCGACGACTCAGTCACGCATCGAGTCGTAGATCTCCTTGCACCGGGGGCAGACCGGTGACCCCGGTTTGGCCGCCTTGGTGACGGGGAACGTCTCGCCACAGAGGGCGATCACGAAGGTTCCCATGACCGCACTCTCGGCGATCTTCTCTTTCCGGACATAATGAAACATCTCGGGCCCGGTGTCTGCGTCCTTCAACTCCGGACGCTCGAGAACCTCAGTGCTCACGTCGGTAATACCTCCCAGAATGACCCCGCAACTTTCCAGTTTGGCAGGTCACCGGCGCAGGGTCCACCGGAACGCCCACCAGCCGGCCCCGTACCGTGATCATGTGACCAACTTCAACATCCGGTACGGTGCCGAAGTGGCCGACGCCCGACGCGGCGGGCGCCCCATCGTGGCGCTGGAGAGCACCATCGTCTCGCACGGGCTGCCCCGGCCCGACAACCTGCGGGTCGCCCGGGAAATCGAACAGGCGGTCCGGGCCACCGGCGCTGTACCCGCCACCATAGGCATGGTCGAGGGCGCGCTCGTGGTCGGCCTCGACGACGCCCAACTGACCCGCCTGGCCAGTACGGACGGCGTGGCGAAGCTCTCCGTACGCGATCTCGCAGTTGCCGCCGCGACCGGCGCGGACGGTGCCACCACCGTCGCCGCGACCAGCACGGTCGCCGCCGCCGCCGGCATCGGGGTCTTCGCCACCGGCGGCCTCGGCGGTGTGCACCGCGAGGCGGCACAGACCTTCGACGAGTCGGCCGACCTGACCGCCCTGGCCCGGACCCCGATCGCGGTGGTCTGCGCCGGCGTGAAGTCGATCCTCGACGTCGGTGCGACGCTGGAACGGCTGGAGACGCTCGGCGTGACCGTCGTCGGCTACCGCACCCGCCGCTTCCCCGGCTTCTTCATCAGCGACAGCGGCTTCGAGCTGGACTGGGCGCTGGAGACACCCGAGCAGATCGCCGCGATGCTCGCCGCGCGGGCGGAACAGGGCGTGCAGCCCGGCGGTGTGATCGTGGCCAACCCGCTCCCGCTCGACGAGCAACTCGATCCGGAACTGCACGACCGCACCCTCGCCGACGGGCTGGCCCTGATGGCCGGCAACGGGGTGACGGGCAAGGCGGTGACCCCGTTCCTGCTCTCCCACTTCCACGCCTCCACCAGCGGCGCGAGCCTGGCCGTGAACGTACGGATCATCCTGCGCAACGCCACCCTGGCCGGCCAGATCGCGGTCGCGTCAGCGGCCCGTAACGGCATCACCGCCGGATGAGCGGCGCGGCGCGGATCATCGCGGTCGGCGACATCGTCACCGACGTACTCGCGGTGCTCTCCGGGCCGCTCGCCACCGGATCGGACACCCCGGCGGGCATCCGGCTCACCGGAGGCGGCCAGGCCGCGAACACCGCGGCCTGGCTGGCGTGGCGGAACGTGCCGGTGACCCTGGTCGCGGTGGTCGGCGACGACGAGCCGGGACGGTCACGGCTGGCCGAACTGACCGCACACGGCGTCGACTGCGCGGTCCGCCACTGCCCGGACGCACCGACCGGCACCGTCATCGTGCTCGCCCGTGACGGGGAACGGACGATGGTCAACGACCGGGGCGCCAACCTGCGACTCGCCCCGGCCGACGTGGAATCGGCGCTGACCCGAGCGACCGACGCACGGCACCTGCACCTGTCCGCGTACACCCTGCTCGACCCCGGGTCGCGCGCCGCCGGCCGCCGCGCGCTCGCCGCCGCCCGCGAACGCGGGCTCACCACCAGCGTCGACGCGGCCTCCGCCGAGCCGCTGCGGCAGGTCGGTCCGGTGGCGTTCCTGGACTGGGTACGCGACGTCGACCTGCTCCTGGCGAACGCGGACGAGGCAGAGGCACTCACCGGGGCGGGAAGTGCCCGCGCACAGGCCGAAATGTTGACCGGCGCGGTACGCAACGCAGTGGTCAAACTGGGCGGAGATGGTGCGCTCTGGGCATCACGCGACGGCGCGACCATCGAGGCGGTAACCCGACGGATGCCGGTACGGGACGCGACCGGCGCGGGTGACGCCTTCGCGGCCGGACTGCTCAGCGCCTGGGTCGAGGGCGCGGCGCCGGATGCGGCGCTGGCGCTCGGCAGTGAACTGGGGGCGGTGGCGGTGTCTGTGGTGGGTGCCCGACCGGTTGGGTCTGGGGGTTTGGGGGCGGTTGTGGGGGCGGCGTACCCCGCTCTGGGCGGATGCTCCTATGGAGTGTCAAGTGGTGAGTGCGGCGAGGTCTGCGAGTAGGGCGGTGTGGACTTCTCGGATGATGTAGCGCTTGAGGCAGCGGATGATCTCTTTTTTGCTGAGGCCTTGGGTGGTGCGTCGTTCGGTGTAGGCGCGGGTGCGGGGATCGTGGCGTAGGCGGCAGAGCGCGATGGTGTAGAGCGCTTTGTTTGCGGCGCGGTCCCCGCCTCGGTTGAGTCGGTGCCGGTTGGTGCGTCCGGAGCTGGCGGGGATGGGTGCGGCGCCGCAGAGGTGGGCTAGGGCGGCTTCGCTGTGGAGCCGGTCGGGGTTGTCTCCGGCGGTGGCTAGGAGTTGCCCGGCGACGTCGGGGCCGACGCCGAGGAGCGCGTTCAGGCGTGGGGCGGTGGTGGCCACGATGGGGTGGAGTCGGTGTTCGAGTTGGGTGATCTCGGTGGTCAGGGTCTGGACCCGGGTGGCGATCGAGTGGAGTGCCGCTCGGGTGGCCTGGATCGGATCACTTGTCGGGGTGTCGTCGGTGGTCAGGGTGGTGCAGGCGGTGATCAGGGCCTGGCCGTGCAGGCCGGTGAGGTTGGCGCGGAGTTCTTCGGGGGCGGAGGCGATGAGGCCGTGGAGTTGGTTGAGTGCGGCGGTGCGGGCCTTGACTGCGCCGCTGCGGGCGACTCGTAGGGTGCGGATCGCTTCGACGGGGCCGGTGCGGGTCTTGGGGGTGCCGTTGGCTTGTCCGGACAGGGCGGCTCGGGCGGCGGCGATCGCGTCGATCGGGTCGGACTTGCCCTTCGTGCGGCGGGTTTTGCGGTCGGGTCGGTCGACTTCGACCAGGGTGATGTTCTGGCTGGTCAGGTAGCGGGCCAGGCCGGCGCCGTAGGCGCCGGTGCCCTCGATACCAACCTTGGTTACCCGGCCGTGTGATCGGAGCCAGGCCAGGAGGTCGTGGTAGCCGGCTGCGGTGGCGGGGAACTGCTGGTCGTTGAGTACCCGGCCGGTCTGGTCGACCACGGCGGCGTGGTGGGTTCTGCCGTGGGTGTCGATTCCACCGGTGATCTGACGCTTCTTGGCTGTCATGCTGGGGTGTCGTCCCGTTCGCTCGCACCGGACAAGGGTCGGCACGCACCGCCGCGACGGTGGACAAGACAGTGATGGGTGCCTCTCGCACAGGCTCCTATCAGGTCACATCCGCCCAGGTGGTGAGTGCGGTAGCGGGTCACCCGGACCGGTCGACGAATCCGCCCAAGGACAGTGATCGTCGGTCAGGCTTTGGGTCAGACCAACCGGGTGACCCGCCCTTACATCCTCACTGTCAGGCTTGATCCCGTCGCGGGGCACGCCGCCCCCACATGCGCAGCGGGGTGACGTTTGCGCGTATGGCTCGGCCTGAAGGCGGGTGCTGGTCCGCGTTTTGCCGGGCGAATGTTGCCGATTGTTCCGGGTGTCTCCGGTGCGAGGTTTTTGGCTTGATCAACTTGGTCCGGGGCGTGGTCGGCGGAATGTTGGCGGGGGTGGGGTCGTTATACATCGCGTACGACCGGAGCAGCGCCGAGGCAGTGTTCTCTCCCCGCCTCATAGGGCCTGTGGCCTCGTACTTCTTCCCGAGTGACGCACCTGTTTCCCCCTTTACTTGTGTGCGCCTCGGTACCCCCGATTGGAAGGTGAACCATCGTGAAGACGACTTTCACCGCTGTTACTGAAGCTTCGTTTGTTCGTAAGACCGCTCTTGGTGTTGCTGGCCTCGCCTTTGTTGGTGGCGCTGTCGCCGGCCCCGTGAGCCATGCGTTCGCGTCGCCGGCCGTGCACACCGCCCCGGCGATGACCACGGTTGCCGCTGTGACCACGGCCAAGCCGGCCATGGACAAGCTCGTGCCGCACGGCACCCAGGGTGCCCAGTCGGAGATCTCGTTGAGCAAGGACCAGCTCGCTAACGCCAAGGCCATTACTGACACGGCCAAGAAGTTGGGTATGGGTGAGCGTGGTGCGGTGATCGCGGTCGCTACCTCGATGCAGGAGTCGAAGTTGGAGAACCTGGGTCACCTGGGTGACATGAACGACCACGACTCCCTGGGCCTGTTCCAGCAGCGTCCGAGTAGTGGCTGGGGTACTCCGGAGCAGATCACGGACCCGACGTACGCGGCGACGGCGTTCCTGAGCAACCTGAAGCAGGTTGATGGTTGGCAGGATCTGCCGCTGACGGTGGCGGCGCAGAAGGTTCAGGTGTCGGCGTTCCCGGACGCGTACGCGCAGTGGGAGAACCAGGCCGCCCACATCGTCCAGGACGTCTGGACCAAGTAATTGCGGATTGAACAACACGTGCGAAAAGCCGGGCCCCCGCACGGGGCCCGGCTTTTTCACGGTCCGTTTTTCTGTCCGGGGCGGGTCGGCTGGCGTACGTTCGCCGGCACCCGGTGGGCTCAGGGTTCGGCGTCGATGACCGGGTGTGGACGCTCCTCGGCCGTGAGGCTGCGGGGCGGGGCGTCGTCGAGGTTGCGCTGACGGAAACGAGCAAGCCGGTGCTGGTCCTTCGGCGGGCGGTCGTTGGCGAGCAACACGGCCAGCCAGGGTACGAGGACCATGCCGACGGCGCAGAGCGGCAACCAGAGCCAGAGCAGGGGTGCCTTGACGCCCACCAGGACGGCACCGGCGATGATGCAGACGATCCGGATGGACATCATCACGACGTACCGCACCTGACGGCTGTGCAACTGGTCCGGCTGGCTCCGTGAGGCGTCGGTGATCAAAATCGGCTGGTACGCCTGGTGCTTCACACGGTCCTCCTCGGGGTGCCGCTCCATCCTCGCACCTTGAGCGGGGTGCCGCCGCCGAGCTGACCAGGGACATCCGTGTTACGTGCGTGGTACGCTCCCGACGTGGGCAGCAGGTTCGGCTTCACCGACGAGGCGTTGGACAACCTGAGGGTCTACGACGTCACCCCCGGCGAGGTCTGGGAGGCCCTGCACAGCGCGCGGCGGGTCATCCGGCACCTCGGCGACGACGTGATGGTCATGTACGCGACCGCGCGGCGGGGACGGCGGCTGGCGATACTGCTGGCCGAGGCCGACCATGCCGACAACGACTGGGACATCCTCTCCGCGCGTGACCTCAGCGACACCGAGTCCAAGCGCTACGAGGAGGCCATCCGGGGATGGCGACGATGAGGAGGCGGTGACGATGAACCGACACGACGCGACCAAGCACTTCCACGAGGGCGGCGACCGGCTCGCGGACCTGATCGACGACAATGCGCCGGTCGAGTTGCCCACGCCCGACACCGACGTGCCGATGGTCAGCCGCTCGGTGCGGCTGCCGGTGGAGACGTACGAACGGGTCCGGGCCGCCGCCGACGCCCGCGGCATCGGGGTCACCACCCTGATGCGGCAGTGGATCGAGGCCGGCCTCGCCGACCTGGACGACTCGGCGACCGTCTCCCTGGCCGACGTACGCCGGGCGCTGGCCGCGCTCGCCCACCCGACCGCCGCCTGAGCCGTACCGGTCGGCGGAGGGTCAGGCCTTCGCGGCGGCCTTCATCCGCTGCTTGTGTTCACGCACCTTGAGCAGTGACTCGGGATCGGTGATGTCGGCGACCGAGTAGTGGGCGTCCGCGTCGCCGTACTGACCGGCGGCCTCCTGCCAGCCCGTCGGCCGCACGTCGAACCGCTTGCCGAGCAGGGCCAGGAAGATCTGTGACTTCTGCTTGCCGAACCCCGGCAACTCGTTGATCCGCTTGAACGCGGTCCGGCCGTCAGGCGCCTCGGTCCAGATCTTCGCCGGGTCGCCGTCGTACCGCTCCACCAGCACCCGGCAGAGCTCCTGGACCCGTGCGGCCATCGCCTTCGGGAACCGGTGCAGCGCGGGCCGCTCGGCGAACACGGCGGTGAGCGCCTCCGGGTCGTACCCGGCCAACTCGGCGGCGTCCGGCTCGTGGCCGAGCCGACGCACCAGGTCGTACGGGGCGGCGAACGCCCGCTCCATGGGGATCTGCTGGTCCAGGGTCATGCCGAGAAGCAGTGCCAGCGGGTTGCGCTGGAGCAGTTCGTTGGCCTCGGCGTCGATGGGCAGCGACAACGTCATGCTCTCCATCCTGCCGCCTGCCCCGTAGCACCGGTGGACGGACCCGCCGCGACCGGCGCCAGTTAACCTCACCTCGTTCCGCCGTCGCCAGGCCGAACGGTCACCACCCGACCCGTAGGTCGGTGAGCGGCGGCCTCGGTGTGGCGGACGGTAGCCGTACCCGGAAGGAGCGCCACCCGTGACCACGCCGCCCCGGCCCGACCTGGCCGCCCAGCTCGACCTTGCCCCCCACCCCGAGGGCGGCTGGTTCCGCGAGACCTGGCGGTCCGCGCACACCTTCGAACCCCAGGGGTACGCCGGCAAGCGCAACGCGGCCACCGCGATCCACTTCCTGCTCGCCCCCGGGGAGGAGTCCCGCTGGCACCTGGTCCGCTCGGACGAACTCTGGTTCTGGCACTCCGGCGGCCCGCTGACGCTGCGCTTCGGCGGCACCGGGACGGAACCGGACGCCGACCCGGTCGAGGTGGTGCTCGGCGCCGACGTGGCTGCCGGCGAGCGGCCCCAGGTGCTGATCCCCGGCGGGGTGTGGCAGGCCGCGGTGCCGGCCGGTGACCAGCCGGTGCTGGTGAGCTGTGTGGTGGCGCCCGGCTTCGATTTCGCGGACTTCCAGCTGCGCTGAGCGCCGCACCGGCCCATTGGCGCGGCGCCCGCGGCGCGCTCCGGGCGTTTCTGCCGGGGTTGCGCCGGGCGGCCCGGAACCACCGGGCAGGATGGCGGGGTGGACGAAAACGACATGCTCCTCTCCCCGGCCGGCGTCGACCAGCTACGCACCGCGCTGACCAACGCCGGTTACACGTCGAGCGGCATCGCCGAACGGCTCGGTCCGCAGGCGACGAGCGGGATGGCCCGCAACGACTTCCGGGCCGCGCTGCGGGCCACCGCCGACCGGGACCCGCTCGGCACGCTGATCCGCCTCTTCGTCTGCGCCCAGACCGAACCGGAGTCGGCGGTCGCGGCGGCCCTCGCGCCTCTCCCGCTCGCTGACGCGCTCGCCGCCGGCATCGTCGAAGCCGCCGACGGTGGCCTGCGCCAGGGCATCGACCTCGAGCCGTACGGGGACGCCTGGTGGGCGCTCTCCGATGTGCCGGGGAGCGCCCGGCCGGGCCGTCCGCTCGCCGCCGACCATGTGCTCGGCATCGGCGGGGCGTCCACCACGCTGGTCGGTGCCACCATCCGGCGGCCGGTCGAGACCGCACTCGACCTCGGCACCGGTTCCGGCGTGCAGGCGCTGCACCTGGCCACCCACGCGCGCCGGGTGACGGCCACCGACGTGTCGGCCCGTTCGCTACGCTTCGCCGCCACCACCGCCGCCCTGAACGGCCAGAGCTGGGAGCTGCTCTCCGGCGACATGACCGCGCCGGTCGCGGGTCGCCGGTTCGACCTGGTGGTGAGCAACCCGCCGTTCGTGGTGGGGCCGGGAACCACCACGCACAGCTACCGTGACTCGGGGCGGGTCGGTGACGGGATCGCCGCCGAGTTGGCGGCGGCCGCACCGGACCTTCTCACCGAGGGCGGAACCATGCAGTACCTGGCGAACTGGGTACACATCGCCGGTGAGGACTGGGGCGAGCGGGTGGCCGGCTGGTTCGCCGGCACGGGTCTGGACGCCTGGGTGATCCAACGCGAGGTGGCCGACCCGATGGCGTACGTCGACCTCTGGCTGGCCGACGCGAGCGAGGCGGCCGACCCGTACCGGATCGCGGCCTGGCTGGACTGGTTCGACGCGCAGAAGGTGGAGGCGGTCGGCTTCGGTGTGATCAACCTGCGCCGCTCCGGTCATGACCAGCCGGTGGTCCGGGTGGAGGATCTCCGCCAGCCGGTGCAGCCGCCGATGGGCGATCAGATCGCCGCCTGGTTCGACCGCCAGGACTGGCTGCGGGTACGCGACACCGAGGCGCTGCTGGCGAGCCGTTACCGGATGGCGGAGGGTCTGAAACTGCGCCAGGAGGCGACCATGGGCCCGGAGGGCTGGGCGGTGGACCGTCAGGTGCTCGCCATGCCGCACGGACTGCGCTGGAGCGAGGAGGTCGACCCGTTGGTGCTGGCCCTGGTCAGTGGCGCTGACGGGCAGTTGCCACTCGGTGACCAGTTGGAGGTGCTGGCGGTCGCACACGAGGTGCCGGTGGAGGATCTGGCGGAGGCTGCCGGCCCGATCGTCGCCCATCTCGTCGAACGCGGTCTGATCACCCCCGAGACGGACTGAGCCGGTGCGGGCGCTGATCCAGACGGTCAGCCGGGCCAGTGTCACGGTCGACGGGGAGGTCGTGGGCGAGATCTCCGACGGACTGTTGGTGCTGCTCGGCATCACCCACAGCGACACGACGGCAACTGCGGAGACCATGGCGCGGAAGGTGCACGAGCTGCGGATCCTGGATGACGAACGGTCAGCCGCCGAGGTCGGGGCACCGGTGCTGGTGGTCAGCCAGTTCACCCTCTACGGCGACGCCCGCAAGGGACGGCGGCCGAGTTGGGGGGCGGCTGCTCCGGCGGAGCTGGCCGAACCCCTGGTGACCGCGTTCGGCGATGCGCTGCGGGCGCGTGGGGTGAAGGTGGAGACCGGGCGGTTCCGGACCCACATGCTGGTCGAGAGCGTCAACGTGGGTCCACGGACGATCCTGCTCGATCTCTGACCCGCGCCGCCCCGCCCGGTGATCCGGTTCCAGGCGGGGCGGGCCGGGTGACCCAGGCCCGTTCTTCCAGGTCGAGCGGCCTAGAAGAAGAGGCCGCGCTGGCGCATCGACTGGCGCAGCCAGCCGTCGAGCTGCGCACCCCAGTCGGTCTGGTCGGCGGTGGCGTAGTCGACGGTGAACCGGCCGAAGGCGTCACGGCCCTCGGTGAAGACACCGCCCCGCTTGTCGACCTCCAACACCACCTGGAGGTGCTGGGCGGTGCCGACGAAGGTCAGCTCCAGCTGGTTGATCGCGCGGGCGTACTGGGGGGCGGGATAGAACTCGATCTCCTGGTAGAACGGGAGCGTCTGCTGCACGCCGTAGATCCGGCCCCGCTCGACGTCGGCGCGGGTGAAGCGGAAACCGAGCCGGAGCAGCGCGTCCAGGATGCGCTCCTGGGCCGGGAGCGGATGTACCGCGACCGCGTCAAGGTCACCCTTGTCGACCGCGCGGGCCACTTCGAGTTCGGTCCGTAGCCCCATCGTCATGCCGTGCAGGTGCTGGCCGTAGACCTCGGTGATGGGGGTCTCCCAGGGGACCTCGAACCGGAACGGGATCTCCTGCCGCTGCCCGCTCTCCAGTCGGAAGGCGCCGGTGGCCCGCTGGCGCTGGAACTCCTGCGTGGTGTCGTACTCTCCGTCGCCGCTCTCCACCTCGACCCGGGTGACCAGACCGAGGGCGATGTACTCGATGTCGACCGGGTGGTCTCCACCGGCGACCTGGATCCGGCCCTCCAGTTGCCCACCGGGGCGGCAGTTCGGATTGTTGAGCACGGTTTCCACCGATGGACCCCCCACGCCCATCGCCTGCATCAGTCTCTTGAAGACCACGCCGTCCTCCGTTGGCACTCGTTGGCTGTCGTTGGCGGCCGGGTGCGTCGCTGGCCGCATGGCCGATCGGTGGCACAGTATTCGGTCCTGGCAAGCCCCGCGTCGGACACGAGCCCCAAGAACATTACCGACGGAAGGCGTCAAAACGGGTACGCCGGCGCAACCAAGCTACCGGTTTCATGCCACCTCGACGATCGCCTCACCTCCGCTTAACGCCCTACCGGCCAAGCTGTTTCCTATCGGCGCCACACGGCTGCCGGTACGCACCACTTAGTCGACGCGGGGAGGCGACTGAAGATGGTCCTACAGATGACTCAGAACGAACTTCACCCGGCCGCCATCATCGGGCCCGATAGCAACCGACTTGCCGGCAGCGACGCGAAGCTCGTCCCGAGCAACGCCGCGCCGACGGAGAACACCACCGACAACCTGGCCGACCTCGACGCCACCGACGAGCGCGGTGTCTCGGCCGACCTGGTCCGGGCCTACCTCAACGGCATCGGGCGGACCAAGCTGCTCACCGCGGTCCAGGAGGTCGAGCTGGCCAAGCGGATCGAGGCCGGCCTGTACGCCGAGGAGAAGCTGGCCGGTGGCCCGTCCGCCGCGCTCCGACGTGACCTGGAGATCGTCGCCGAGCAGGGTCGACTCGCGAAGAACCACCTGCTGGAGGCGAACCTTCGCCTGGTGGTCAGCATCGCGAAGCGGTACACCGGTCGTGGCATGGCCTTCCTCGACCTCATCCAGGAGGGCAACCTCGGCCTCATCCGGGCAGTCGAGAAGTTCGACTACACCAAGGGCTACAAGTTCTCCACCTACGCCACCTGGTGGATCCGCCAGGCCATCACCCGCGCCATGGCCGACCAGGCCCGCACCATCCGCATCCCGGTGCACATGGTCGAGCAGGTCAACCGGATGGTCCGGGCCCGGCGTGACCTCGCCACCACCCTCGGCCGCGAACCGACCGTGGCGGAGGTGGCCGTCGCGCTCGGCGTACCGGAATTCCAGGTGATCGAACTGATCTCGTACGACCGGGAGCCGGTCAGCCTGGACCAGGCCGTCGGCGAGGACGGCGAAAGCGCGCTCGGCGACTTCGTCGCCGCGGTGGACCCGCGCGAGGAACCCGGTGACGCGGTCTCCCGGGGCATGCTGCGCAACGAGGTGGAGATCGTGCTCGCCACGCTGTCCCAGCGCGAGGAGGCCGTCATCCGACTCCGGTTCGGACTGGACGACGGTCGGCAGCGCACCCTGGACGAGGTGGGTCGCGAGTTCGGCCTCTCCCGGGAGCGGATCCGGCAGATCGAGAAGGTGACCCTGCTCAAGCTCCGTCACCCGTCCCGCGCTGACCGGCTGGAGTCGTACGCGAGCTGACCAGCTCACGGCCGCGAGAAAGGCCCCCGTCGACAGCGGTTCGCGTCGAGCGGGGGCCTTTCCCTGTACCGCTCTCCGCTCCCCGCCGCCTGCTTCCCGCCCCCCGCGCGGGCTGCCGGCGCTTTCCCGAACCGACCGGTGCTTTCCGCGACCGACCAGGGCCACCCGGTACGGGATGAGAGAGTTCGGGGATGAGAATCGCCAACCTCGGCCTGCGATTCCTGCTGGAGCTCTGCGCGTTGACCGCACTTGCGTACGGCGGCTGGCTGGCCGGCGGCCCACACCTCTGGCAGCGCGTACTGCTCGCCGTACTGGCCCCGCTCGCCGCGGCGCTGATCTGGGGTCGATGGGTCGCGCCACGATCGGACCGGAAGCTGGCTGACCCACTGCGACTCATCCCGGAATGGGTGGTCTTCGGCGCGGCGACCGCCGTCCTCGTGCTCGCCGGCCACCCCGTCCTCGGTGGCGTGCTGGCCGTACTCGCCGCCGCCAACCGCTTCGCCCTGTGGCGTCTCCAGAGCGACACCGACGGCCGGGCGATCGGTTAGGAAGGGCCCCCTGTACCACCGAATCCGATAACAAGGGGCCCTTCCTTACGGGTCAGAGGCGGCGGGGGCCGGTGTCGGGGCGGGGGGCGGACGGGCCGAGGTGGAGTTCGGCGTGCAGGACCGCCAGGCCGTCGGGGCGGGCGAGGACGGGATTGAGGCGCAGGAGCCGTACCCGTGGCTGCTCGTCCACCAATCGGCCGACCCGCTGCAAGAGCTCCGCCAGCGCGGCCCGGTCCACCGGCTCGGCGCCCCGGTAGCCGTACAGCAACGGTGCCGCCCGTGGCTCCTCGATCAGGGCGGAGGCGTCCCGGTCGGTCAACGGCGCGACCCGCCAGGCCCGGTCGCCGAGAAGGTCGGTCGCCACGCCGCCCAGGCCGAATCCGACCACCGGACCGAAGGCGGGATCCTCGACCGCCTCGACCACACAGGCCACCCCCGGCGGCACCATCGGCTGGACCAGCACCCGGGGGCCGAACGAATCGGCGATCTCCTGGTACGCCCGGCGTACCGCGTCGTCACCGAACTGATCCAGCCGTACGGCACCCAGGTCGAGACGGTGCCGCAGCCCTTCCCGGGCCGCCTTGAGCACCACCGCGGAGCCCCAGTGCCGTGCCATCGTCACCGCCGCGTCGGCGGAGTCGACCACCGTGGACGGTACGACCGGGATGCCGTACGCGGCGAGCAGCCGCTCGACCAGTCCCGGCCCGCCGTTCGCCGCTTCGGAATTGGAGTCGACCGTGACGGATGTGTTGCCGGACGGTCCGACCCTCTCGTCCGACGAGACGGCACTGCCCTGCTCCCCCAAGGTGGCGAGTACGGCAGCGGCGATGTCCGGGGCGGTTCCGGCCAACTCGGTCAACTCACCGACCGGCTGGCGCAGCCAGTCGGCGTAACCGATCACCCGAGCCAGGGCCCGGACCGCCTCCTCCACTGTCGGATAGGAGGGCACGCCAACCGGCGGCGGCCCGACCGGGAACGTCGCCACCGTCGGCCGGTCACCGGCGAGCGCCACACTCGCCACCGCTGAGGTGAAGTCGGCGTCCTCACCGACCAGTTGTCCGGGCAGCGGCGGGGCGAAGTGCACGAGCAGGGCGTCGGCCCCGGGATCCACGGCGGCGTCGGCCAGCGCGTCGGCGAAGTCGTGCGCGGTGGCCTGCGGCCCGACGTTGACCGGGTAGCCGTCGGCGACGGGCAGCCCGTGGGACCGGCAGGCGATGGCGGCCAGGTCGGCCAGAGCGGTGGAGTTCCCCACGATGCCGACCCGCCGACCGGCCGGCAGCGGCTGGTGGGCCAGGAGCATCCCGACGTCGAAGAGTTCCGCCACCGTCTCCACCCGGATCACCCCGGACTGGGCGTAGAGCGCGGTGAGCGCGGTGCCGTCCGGACCCCTCGGGCCCGGGTCCGGGTCCGGGCCGGCGGGGAGGCGGGCGGAGGAAGCGAGGGCGACCACCGGTTTCGTACGGCCGATCCGCCGCGCCAGCCGGGCGAACTTGCGCGGGTTCCCGAAGGTCTCCAGGTAGAGCAGGATGACGTCGGTGCCCGGATCGTCCTGCCAGTACTGGAGCAGGTCGTTGCCGGAGACGTCGACCCGGTTGCCGGCCGAGACGAAGCTCGACAACCCCAGCCCGCGCCGCTCCGCCTCGGCGAGCAGCGCCACCCCGAGCACACCGGACTGGCTGAAGAAGCCGACCCGGCCGGCCACCGGCAGCCGGGGCGCGAGGGTGGCGTTGAGGCGTACCCGCTGGTCGGTGTTGGCGATGCCGAGGCAGTTCGGGCCGACCACCCGCATCCCGGCCGCACGGGCCGCCCGGATCAACTCCCGCTGGGCGGCGGCACCGTCGGCACCGGACTCGGCGAACCCGGCCGATACCACCACCAGCGCGTGCAGGCCGGCGCGGGCCGCGTCGGCCACCACCCCGGGGACAGCCTCCGGCGGCACCGCGACCACGGCCAGGTCCAGCGGCACGGAGGCATCGGCCGCCGACGGGTACGCGGACAGACCGCCGACCCGGGCGGCGCTCGGGTGCACCGGTACGAGATGTCCGGTAAAGCCGCCATCGCGCAGATGCCCCAGAATGGCGGCGCCGATTCCCTGGCCGGTGGCGCTGGCGCCGTACACGGCGACACCGGTCGGGGCGAGCAGGCGGGCGATCGAGCGCGCCTCGGTCCGGTGCTCCCGACCCCACTGCACCCGCAACGACTCCTCGGTGGGGGCGATCGGGAAGCTGAGGTGGACCACACCGTCGGCGTACCGGCGCTGCACCTGGTAGCCGAAGTCGGCGAAGACCCGCAGCATGGTCCCGTTGGACGGGAGCACCTCGGCGACGAACCGGCTGATCCCCTCCCGGCGGGCCGCCTCGGCCAGGTGTTCCAGCAGCACCGGTCCGATGCCCCGGCCCTGGTGGGCGTCCTCGACCACGAAGGCGACCTCGGCGTCGCCCGCCTCCGGCCCGAGTCGGTCGAACCGGCCGACGGCCAGGATCCGCTCGCCGGAGAGCACCACGAACGCCTCCCGGTCGTGGTGGTCGACGGTGACGAAACGTCTCAGGTCCCGGTCGGGGATCCTCGGGTACGGCGAGAAGTAGCGCAGGTAGCGGGTGCGCTCGGAGAACCGCGAATGCATGGCGACGATCCCGGCCGCGTCCTCGGTGCGGATCGGTCGCAGATGGACGGTCGTGCCGTCGCTCAGCAACACGTCCGCCGAACGGTCCGCTGGGCCGTCGACCACGCTCGGCTCGCCTCCGTTCAGTCCCTCGGGTCGTACGGGTCCAGCCCGTGCAACGGGAAGACCGCCTTGCGGGTCGCCAGGATGGAACGGTCCACCCCGTCCGGCTCCCCGGTCGGCTGCCACGGCTCGTACGCCGGGTCGACGTCGTCGGTCATCCGCAACGGCACGTCCCGCTCCGGGCGGCGTTCCCGCGCCAGTTTGCGCCAGGCCGGCGGGGTCAGCGTGGCCGGTGCGATCGGATCCCCGGTGGCGATCGCGAGCAGGTGCGTCCAGGCTCGCGGCACCACCTCGACCAGGGCGTACCCGCCTCCGCCGGTGGCGACCCAGCGGCCCTCGCAGAGTTCGTCGGCGAGGGCCCGCAGCGCCAGGTAGCTGGCCCGCTGCCCGTCCACGGAGAGCCGCAGGTCGGCGAGGGGGTCGAGCCGGTGGCTGTCCGCGCCGCACTGGGTGACCAGGATCTGCGGTTGGAAGGCGCGCAGCACCGACGGGACCACCGCGTGGAAGGCCCGCAACCAGCCGGCGTCACCGGTGCCGGGCGGCAGCGGCACGTTGACCGCGCTGCCCTTGGCTGCCGGACCACCGGTCTCGTCCGGGAATCCGGTGCCGGGGAAGAGCGCGAGCGGGCTCTCGTGCAGGCTGATGGTGAGCACCCGGGGGTCGTCGACGAAGATCTCCTGCACCCCGTCGCCGTGGTGCACGTCGACGTCCACGTAACCGACCCGCTCGGCACCGAGGTCGAGCAGCCGGGCGATGGCCACCGCGGGATCGTTGTAGACACAGAATCCGGCGGCCCGTCCGGCCATGGCGTGGTGCAGGCCACCGGCGACGTTGACGGCACGCCGGGCCTCGCCGCGCCAGACCATCTCCGCCGCGGCGAGACTCGCCCCGGCGACCAGTGCGCTGGACTCGTGCATGTTGTCGAAGACCGGGTTGTCGGGGGTGTTCAGGCCGTACCCGGAGAAGAACGGGTCGTTCGGTGCGGCCCGTACCGCGTCGAGGTAGTCGGGCCGGTGTACCCGGGTCAGGGCCGACTCGTCGGCCGGGGTGGGGGCCACCACCCGGACCCCGGCCCGGTCGAGGACCCCGAGTTCTCGCGCCAGCGCGACGGTCAGCTCGACCCGGACCGGGTCGAGCGGGTGCTCGCCCAGGTCGTAGGCGAGCAGGGATTCGTCCCACATCACCACCGTGTCATCCGACATGGCGCCATCGTCGCATGCCTGGACGCCGCCTCCCAGGTGCACACCGGGGCATGGCGGCGGCGCCGGATCAGGTGCCGGAGCCGGTGGCGACGGGGCGGTCCGGGTCGGTGAGCCAGTGGCTCCACGAGCCGACGTAGAGGGCGGCGTCGCCACGTCCCGCCAGGTGCAGGGCGAACACCGTGTGCGCGGCGGTCACCCCGGACCCGCAGTACGCACCCACGCGTACGCCGGGCTCGACGCCGGCCTCGGCGAACCGCGACCGGAGCGCGTCGGCGGCCCGCAGCCGGCCGTCGGCGCCGATGTGCTCGGTGGTCGGCAGGTTGACCGCTCCGGGGACGTGCCCGGCGACCGGGTCGATCGGCTCGGTCTCGCCCAGGTAGCGGGCGGCGGCCCGGACGTCGAGCAGTACGCCGTCACCGGCGGCGAGCGCGGCGGCGTCCTCGGCGGCGAGCACCGGTAGCCCGCCGGGGCGGACCGTCAGGTCTCCGGGGACCGGGGTGGGGACCGCCGCCGTGACCGGATGCCCGGCGGCGACCCAGGCCGGGTAACCGCCGTCGAGCACCCGGACCGCGTGGTGACCCGCCCAGCGCAGGGTCCACCAGGCGCGGGTGGCGGCGAGCCCGTCTCCCCCGTCGTAGACCACCACCGGGTGACCGGCCCGGACTCCGGCGGCGCGCAGTGCCCGTTGCAGGGTCTCCGGGTCCGGCAGCGGGTGGCGACCGCCGGCACCGGGTACGCCGCACAGCTCCGTGTCGAGATCGACGAAGGCCGCTCCGGGCAGATGTCCGGCGTCGTAGTCGGCCCGGCCGGGCGGGCCGTTAAGGCGCCAACGCACGTCCAGTACGGTAGGTGCGGCGGGCTCCGCGCCAGCCAGTTCGACGGCGAGGGCGGCAACGTCGACCAGAAGATCATCTGTGACGGACATGTGCCCCAGTCAACACCATCGAAACTGGTCGCCATCAACGCCAGACGCCCCGTCCGGGCTACGGCTTCATGTCGGTGACGCGGGGTAGCATTGCCTACCGGGAGGGCGGCTGACGTGAACGACCTTGTCGATACGACTGAGATGTACCTGCGCACCATTCTCGAATTGGAAGAGGAAGGTGTGCCGGCGCTGCGCGCGCGGATCGCCGAGCGGCTGCACCAGAGCGGACCGACCGTCAGCCAGACCGTGGCCCGGATGGAACGCGACGGGCTGTTGACCCTCGAGGACGACCGGCACCTACGACTCACCGCCGCCGGCCGGGGTCTCGCGATCGCCGTGATGCGCAAGCACCGGTTGGCCGAGTTGCTGCTGGTCAACGTGATCGGGATGCCCTATGAGGAAGCCCACGAGGAAGCCTGCCGGTGGGAACACGTGATGAGCGACGCGGTGGAGCAGAAGGTTTACGACCTGCTGAACCGTCCGACCCGTTCGCCGTACGGCAACCCGATCCCGGGGCTGGAGGCGCTCGGCAGCGAGCACGGGTCGCCGGCCGCGGAGAGCCCGGATGCGGAACGCAATCTCGCCTTCCCCGGCCTGACCGGTCCGGTGGTGGTCCGGCGGATCTGCGAGAGCGTGCAGACCGACGGTGACGTACTGCGTCAACTGCACGCGGCCGGGGTCGACCCGGGTGCGACCGTGACGGTGGCACAGGAACGGGACGGCGTCACCATCGACCGTTCCGGCGACAAGATCAGGTTGCCCCGCGAGGTCGCCTCGCGCGTCTTCGTCGCCGCTTCCTGAGCGGCCCCGTCACCGCCGGAACCGTCCTCACCGCCCGTCCGGAACGACACCGAGCCGGCTCCGACCAGGACCACGCCGCCGCGCCGGCCGCCCGAAACGGCGGCCGGGCCGGACGGGGCGGGTGTCAGCGCTCGGCGGCGTCGATCTGCTTGGCCAGCGTGACGAGCTTGCCCGCGATGGCCTCCGCCGCCGGCTTACCCTCACCCGCCGGGAGGGTGTAGCGGAGGCTGATCATCTGCCCGTCCGAGGCGAGCCAGCACACCTCCACCCCGGCGCCGTGATCCTTGCCGGCGGCGACGATCAACCGGTACGCGGCCTTGCCCAGCCCCTTGACCGACTGCCCCCCGTCCGGCGCCTCGTCGTTGAAGACCGACGCGTCGGCCGAGGTCGGCGTCATCGCCAGCGCCAGATCGGGAAGACTCGCCTGCTCCGCCTGGAGTACGCAGCTACTCGTCTCGCCCTGCGAGGTCGCGGCCGAAACGTCGAACGTGGTGCCGACGGCCTTCTCGATCGCCGAGTAGTCCAGCACCTGGCAAACCCCGCCGGCTGCCGCCGCCGGCAGCTTGACGACCGGGGGGATCGGCAGTGGTTCGCTCCTCGTCGCGGCTGGCTCGCCGCAGCCGGAAAGCACCAGTAACCCGGCGCCGATCAGTAAGAGCCGCCCTCGCACGATGACCTCCCGCTCGGCCCGGCCGGGGGCGGCCGGTGAGTCCGTCGGACACCGTACGGGTTCGGGCGGCAGGGGCGAAAGCCCCCGCCCGGTCGAGCCTTTCCGGCGTTGCCGTAGGGCTGCCCCGACCCGCTCGTCGTCGCTGCTCCGGTCACTACCGGGGCAGCCGGGCCACGATGTGCTTCGCGATCTCCAGTGAGCTGGTTGCCGCCGGTGACGGCGCGTTGAGGACGTGCACCTGCCGGTCGGCGTCCACGATGAGGAAGTCGTCCACCAGTGAGCCGTCCGGGGCGATCGCCTGGGCCCGTACGCCGGCCGCGCTCGGGACGAGGTCCCGCTCGGTCAGCTCGGGCACCAGCCGGGCCAGGCTGGACGCGAACCGGCGGCGGGACAGTGAACGGCGTACCTCGGTCAGGCCGTACCGCCCGTGACGGCGGGCCAGCCGCCAGAGCCCCGGGTAGCCGACCAGGTCGGCCACCTCCCTCGGGTTGATCCGGCCCCACGAATAGCCCTCCCGGGCCAGCGCGAGCACCGCGTTCGGACCCGCGTGCACGCTGCCGTCGATCATCCGGGTCAGGTGTACGCCCAGGAACGGGAACTGCGGATCGGGGACCGGGTAGATCAACCCCCGGACCAGGTCCCGTCGCTCCGGCCGCAGTTCGTAGTACTCACCCCGGAAGGGGATGATCCGGGCGGGTGGCACGACACCGGCGAGCCGGGCCACCCGGTCGGCGTGCAGCCCGGCGCAGTTGACCAGTACGTCCGCCACCACCTCACCGGCGGTGCTGTTCACCACGAGCTCCGGGGCGCCGGCCGGACCACTCCGTCGGCTCGCGATCCCGGTGACCCGGGCGCCGAGTCGGATCCGCGCACCGGACTTCTCCGCCAGCGCGGCGAGCGCGACGCAGACCTCGGTGAAGTCGACGATCCCGGTGGACTCGACCCGCAGTGCCTCGACGCAGCGCATCGCCGGCTCGTACTCGGCCGCCTCGGCCGGGGTGAGCAGCCGTACCGGTAGCCGGTTGGCGAGCGCGCGCTCGTGCAGGGCCCGCAGCCGGGGCAGTTCCGCCTCGTCGGTGGCGACGATCAGCTTGCCGCACCGCTGCACCGGTATGCCGTTCTCGGCACAGAACTCCACCATGGAACGGCTGCCGGCCCGGCACAGTTCGGCCTTGAGACTGCCCGGCCGGTAGTAGACCCCGGCGTGGATCACACCGGAGTTGTGGCCGGTCTGGTGGGCCGCCAGTCGGGGCTCCTTCTCCAGCACGGTGACCTCGGCGCCGGGCCGGTCCAGCGTGATCCGGTGCGCCGTTGCCAGCCCGACGATGCCGCCACCGATGACCACGTACCTCGCCATGGGCGCAGACGCTACCTGCCCGGGTCGTCGATGGGAGCCGGGTCACCGGTCGGCTCGTCGTCGACATACGGACAGTGCCGGCATCCCCGTCCGCAGCAGGTGCCCCGCCGGGCCAGGAAGCCGGCGGTGAGGACGAAGAGACCGGTCGCCGGGTCCTGGTACCCGGCCTGCCCGGCGGCAAGGGCCGCCGCGTGCGCGGCGACGATCGCCGGTCGCCCCGGGTGGTCCGCCGCCAGCCGGGACGGGTGCGGCTGCGTCAACGGCCTCGGCGCCAACGGCAACCGCCGCTCCCGCCCGCCGTCACCCATCCCGCGAGGTTACGTCAGCCGTGAACGGCGCGATCGGAGCGGCACCCTGGGCGGATTGATCGTGGAGGGTTCGACTCCCCCGTGCGAGCCGAACCCTCCATGATCAAAATGCGGCGCTTCCCTCGGCCGCGCGTCAGGCCGTGGCCCGCCGGATGGCTAGCAGTCCGGCGCCGGCCAGTAGCAGGGCGAGCAGGGCCGGCCAGCCGGCGAAGAGGGCCAGTGGGGACTGGTCGGCGAACCACCGCCCCACCGCCAGCCACCAGTGCTGCCAGGTGATGAGTACGGCGAGCAGACCCAGCAGGAGCAGCAGCACGACACTCAGCAGGTAGAGACCACCGACACCCCATCGCTTCAGGACCAGCGCGGCGCAGATCCCGATGTAACCGAGCACGATGAACGGGACTGTGAGGATCACGATCTGGGCGAGCGGGTTGTCGCTGTGCATGAACGGCATGACGAAGAAATGCAGGGACATGCCCCATCCGTCGGTCGCCCGCTCCACCAGCGAGCAGAGGTACAGCAGCACCCCGAAGACCAGGGACTCGGCGACCAGCAACAGTGAGGTGGCGGCGTAGAAGGTCCGCCGGGTCAGGCTCAGTCCGAGCGAGAACGGAAAGAACTGGGTGATCGCCTGAGCGGCGCCGATCATCGTGACGACGTAGATGCTGAGCAGCCCACCGGTGGTGGGATCGTTCGGCATCTCGTCGGCGATCACGGCGAAGACGGCCAGGTTGATCATGAAGCTGGAGATCAGGATGCCCCAGGGCCAGCCCACCAGTGCCAGCCAGCTGATCAGTTGGATCCGGGTGGCGGCGATCACGCGGCTCATCGGAGCTCCCCCTTGTCGGCCGTACGGGCACCGCTCGTCGTACCGGTGAGTCGGACCACCAGCTCCTGCAACGAGACCGGGGCCACCTCCAGCCCGAGCGAGCTGGCACGGTGACGATCGGACGGTTCGAACGGACCACGGAGCGTGGCCCGAACCAGGTTCCCCATGCGTTCGCGGTGCAGTTCCTCGGCACCGTTGCGCCACTGCTCCACCGCGGCCAGCGGTCCTGAGACGGTGACCAGTTCGGCGCGGAGTTCCTCCGCGCTCTCGTCCAGCAGAATCCGCCCCCGGTCGAGCAGCAGTACGTGCTCGATCAGGTTGGCCACCTCGTCGATGAGGTGGGTGGAGAGCACGATGGTGCGGGGGTGCTCCGCGTAGTCGGCGAGCAGACGGTCGTAGAAGGTCTGTCGCGCGGTGGCGTCCAGCCCCAGGTACGGCTCGTCGAAGAAGGTGAGCTCGGCCCGGGCGGCGAGCCCGATGATCACGCCGAGCGCGGAGAGCATGCCACGCGAGAGCTTGCGCACCTGGCGCCGGAGCGGCAGTTGGAAGTCCTCGACGAGGGCCGCGGCGAAGTCCTCGTCCCAGTTCGGGAAGAGCAGCCGGGCCGCTTCCAGCGCGTGCCGTACCTGGAAGACCTGGGGGTAGGTCTGGCTCTCCTTGATGAAGCAGACCCTGGTCAGCACCTCGGCGTTCTCGTACGGGTGCTGACCGAACACCGACAGGTCTCCGGAGGTGGCGTGGTTCTGTCCGGTGAGGATCTGCATCAGCGTCGTCTTGCCGGCACCGTTGCGGCCTAGCAGACCGTGGATGGTGTTCTCGGTCAGGGTGAAGCTGACCTCGTCCAGGGCGGTGGTCCGACCGAATCGCTTGGTCACCCCACTGGCGGTGACGACCGGACTCATCGCTCCCCCTCCCGGAGGTCGATCATCGACTTGAGCTCGTCGGCACCGATGCCGAGTTTGCGGGCTTCGGCGAGCAGGGGGCGGACGTACTGGTTGGCGAACTCTTCACGGCGTCGTTCCCGCAGCTTGGCGCGGGCGCCGGTGGCGACGAACATCCCGATTCCTCGTTTCTTGTACAGCACGCCGTCGTCGACAAGTTGGTTGACGCCCTTCGCGGCGGTGGCCGGGTTGATCCGGTGGAAGGCGGCCAGTTCGTTCGTCGAGGGGACCTGGGTCTCCTCGGCGAGAGTGCCGTCGATGATCGCGGTCTGGAGCAGCTCCGCGACCTGGAGGAAGATCGGCCGACCCTCCTCCATCACCCGCACCCGCCCGCTGTCACGCCGGGACGGCCGAGCCAACCAAGGTTGGCTGGTTCATTACTCATGTAACTAACCATGTAACCAAGGCCGCCTGTTGTCAAGTGAGGTTTCCGACAGCCCGCGCCACGGCAGCCGGCCGTACCGCCGCCGCCGGCGGCGGCGGCCGGTCGGAACCGGTCCGGTCGGCCGGACAAATACATTTCGTGCCGGTGACAGCGCCGGTAAGGTGCCGAGCGCCTCCCGGCCGCCAGATGTCTCGCGCAGTCCCCGTACAGGCAGGTGCTATCCGTGACACAGCAGTTGACCGCAGCGGGACCGGCGCGCCGCACACCCTCGCGCCCCTCTCTCTGGCGCAGCCGGAACTTCCTGCTGCTCTGGGGCGGCCAGACGGTCAGCGAGCTGGGCACCCGGATCTCCCACGTCGCGGTACCGGTGGTCGCGGCGGACGCCCTCGGCGCGAGCATCTTCCAGGTCTCGCTGCTGACCTTCCTCGCCTGGCTGCCGTACCTGCTCTTCTCGCTCCCCGCCGGCGCCCTGGCCGACCGGGTCGACCAGCGGAAATTGATGATCCTCTGCGATCTCGGACGGATGGCCCTGATGCTGTCGCTCCCCCTGGTCGCGATCGCCGGGCGGCTGACACTCACATTCCTGTACGTCGTCGTCGGGCTCTCCGGCGTCCTGACCGTCGGATTCACCGTCGCCTACCGGAGCCGGTTCCCCCGCCTGGTGGAGGCCGACCAGTTGGTGGACGGCAACGCGAAGCTCGTGCTGAGCCAGGACGCCGCCGAACTCGTCGGGCCGACCATCGGTGGCGTCCTGATCGGACTCGTCGGCGCCGCCCGTACCTTCTTCGGCAACGCGATCGCCTTCCTGGTCAGCGCGGTGACGCTCTGGCTGATCCGGGAGACGCCGGAACAGCGGGCAACGCCGGCGTCGAGCCGGGACCGGGTGTCGCCACGCACCGCGATGACCGAAGGGCTCGCCTTCGTCCGCCGTCAACCGATCCTGCTGAAGATCCTCGCCTGCACCACGACATCCAACTTCTTCGTCATGGCCTCGGGCTCCATCGAGGTCACCTTCATGCTGCGGGAACTGCACGCCTCATCGGTGATGGTCGGCCTCGTCTTCTCCGTCAGCGCCATCGGCGGCCTGACCCTCGGGATCTTCGCGAACCGGTTGACCAACCGGATCGGCACCGCCCGGGTGATCTGGGTCGCCATGGCCGCGCCCGGACCGCTCTACCTGCTCATGCCGCTGGCACAGCCCGGCTGGGGCGTACTGCTCTACGGTGTCGGCCTCGCCGCTTTCTCCGGGAACGCGGTGCTGTTCAACATCGCCGCGATGTCGTACCGGCAGCGGATCACCCCGCCCGAGATCCTCGGCCGGGTCAACGCCACCTTCCTCTGGATCTGCTACGGGGTCATTCCCCTCGGCGCGCTCGTCGGCGGCACGCTCGGCAGCCAACTGGGGCTACGTACGGCACTCTGGATCTGCGTGCTCGGCACCTGGAGTGCCGCGCTCTTTGTCGTCTTCTCGCCGCTACGGAAGATGCGGGACCTCCCGGCGACCTGACGGTCCACGAGAGCGGGACGAGCCGGTGACAGTTGACCCGCGGCTCCTGCCGCCCGAACCTTGCCCGGGGCTGCGCAAGGGGAGCCGGGCAATGCCCGGCTCCCCTTGCGCCCTACCGAACTTTCAGCATTCGACTCGCTCTGTCGAATGTCGGATCAGATGCAATCCGCCCGGTCTCAGCTGCAACCCGAGGTGGAGCCGCAACCCTCGCAGACGTAGCAGCTACCCGCAGGGCGCATCTTCGTGCCGCAGGTGAAGCAGAGCGGGGCGTCGGCCGCCTTGCCGAGCACCGCCTCCAGCAGCTCGGTCGAGGAACCCACCCGTACGCCCAACTGCTTGGCGACCTCCGGCTCGGCCGACACGGTGGCGGCCGGGGCGGCGGGGGCTGCCGCCGGTTCCGGCTTCGCCTCGGCCGGAGCCGTCACCGGCGCCGAAGAGGCCATCACGGTCAACTCCAGGTTGTTCTCCGCCTCCGCCTCGGCCCGCAGTTGCGCGGCCCGCTCGCTGGCGGTGAAGATGCCGAGTTCGGCCCGACGCTCGTACGGCAGGAAGTCCAGGGCGAGCCGCCGGAAGATGTAGTCCATCACCGAGGCAGCCATCCGGATGTCCGGATCGTCGGTCATCCCGGCCGGCTCGAACCGCATGTTGGTGAACTTGCTGACGTACGTCTCCAGCGGGACGCCGTACTGCAGGCCGATCGAGATCGCGACGGAGAAGGCGTCCATCACCCCGGCGAGGGTCGAGCCCTGCTTGGACATCTTCAGGAAGACCTCGCCGAGACCGTCGTCCGGGTACGAGGAGGCGGTGAGGTACCCCTCGGCGCCGCCGACCGAGAAGGAGACCGTCTCCGACGGGCGCTTCTTCGGCAGGCGCTTGCGCACCGGGCGGTACTCGATGACCTTCTCGACGGCCCGCTCCGCGCTGGCCGGCGCCACCTCGGCCGGGGCCGACTCGGTCGTCTTCGCCGGCTTGGCCACCGAGAGCGGCTGACCGACCTTGCAGTTGTCCCGGTAGATCGCCAGCGCCTTCAGGCCGAGCTTCCAGCCCTCGAAGTAGATCTCCTCGACGTCGGCGACGGTGGCCGCCTCCGGCATGTTGACCGTCTTCGAGATCGCGCCCGAGATGAACGGCTGCACCGCGGCCATCATCCGTACGTGACCCATCGGGGCGATCGACCGCTCGCCCATGGCGCAGTCGAAGACCGCGTAGTGCTCCGGCTTGAGGCCGGGGGCGTCGACCACGTGCCCGTGGTCGGCGATGTGCTCGACGATCGCCTCGACCTGCTCCTCCGGGTAACCGAGGCTGCGCAGGGCACGCGGAACGGTCTGGTTGACGATCTGCATCGAGCCGCCGCCGACCAGCTTCTTGAACTTGACCAGCGCCAGGTCGGGCTCGACCCCGGTGGTGTCGCAGTCCATCATCAGGCCGATGGTGCCGGTCGGCGCGAGCACCGACGCCTGGGCGTTGCGCCAGCCGTTGCGCTCGCCGACCTTGTTCCCCTCGGTCCACTGCTTGGTGGCCTCGCGGACGATCGCGGTGGCGACCGCACCGGTGGGCTTGATCTCGTCGTTGGCCGCGGCGTGCTTGCGCATCACCCGCTTGTGCCCTTCGGCGTTGCGGGCGTAGCCGTCGTACGCGCCGACCACACCGGCCAGCTCCGCCGAGCGGCGGTACGCGGTGCCGGTCATCAGCGAGGTGATCGCGGCGGCAACCGAGCGCCCGGTCTCCGAGTCGTACGGGTGACCGGTCGCCATCAGCAGCGCGCCGAGGTTGGCGTAGCCGATGCCGAGCTGCCGGTAGGCCCGGGTGGTCTCACCGATCTTCTCGGTCGGGAAGTCGGCGAAGCAGATCGAGATGTCCATCGCGGTGATCACGAACTCGACCGAGCGGACGAACTTCTCCACCTCGAAGCCACCGTCGGCGCGGAGGAACTTCATCAGGTTGAGCGAGGCCAGGTTGCACGAGGAGTTGTCCAGGTGCAGGTACTCCGAGCACGGGTTCGACGCGGTGATCCGCCCGGTCTCCGGGCTGGTGTGCCAGTCGTTGATCGTGTCGTCGTACTGCAGGCCGGGGTCGGCGCACTCCCAGGCAGCCTGGGCGATGGTCCGGAACAGCCCCTTGGCGTCGACGGTGTCGATCACGGCACCGTCGAGCCGGCCGCGCAGGTCGAAGGTGCCGCTCTCCTCGACCGCGCGCATGAACTCGTCGGTGACCCGGACCGAGTTGTTGGCGTTCTGGTACTGCACGCTGACGATGTCGGAGCCGCCGAGGTCCATGTCGAAACCGGCGTCGCGGAGCGCGCGGATCTTGTGCTCCTCGCGCGCCTTGGTGGTGACGAACTCCTCGATGTCCGGGTGGTCCACGTCGAGGATGACCATCTTGGCCGCCCGCCGGGTGGCGCCACCGGACTTGATGGTGCCGGCGCTGGCGTCGGCGCCGCGCATGAAGCTGACCGGGCCGGAGGCGGTGCCGCCGCTGGAGAGCAGCTCCCGCGAGGAGCGGATCCGGGAGAGGTTGACCCCGGAGCCCGAGCCCCCCTTGAAGATCAGCCCCTCTTCCTTGTACCAGTCGAGGATCGAGTCCATCGAGTCGTCGACGGCGAGGATGAAGCAGGCGCTGACCTGCTGCGGCGACGCGGTGCCGACGTTGAACCAGACCGGCGAGTTGAAGCTGAACACCTGGTGCAGGAGCATCCAGGTCAGCTCGTGCTCGAAGATCTCGGCATCCGCCGGGCTGGCGAAGTAGGAGTGCTGCTCGCCAGCGGCGCGGTAGGTCTTCACCACCCGGTCGATGATCTGCTTGAGCGACCACTCCCGCTCCGGCGTGCCGACGGCACCCCGGAAGTACTTGGTGGTCACGATGTTGGCCGCGTTGACGCTCCACGACTCGGGGTACTCGACCCCACGCTGCTCAAAGTTGATCGAGCCGTCGCGCCAGTTCGTCATGACGACGTCCCGACGCTCCCAGGTCACCTCGTCGTAGGGGTGCACCCCCTCGGTCGTCCAGACCCGCTCGACCTTCAGTCCGGTCGTGGTGGTCGCCCGTGACCGGCTCTTGTTCGCTGTCATGCCTTCCCCCGCCATCTCATCCGCCCCCTAACCGGCACGGTCCGCCGCCGTGCCACCAAAATGATCAAAAACTAGAAAAGCTAGCTGGTACGGCCGCCGGCCGGCTCCGCCGTCAGCGGATCCGTGCCGGGTGCCGGAGGCTGCTGCGCCGCACCGTCCCGCGCCGCCGTTCGGGCGGCCGCGGTGGCGCGCAGGGCCTCGATCTCCCGCTCGAAGTCCCCCAGGGAGTCGAACGAGCGGTAGACGCTGGCGAAGCGGAGGTACGCCACCTCGTCCAGCTCCCGCAGCGGTCCGAGGATGGCCAGTCCCACCTCGTTGCTCGGTATCTCGGCGGCGCCCTTGGCCCGGATGGTCTCCTCGACCCGCTGCGCGAGCAGTGCGATCGAATCCTCGTCGACCGGGCGGCCCTGGCACGCCTTGCGCACCCCACCGATGATCTTCGTACGGCTGAACGGCTCGGTCACACCGCTGCGCTTGACGACGGCGAGCACCGCCTCCTCGACAGTGGTAAACCGCTTTCCGCACTCCGGGCAGGACCGCCGACGGCGGATCAGTTGGCCGTCGTCGGCCTCGCGCGAGTCGACGACCCTGGAGTCGGCGTGCCGGCAGTATGGACACCGCATAGCCGACCTCCTTTCACCACCACGTGGGGCGCCCGCCATCTCCCGGACATTCGAACAGCCGGCGGGGGCCACCATGAGGTGGCCGTCGCCGTGCTGCTGAGCGGGGAGCGATGGGTAGTCGAACCCAACCTGTGGACGACTTACACCCTTGTCACTACTACATCTAGGGGTCGACCGTATGCCGCAGAGCGGCCGGGGTCAAGTTGGCAGGCGGGTCGCGCGCGTCGCCGTTATCTTCCCAACATCGCCGGTCGCCCCCGGGTTACCGGTTCCCGACAGACGGTCAGACAATCACCACCAGTGACCGAATCAATCTGGATAGTCACTCATCGCGAGGCAGGGTCAACCGCTGCCCGGCATGGATCGTGTAACCGTCGATCCCGTTGAGCCGTCGAATCTCATCAATCACCCGGAACGGCTGGCGACTCGGCCGGTGCCGTTCGGCAACCGACCAGAGCGTGTCCCCGGGCAACACCACCGCGGTCGGCGTGGGACCGGGCGGATCGGCCGCCCGAGAGGAGGGCGCCAACACCAGCGCCAGCCCGATCGCCACGATCACATAAAGGCCGAGCAGCACCGCCCGACCTCGCCGCGTCAAGCGGAGCCGAGCGCCCCGCGAGGGCCGGTACATCTCCGGTGCACCCACGCTGACCTCCAAGATCGAACGCCAGTTCGATAGAACAGACGTACGATGGTGTATCAGAACAGGCGTACGGATGTCGAGCTTGCGGACACGACACGCCGACGCCACGTCGTACAGATGTTTGAAACTGTCTGATCTCACCTATACGGTCGTGAACAACCGAACCCGACCGGCGCAGCGACGCCACGGCGGATCGGTCCCATGCGCACCACGTGCCACCCAGGCACCCCCGCCGAGCAGGGAGGACGGACGTGTCGACCGACGACCGGACGAACGGGCAGCACCATCCGCAGAAAGCCGTCGCCGATTCCGGCGCCACCGCGGCCCGCCGTCGCGGCGCCGCCCGCGCCCGTACCGGCGAGCCGACCCTGCGGTCCGTCACTCCGGTGGTGAGCCACTTCCCCGATCTGGTCAGCGCCGACCTGACCGCCCGGCAACGGCGGATCCTCGAGTTCATCCGGGACTGGGTGGAGCGCTACGGCTACCCGCCGAGCGTGCGCGAGATCGGCGAGGCGGTCGGCCTGGTCTCCCCGTCGAGCGTCGCCTACCAGCTCAAGGAGCTGGAACGTAAGGGCTTTCTCCGCCGCGACCCCAACCGCCCCCGGGCAGTGGACGTACGCCCCCCCAACGACCTACTGGACGACGAGGCCGCACGGGCACAGCGCCCGGCGCCGGCCTACGTGCCGATGCTCGGCCGGATCGCGGCCGGTGGGCCGATCCTGGCCGAACAGGCCGTCGAGGACATCTTCCCGCTCCCCCGCGAGCTGGTGGGTGAGGGCGAGGTCTTCATGCTCAAGGTCAAGGGCGACTCGATGCTCGACGCGGCGATCTGCGACGGCGACTGGGTCGTGGTCCGGCAGCAGCCGACCGCCAACTCGGGCGAGATCGTCGCGGCGATGCTCGACGGCGAGGCGACGGTGAAGACCTACCGCCAGCGCGATGGTCACGTCTGGCTGATGCCGGCCAACTCGGCCTTCGATCCCATCCCCGGCGACAGTGCGTCGATCATGGGTCGCGTGGTGGCCGTCCTCCGCCGGATCTGAACCCTCCGCCGGATCTCACCCGGCCGCCGGCCCGACCGGCAACGGATGCTGCACAGACTCACCAGCGGTGGATCCTCCCGACAGCTCGGGGATCCACCGCTGGCGCTTGTCGTCACCGGATCAGCGGTGCCCCTGCTCGGGATAGCCCTGGTCGGGATAACCGCGCTCCGGATAGCCATTCTGGCCGGGACGCGGCTGGGGCTGCGGCTGGGGCTGCGGCTGCCCGTACTGTCCGCCCTGCTGCGGTCGGCCGTAGCCGTTCGCCGGCTGACCGGGGCCGTAGCCGTTCGCCGGCTGACCGGGGCCGTAGCCGTTCGCCGGCTGACCCGGGCCGTAGCCGTTCGCCGGCTGGCCGTGCTGGCGGTTCTCGGTCGCACCACGCGGGTCGGCGGGGGCCGGATAGCCACCCCGTCCGGCACCGTAGACCGGGCCCTGACCGGGACTGCCGGGCCTACCGGGTCCACCGCCGTACACGCCCGCACCGCCGGCCGGCGGGCGAGGGCCCGCCGGGGCGTTACCGCCGTAGACCGCTCCACCGGCGGGCTGGCCTCCGTAAACCCCGGCCGGCGGGCGGCCGGGCGGTTCGTACTCGCCACCGGGACGGTAACCACCGGGGCCCGCGCCCTGCCCTCCCCCGCCGTAGGTGGTGCCCCTCGGCGGCGGTGGGGACTCGAACGAGTCTTCGCCGGGCGACTGGGCCCCATTGCGCGGCCCGTCCGGGTCGCCGGCCGGATTCGCGGGCTCTGCGGCGCCGCCGGCCCGTGCCTTACGGGCCCGGACGATGCCGAAGATCCCCAGGCCGACCAGGAGAGCGCCGAAGACGCCCACCGCCGCGATCAGGTACGTGATGTCCGTCAGCGTCAGGTCGGCCGTCCAGGATTTGCCGCTCTCGCTCTTGGCCCCGTCCCCGTCCGCCGCCGCGGCGACCTCGGCGACCTTCGTCGACGGCACGTAACTCTGGATCACGACATCGGTGTCGTCGGCGAGACTGCCGACATCGGAGACGGTCACGAACGACTTGCCGTCCGGGGTGTACGCGATCGCCTCCCCGAAGGCGTCCGCCAGCGGGGTCATCCGGGGCTTGCTCGTGGTCAGCGCCTTGACGATGTCACCGTCGGGTACGTCCCACTCGAACGCGTCGGCATAGGTGCGCAACACGATCCGCTTGCCGTCCGGGGAGGTCGCCGCCCCGGTGACCATCAGTCGGCCGGTCGCGGTGAGCAGGTTCTCGGTCGTGCTCTTGGGAAGGGTGATCTCGCCGGCCAGCTCCATCGGCACGCCCTCGGCGTTGTCCTTCTGCAGCGGGGCGGTGGGGCGGTAGATCTCGCTCTTCTCGGCGCCGGTCTTGGTGATGATGTACGGGGTGCCGTCCGCCCCCATCAGCAGCGCCTCGGCGTCGTGCGGCTTGTTGCCCGGGTAGGCCAGCCGGTGCAGGGTGGTCTTGCCGGAGCCGTCCGCCGGCAGGCTCCAGAGCACCACGCTGCGACGGCGGGTCGCGGCGTCGGGGTTGTCACCGATGTCCGCGATCCAGATCGTCTTGCCGTCCGCCGAGAGCGCCAGGTCCTCCGGGTCGGCGGCCGCCCGGTTGACGTACGGCACCGACTTGGTCACCTTGCACTTGCTGCTCAGGAAGAAGACCCGATCGTGGCTCTCGACGTCGGTGCCGTCGTTGATCGCGACGTAGCCGGTCTTGGTGGCGACCAAGCCGGAGAGCTCGTTCGTGCGGTCGTCGTCGATGGTGCAGACCTTGGCCGGGGCAGCGAGCGCCGGGGTTGCCGCCAACCCCAGGCTCGCGCCGACCACACCACCGATAACCACGACCGAGGAGAGGACACGCCGCATCGGCCAAGTGTCGCACGTCGCAGACGGACGCCGGGCGGGCCGTGATCCTTCGTCCCGAAGCTGCCGTTCGGGCAGTTTCAAGCTACTCCTCGTTGGCCAGATATGGGGTCAATTCGGCCGCTAGTGCCTCATCGACCCGCACGTGCAGCAGGGTCCCCTCGGCGAGGTGTGTGGTGCCGAGCACCTCCCCGCGCCGATGCACCCGGGCGACCAGGTCACCCCGGGCGTACGGCAGCACCGCGCGGAGTTCCACGGCCGGTCGGGGCAGCCGCTGCTCGATGGTGGCGCGCAACTCGTCGATGCCCCGCCCGGCGTGGGCGGAGACGAAGACGGCGTCCGGCCACTCCCGCTTGAGCCGGAGCAACGTCTCCTCGTCGGCGACGTCGGTCTTGTTCACCACCAGCAACTCGGGCAGCTTGTCGGCGCCCACCTCGGCGAGCACCTCGTGCACCGCTCGGACCTGCTCCTCGGGGTCCGGGTGTGCCCCGTCCACCACGTGTACGACAAGGTCGGCCTCGGCCACCTCCTCGAGCGTCGAGCGGAACGCCTCGACGATCTGGTGCGGGAGGTGCCGGACGAACCCGACCGTGTCGGAGAGGGTGTAGATCCGACCGTCGGAGGTGTCCGTCCGCCGGGTGGTCGGGTCCAGGGTCGCGAAGAGCGCGTCCTCGACCAGCACGCCCGCACCGGTGAGCCGGTTCAGGATGCTGGACTTGCCCGCGTTGGTGTAGCCCGCGATGGCAACGGCCGGGACGGCGTTGCGGCCACGCCGGGCGCGCTTGGTCTGCCGGACCACCCGCATGCTCTTGATCTCGCGCCGCAGCTTGGCGATGCGGTGCCGGATCCGGCGCCGGTCCGTCTCGAGCTTGGTCTCACCCGGGCCACGGGTGCCGACACCGCCACCGGCGCCACCGCCGCGGCCGCTGCCACCGGCCTGCCGCGACAGGCTCTCGCCCCAACCACGCAGCCGGGGTAGCAGGTATTCCAGCTGGGCCAGCTCGACCTGGGCCTTACCTTCCTTGCTCTTCGCGTGCTGGGCGAAGATGTCCAGGATCAGCGCGGTCCGGTCGACGACCTTGACCTTGGTGCGCTGCTCGAGGTTACGCAATTGGGACGGAGAGAGCTCTCCGTCGCAGATCACCGTGTCGGCGCCGGAGGCGAGCACCTCGGCGGCCAGATCGTCGACCTTGCCGCGACCGATGTACGTGGCCGGGTCGGGCCGGGAACGGCGCTGGATGAGCCCTTCGAGCACCTCGGAACCGGCGGTCTCGGCGAGAGCCGCCAGCTCGGTGAGGGAGTTCTCGGCGTCGGTGGCGGTGCCCTCGGTCCAGACCCCGACCAGGACCACCCGCTCCAACCGGAGTTGCCGGTACTCGACCTCGGTGACGTCGGTGAGCTCGGTGGAGAGGCCGGCCACCCGGCGCAGTGCCGCGCGGTCCTCCCGCTCCAGCTCGCCGGTGGTGACCTCCGCGCCGAGCAGGGCGTCGAGGTCCTGGTCGGTCAGCGGAGCGAAGCTTTCCTGATTTCGCAAGCGGGTCTCCTGTCCGTTTGATCCCTGGGCTTCAATCGTGACACGCCGCGCCGCCGATCGCACCGCCATAATCCGGCACCTCGACGGAGAGGGCCGTCCGGCGTCGATTCGCGTCGGTTATGGCACCCGTGGGGGATGCGCTGAAGGCGGCCGGCGCGCAGCGGGTAAGAATGCGAAGCGGCGGCCGACCGGCCGTGCCCACCAACGACGGAGGGACCCCGTGACCACCACCCGCCTGCCGAGCGCCGGATTCTCGATAACGATCCGGATCGGCGTCACCGCTGACGCCTCGGCCATCGGCCGGCTCACGACCTGCGTCGGCGAAGCCGGCGCCATCGTCACCGCACTCGACGTGGTCGACTCCGACCCGACCACGGTCCTGGTCGACCTCACCTGCGACACCGCCGACGCCAACCACGCCGACCACGTGGTCAAGTCGCTGACCGCACTCGAGGGCGTGGACGTCCGCAAGGTCTCCGACCGTACGTTCCTGCTGCACCTGGGTGGGAAGATCGAAGTCAGCCCCAAGGTCGCGCTGCGCAACCGGGATGAGCTGTCGCGCGCGTACACACCGGGGGTGGCCCGGGTCTGCCTCGCCATCGCGGAGAACCCGGCCGACGCCCGCCGGCTCACCATCAAGCGCAACACCGTCGCGGTGGTCACCGACGGCTCGGCCGTGCTCGGGCTGGGCAACCTCGGGCCGGCCGCGTCGCTGCCGGTGATGGAGGGCAAGGCAGCGCTGTTCAAGCGCTTCGGCGGGGTGGACGCCTGGCCGGTGGTGCTCGACACCCAGGACGTCGACGAGATCGTCTCGATCGTGCGCGCCATCGCGCCCGCGTACGGCGGAATCAATCTGGAGGACATCGCCGCGCCACGCTGCTTCGAGATCGAGGCGAAGCTGCGGGACCTGCTCGACATCCCGGTCTTCCACGACGACCAGCACGGAACCGCGATCGTCGTGCTCGCCGCGCTCACCAACGCGCTGCGCGTCGTGGGCAAGCGGCTCGCCGACGTCAAGGTGGTCGTCTCCGGGGCAGGAGCCGCCGGTACGGCGATCATGAAGCTGCTGCTGCGCCAGGGCGTCGGCGACATCATCGCGTACGACCGGGCCGGTGCCCTGCACCGTGGGTTGACCGACACCAACCCGGCCTGGCAGTGGCTGGCCCAGAACACCAACAAGGAGAACTACAGCGGCGACCTGCCGGGGGCGATCCGCGGCGCGGACGTCTTCATCGGGGTGAGCGCACCGAACCTGCTCACCGGCGACGACATCGCGGCCATGGCGCCGGACTCGATCGTCTTCGCGCTGGCCAACCCCGATCCGGAGGTGGACCCCCGGGAGGCCCGCAAGTACGCGGCCGTGGTCGCCACCGGCCGTTCCGACCAGCCGAACCAGATCAACAACGTGCTGGCCTTCCCCGGCGTGTTCCGCGGCATGCTCGACGCGCACGCCGAGGAGTTCACCGAGGAGATGGCGCTCGCGGCGGCTCGGGCCATCGCGGACGTGGTAGGCGAAGACAAGATCAACCCGACGGTGATCGTGCCCAGCGTCTTCGACTCGCGGGTGGCCACCGCGGTCGCCGCGGCCGTACGTGCCGCGGCCCAGCGGCCCGCCCCGGCGCCCGCCGCCGACCCCGGTCCCGCCGACCTGCCCGAGATCGCGGCCTCCGCCGCCGCCCCGGTGGCCCCGCTCGCCGCCGGCAACTGATCCCACCCCGCCGCAGCGGGGGCGTCGATCATGAAGTTGGCGCGGATTCCGGTCTCGGGATCCGCGCCACCTTCATGATCAGCTCCGGCGGGTCGCCCCGGCCGGACTCCGGTCAGCGGAGCGTGTCACCCTCGGCCACCAGTACGGCGGGCCCGCCCAGCCAGGCGCTCTCGCTGTCCACGCTGATGGTGAGGCGGCCACCCGGTACGTCGACCGCGACCACACCGGCGCGCAGCCCTGCCGCGCGCAGGGCCGTCGCGGCCACCGCCACCGCACCGGAGCCGCAGGAGAGCGTCTCCCCGGAACCGCGCTCGTACACCCGCATCAGCACGTGCAGGTCGGTGCCGGAAACCGGCTCGGCCGGGGCGACGAACTCGACGTTGACCCCGGCGGGGAAGACCGCCGGGTCGAATCCGGGTGCCCGGGTCAGGTCCAGCCCGGACAGCTCCACCCCGGCCGGCACCGGGCAGACCAGGTGCGGGTTGCCGCAGTCCACCACGGTCCCGGCCAGGGCCAGCCCGTCGACGGTGGCCGTGCTCTCGCCGTACAGCCGGGGGGCGCCGAGGTCGACGGAGATCTCCTCGTCCGCGACGACCGCGAGTCCGGCGGTGGCCGGACCGACCACGGCCCGGACCACTCCGGACCGGGTGGCGATCGGCAGCCCGCCCTGGACCGGCTCGGCCAGTCCGCTGGTCAGCAGGTAGCGGGTGAAGACCCGGGTCCCGTTGCCGCACATCTCGGCGATGGAGCCGTCCGCGTTCCAGTAGTCCATGAACCACTCGGCCTCGGCCGCGTACGCCGCACCGTCCGGGTGTTTCGCCGCCCGGATCACCCGGAGCACGCCGTCCGCGCCGATCCCTCGACGACGGTCGCAGAGCGCGGCGACCGTGGCCGGGGTGAGCGGGAGCTCGCCGTCCGGATCGGCGAGGATGACAAAGTCGTTGCCGGTGCCATGACCCTTGGTGAACTGCACCAACCCATCATTCCCGATCCGCGGTGGAATCATCCCGCGGGCCGGTAGGCGCGGGTCCGCCTCAGTCGCGGCGGACCGACCGGACCACGTCGAGGCCGGCCTCGAGCAGGTCGGGGCGGGCCGCGTCCAGCCACTGGATGCGGGGATCGCGGCGGAACCAGGTGCGCTGGCGGCGGACGAACCGCCGGGTCTTGCGAACCGTCTCGGCGTGCGCCTCCGCCTCGGTCAACTCCCCGTCGAGCATGCGCAGCACCTGCTGGTAGCCGAGGGCCAGGCCGGCCGTACGCCCCTCCCGCAGGCCCTGGGTGACCAGCCCGCGTACCTCGTCGACCAGCCCCGCCGCCCACATCCGGTCGACCCGGGTGGCGATCCGCTCATCCAGCGACGCGTTGTCCCGGTCCACGCCGAGTTGCACCGATTCGTACCAGGGTTTCGGGTCCGGCAGCGCGGCGGTGAACGGGCCGCCGGTGAGTTCGATCACCTCCAGCGCACGGACGATCCGCCGCCCGTTGCCCGGCAGGATGCTCGCCGCCGCCTCCGGGTCGACCTCGCGCAGCCGGGCGTGGAGCGGCGCCGGCCCCACCTCGGCCAGTTCGGCCTCCAGCCGGGCGCGCAGCACCGGGTCGGTGCCGGGAAACTCGAACTCCTCCAGCACCGCCCGGATGTACAGACCCGAGCCGCCGACCAGCAACGGCACCCGCCCCCGGGCCAGGATGTCGTCGACAGCCCGCCGGGCCAGCCGCTGGTACTCCGCGACGCTCGCCGGCTCGGTGACGTCCCAGATGTCCAGCAGGTGGTGCGGCACCCCGGCCCGCTCGGCCACGGTGAGCTTGGCGGTGCCGATGTCCATCCCCCGGTAGAGCTGCATCGAGTCGGCGTTGACCACCTCCCCACCGAGCGCCTCGGCCAGGCCGATGCTCAGGTCCGACTTTCCGGCGGCGGTCGGCCCGACGACGGCGACCACGAGGCTCATCGCGTTCCCTCCCGCTCCCAGTTGGCCACGAAGTAGCCGACACCGTACGGCGCCCCACAGTACGAGAGCTCGCCGGTCCACCCGGCTCCGGCGGCCGAGGCGGCACCGGCCAGGACCTGCCAGGCCGCCCGGCCGGCCACCCGCAGGTCGGCCGAGAGCGACGGATCCAGGCCGAGGAGGGCGTCGGAGTCCGCGTCACCCAGGGCGGAGGCAACCCCTTCGTCGTACGCGTCCGCGCGCGGGTCGTCGTAGCCGGGCGACTTCTCGCCCCGGCAGGCCGAGCCGTCGCCGAGCACCAGCATGGCGATCCGGGGACGGCGTCCGCTCGACTCGACTCCGTGACCGGCGCAGTCGGCGGCGGGGGCGTCGGTGGCGACGGCGTCCAGCATCAGGGCCCGGTCACCGAGGTCGTGCCGGCTCAGCAGCCAGCCACCGACGAGCAGGCTCAGCGGGGTGACCGGCGTACCGGCCGGCTGGCGACCGGCCGGCTGGCCACCGGTCGGCTGGCCACCGGTCGGCAACTGACCGAGCACGAAACCGCTCGACACTCCCCACGGAGAGAAACTACCCGCGTACGGATAGGTGAACCGTTCCGTCCGGGTGCCGCCACCGACCACCAGCACCGCATCCGCCCTGACGGAAAGTAACCTGACGATCGCGGCATCGACGGCTGTCCGCATCTCGTCGAGTTCGGCGGCGTCCGCACCGGCGATCTCGGGCACGATCAGCGGCGGATTCGGGCAGATGGCGGCGGCGACCAGAGACACGCCACCACCGTAGCCGGGTTCGGACCTTACACCCGCTTGCACACCGATCGGCCATGGTCAAGGACACCGTATGGTCACGGTCGGCCACAGGCGCTCGACGCGGACCGGGTTGGACCTGTGACAATGCCGGGAGAAACTTCGCTGCAATATATGACTGCGCCGTGGCGGCGACCCCGGGGGATCCTTCTCTTCGGCGGCGCCGGGAGAACGAGGATGGGCACATGAGCGACTGGACGGCCTTCGGACGGGTGGACGCGGACGGCACGGTCTACGTCAAGACGGCCGAGGGCGAGCGGGTGGTCGGTTCCTGGCAGGCTGGTGCACCGGAGGAGGGGCTGGCGCACTTCGCCCGCCGCTTCGCCGACCTGGTCACCGAGGTGGACCTGATCGAGGCGCGGCTCAACTCCGGCGCCGCCGACGCGGCACACTCGCTGGCGAGCGTACGGCGACTCCGCAGCACCCTGGCCGAGGCACACGTGGTCGGTGACATCGACGCGCTCGCCAGCCGGCTGGAGAAGCTGGCAGGGGTCGCCGAGGAGAAGGCGGGCGAGGCCCGAGCGGCCCGCGAGACGGCTCGGACCGAGGCACTGGCGCGCAAGACCGCGCTGGTGGAGGAGGCCGAGAAGCTGGCCGCCGAGTCGACCGGCTGGAAGACCGCCGGTGACCGACTCAAGGAGATCCTCGACGAGTGGAAGACGATCCGGGGGGTCGACAAGAAGACCGACGGTGAACTCTGGAAGCGGTTCGCCGCGGCGCGGGACGGCTTCACCCGCCGTCGGGGCGCCCACTTCGCCACTCTGGACGCCCAGCGCAAGCAGGCGCAGGGAGCCAAGGAGGAGTTGGTCGCCGAGGCCGAGTCGCTCGCCGAGTCGACCGACTGGGCGGCCACGGCGAACCGGCTCAAGGACCTGATGACGGAGTGGAAGGCCGCTCCGCGCGCCTCGAAGGAGGCCGAGCAGAAGCTGTGGGACCGGTTCCGGGCCGCGCAGGACGCCTTCTTCTCCCGTCGGAGCGAGGTCTTCTCCGCCCGGGACAACGAGCAGCGCGGCAACCTGGAGCGCAAGCAGGCACTGCTGGCCGAGGCCGAGGCGCTGGACGTGGAGGCCGACCCCCGGTCGGCACAGGCCAAACTGCGCGAGATCCAGGGCCAGTGGCACGACGCGGGTCGGGTGCCTCGCGAGGCAGCGGCCGGTCTGGACCGCCGGATGCGGGTGATCGACGAGAAGGTTCGCCAGGCGATGGACTCGGCCTGGCGGCGTACCGAGCCGTCGGCGAACCCGCTGCTGGTGCAGATGCGTGACCAGGTGGCCGAGGCCGAGCAGCGACTGGCTCGGGCGCAGGCGTCCGGGGACGCGAAGCGGATCCGCGAGGCCGAGTCGGCGCTCGCCGCCAAGCGTCAGTTCCTCCAGCTCGCCGAGCAGGCGAGCTGACCCAACGGCAGTAACGCGAAGGGCCTCCTGCCACCGTCACCGGTGACAGGAGGCCCTTCGCCGTGGCCAGGGCCCCTTCCCGTTGACGGGGCGCGCGACCGCATCAGCCCGTAACGCGGGAAAGGAAGGGCCCCTTGTTAACGCATAGCGGGCGGATTCCAGGGGTCGTTGCAACACGATGGCTAGCCGGTGACGGCTAGGAGCTTAGCGAGACGCTCGGCTGGGGTGTCCCAGCCGAGCGTTTTGCGTGGTCGGCCGTTGAGTTCGGCGGCGACGGCGGCGAGGTGTTCCGGGCTGTGGGTGGACAGGTCGGTGCCTTTGGGGAAGTACTGGCGGAGTAGTCCGTTGGTGTTCTCGTTCGAGCCGCGTTGCCAGGGTGAGTGCGGGTCACAGAAGTAGACCGGCATGTCGGTGGCCATGGTGAACTCGTGGTGTAGTGCCATCTCGCCGCCCTGGTCCCAGGTCAGGGAGCGTTTCAGGTGGGTGGGCAGGGTGTTCATCGTGGCGAGTAGGCCGTCGCGGACGTGGTCGGCGGTCCGGTCGTGGCCCAGGTGCACGAGCAGGACGTAGCGGGTGGCGCGTTCGACGAGGGTGCCGATCGCGGAGGCACTGTCCTTGCCGATGATCAGGTCGCCTTCCCAGTGTCCGGGCACGGCCCGGTCCTCGACCTCGGCCGGCCGGTCACTGATCATGAGCATCGGTGCGACGAAGCGGGTCTGACGTTGCCCTGGCTGCCGGCGGGGTCGGCGCACGGCGCGTCCGGTCCGCAGGGCCGCGGTGAGTTCTCGGCGTAACTCGCCACGGCCCTGGACGTAGAGCGCCTGGTAAATCGTCTCGTGAGACACGTGCAACTCGCTTCGCTCGGGGAAGTCCCTGCGGAGCCGACGGCTGATCTGCTCGGGACTGTGTCTGAGATCCAGCCTTCCCTGCACCAGGGCGCGTAGCTCGGGGTGGGCGGCGATCTTGCCGGGCTTCGGACGTGGACGCCGACTGTCAGCACGCTCCTGCGCGGCGTAGGGCCGGTAAACACCACTACCCGGATGACGATTACGGCGTATCTCCCGGCTGATCGTGCAGGCCGGACGCCCCAACTCCACCGCGATCGCCGCCTGCGACGCACCCTCACGAAGCCGGTCCGCGATCACGATCCTCTCGTCCTGCGACAAGTAGCGGGCCGACCCAGACGAAGGCCGGACGGCGGAGCCTCGATCGCTCTGCCACCCGGCCTTCGTCTGGCTTTCCCTGCCATACCGCCAGCGGTGACCGGTCCTCCGGTTGACCCCCACCAGGCGACACGCCTCACTCGTACCCACACCCCGCGCCACAAGATCCAAATATGCCTGACGTTCGGCACGGAGTTGCTTACGACCCTGCGACCGACGATCCGAACGGCTCTCGAACACTGCAACCCCTGAAACACTCAGGCGTTGCAACGATCCCCAGAACCCGAGGCGTTAACAAGGGGCCCTTCCTTTCGCTTCAGCGGTCGCAGGCGGCGGCGGTGGGGATGGAGAGGGGCGCGCCGAGGGTGGGCAGGCCGAGCGAGACGGCGGAGGTACGCGGAACGCGCCCCGCCTCGTACGCGTCGCCGGCCCGGGTCCGACGGTGGGCCTGGGGCGCCCCGTCGGCGTTGAGGTGGTGCGGCGCGGCGTACGTGACCACGGTGTGCACGATGTCGCCAGGTCGGATCGAGCCGGCGTCGGGACCACCGTCGAAGTGCACCAGCCGGCCGTCGCGGGCCCGGCCGGACATCCGCCCGGTCCGCTCGTCCTTACGCCCCTCGCCGACCGCGACCAGCACCTCGACCGGTTCGCCAACCAGCTTCTTGTTCTCCGCCCAGGTGATCTCCTCGACGGCGGCGATCAGCCGCTCGTAGCGCTCCTGCACGACCTGCTTCGGCAGTTGGCCGTCCATGGTCGCGGCCGGGGTGCCGGGACGCTTCGAGTACTGGAACGTGAACGCGGAGGAGAACCGGGCCTCACGAACCACGTCCAGGGTGCGTTCGAAGTCGGCGTCGGTCTCGCCGGGGAAGCCCACGATGATGTCGGTGGTGATCGCCGCGTCCGGCATCGCCGCCCGGACCTTCTCGATGATCCCCAGGTAGCGGTCGGACCGGTAGGAGCGGCGCATGGCCTTCAGTACGTCGTCCGAGCCGGACTGCAACGGCATGTGCAGCGAGTGGCAGACGTTCGGCGTCTCGGCCATCGCCGCGATCACGTCGTCGGTGAAGTCCTTCGGATGCGGGCTGGTGAAACGGACCCGTTCCAGCCCCTCGATCTCGCCGGTGGCGCGCAGCAGCTTGCCGAAGGCGAGCCGGTCACCGAACTCGACGCCGTACGAGTTGACGTTCTGCCCGAGCAGGGTCACCTCGAGGACGCCCTCGGCGACCAGCGCGCGCACCTCGGCCAGCACGTCGCCGGGGCGGCGGTCCTTCTCCTTGCCGCGCAGCGAGGGCACGATGCAGAACGTGCAGGTGTTGTTGCAGCCGACCGAGATCGACACCCAGCCGGCGTAGGTCGACTCGCGCCGGGTCGGCAGGGTGGACGGGAAGACGTCGAGGGATTCGAGGATCTCCACCTCGGCGCTGGAGTTGTGCCGGGCCCGCTCCAGCAGCACCGGCAGCGAGCCGATGTTGTGGGTGCCGAAGACCACGTCGACCCAGGGCGCCTTGCGGACGATCTCGCTGCGGTCCTTTTGCGCCAGGCACCCGCCGACCGCGATCTGCATGCCGGGACGCTTGTCCTTGACCGGGCGGAGATGACCGAGATTCCCGTAGAGCCGGTTGTCGGCGTTTTCGCGTACGGCACAGGTGTTGAAGACCACCACGTCCGGATCGTCGACCTCGGCGGCGCGTACGTAACCGGCCTGCTCCAGCAGGCCGGAGATCCGCTCCGAGTCGTGCACGTTCATCTGGCAGCCGTAGGTCACGACCTTGTAGCTCTTCGACACTGTCGCAAGCCCCTCTCCCACGGCCACCAAGCGTAGCCGTCTGCCCAGCCCCGTCCGGGCCGGGTGGGCCAGCGGTGAGCCGGGGCCGGGTCGACCCGTCAGCGATCGACCGTGTGGGGACGGCGACAGCGCCGACCCGGTGGCAGAGTAGGCGCCGAAGCGGCGGTCGTCTACCGGCTGCCAGCGCCCGGACCAGGAGGAATCATGTGCCGCAGCATCAAGACCCTTCGTGAGCCGTACGCCGAGGAGGTGACGCCGGCCGATGTCGAGGCGGCCGCGTTGCAGTACGTACGGAAGATCTCCGGATTCCGTACGCCTGCGGCGCACAACTCGGCGGCCTTCCACGCCGCGGTCGCAGCCGTGGCGGAGGCTACCCAGACCCTGTTGGATCAGCTCGTGGTCCGGGGCGGTGGCCCGGCTTCGGCCGCGGCCGGCGCTTCACCCGCGGTCGGCGACCGCAGTGCCGGGATTGCCCCGGCCGCCAGCTGACCCCGGCCGGTTTCCAACCCCGGCCGCCATCCGACGCCGGTCGGGCAGCTGCCGCCGGCCGGCAACCGGCCCGGCGCGCACCGACCACCACCGGTCGACGCACCCGCCCACGCCGGTTGGCGCGGGCCCGCCGCCATCCCTCGGCACGGCCCGACGGCGCCCCCGGCGCTCGCCAGGGCGGCTGATCAGGCCGCGGCGAGCGCCGGCACGACCGAATCCGGTGCCCACTGCGACTGGTGACACTGCGACCAGGCCCGGCACCGAGGGCTGTGCGTGCTGCACAGTCGCAGGTTGCTCAGGACGTCCCCGTCGTCGTCCTCAGTCACGTCGAGGTGCACCGGACGGATGGTGCCGTCCGATCCGACCAGCAGGTGCCGCCCGGGGTCGAGCGTGTCGTCCACGAACAGACACGGCCGACCGAGCCGTCGGGCGAACGCCGCGATCACCCCGACCTCGGGCACCCCGTCCGGGATCCCGTAACAGTCCACCGAGGTGGGGAACTCGCCGGGCCGGAGCCAGACGTCGCACACCACCGCGTCGAGTGGCAACCGGGCCGGATCGGCCGCGCCCATCGACACCACCGCCAGGCCGAGTACGTCGGCAAGCGCGGTACTGACCTCCGCGACCGTCATACGGTCGTCGATCTTCCAATTCCACAGCTCGGTCACGCCGCCTCCTCGCTGTGCGCAGCCACGGCCGCAGCAACGGCCCCTACTGACGATGGTGACCGGCAGCCGAGGCCGCATGGGGCTAAGTTACCGGTCTGTGACCATATCTGCCGAAATCCGCCTATCCCACTACCATCCGTAATCGAGTGGTGACACTCTACCGCTCTGGATTTCGCCCCGCACTCACTTAGCGTATTCCAGCGGTAGCAGTAGGTTTTCTGACACCGGGCTGGGCCGTCCACCCCGGTCGACCGGCTCCAGACGGATCGACGTACCCGAATCAAGGGGCCGAGACGCCGGGCGGTCCCCGAGAGGGCTCGGACCACGGTGGACGGGAACAGTTTCGCGGCGAGAGTGATCCTTTTAATTGACAGACCGGAGCGGGTTGACCACCCGAAGCGGCGTCCACCCGCACCCGGGGCCTGCGTTCGCGACTGTTTCCGCAGCCCAGAGCTGGTACGCCCGCTGTCGCAAGCGGACCAGGTGAGCCCAGCGGCACGTACGCCGGTCCAGATCGTGTTATCGCCCCGTGACCAGATCGTTTGCGTCGCCGCACGTCAGGTCCCCTACAGTTGCGTAACCAAAGCAGACTGGGGCTCACAGTTGGGGCCACAGACCAGACGGGTGGGGGCATGACCGCGGCGACCGACCAACCGCTCATCAAGCTTGACGGGGTCAACAAATGGTTCGGCCCGCTCCATGTGCTGCACGACGTGAACCTCTCGGTCAGTCGCGGCGAGGTGGTCGTCGTGATCGGGCCGTCCGGCTCCGGTAAGTCGACGCTCTGCCGGGCGATCAACCGCCTGGAGCCGATCAACTCGGGCACCATCGTCTTCGACGGCGAGCCGTTGCCGGCCGAGGGCAAGGCCCTGGCCCGGCTGCGCAGCGAGGTCGGCATGGTGTTCCAGTCCTTCAACCTCTTCGCGCACAAGACGATCCTGGAGAACGTCACGCTCGGCCCGGTGAAGGTACGCAAGGAGAAGCCGGCCGCCGCACGGGAGCGTGCCCTGGCACTGCTGGACCGGGTGGGCATCGCGAACCAGGCCGACAAGTACCCCGCGCAGCTCTCCGGTGGGCAGCAGCAGCGGGTGGCGATCGCACGGGCCCTGGCGATGCAGCCCAAGGCGATGCTCTTCGACGAACCGACCAGCGCGCTCGACCCGGAGATGGTCGGCGAGGTGCTGGACGTGATGACGTCACTCGCCCGGGACGGGATGACGATGGTCGTGGTGACCCACGAGATGGGCTTCGCCCGGCACGCCGCCAACCGGGTCATCTTCATGGCCGACGGGCAGCTCGTCGAGGACGCTCCCCCGACCGAGTTTTTCGCCAATCCTCGCAGCGAGCGGGCCAAGGACTTCCTGTCGAAGATCCTGACGCACTAGGTGTCCACTGTGGGGCGCGTCGGACCCGGCGGGCTCCGTCGTCGAAGAAGGAGAAACGAAAAGATGCGTATCAAGCGTATGGCGGCGCTCGCCGCCGTCGCCGCCCTGTCGGTGAGCCTCGCCGCCTGTGGCGGGGGAGACGACGCGGGCAGCGGCACCGGTGACGGTGCCGCCAAGTCGTTCGCGGCCGGCAGCACCATGGAGAAGCTCAACAAGGCGCAGAAGCTCACCGTCGGCACCAAGTTCGACCAGCCGGGCTTCGGTCTGAAGGGTCTCTCGGGCAAGCCCGAGGGCTTCGACGTCGAGATCGCGAAGCTCATCGCCAGCGAGCTCGGTATCCCGGCCGACAAGATCGAGTACGTCGAGGCGCCGTCCAAGGTACGCGAGGACGTGATCGTCAACAGCAACGTCGACCTGGTCGCCGCCACGTACACGATCAACGACAAGCGCAAGGAGCGGATCGCGTTCGCCGGCCCGTACTACGAGGCCGGACAGAACATCATGGTCCGCAAGAACGAGACCGCGATCACCGGTCCGGGCTCGTTCGCCGACGGCACCAAGAAGGTCTGCTCGGTCACCGGCTCGACCCCGGCCGAGGAGATCAAGAAGCACGTCAAGGACATCGTGAGCCAGGTCGTGCTCTTCGACACCTACGACAAGTGCCGGGACGCCCTCAAGGGTTCCCAGGTCGACGCGGTCACCACCGACAACGTGATCCTGCTCGGCTACATCGCCAAGGACGAGGCGTCGTTCAAGATGGCCGGCGACAACTTCACCAAGGAGCCGTACGGCATCGGCGTGAAGAAGGAAGACACCGACTTCCGCAACTTCATCAACGACACGCTCGAGAAGATCTTCGCGGACGGCCGCTGGAAGAAGGCCTGGGATGACACCGCCGGCAAGTTCGGCGCCACCCTCGGCACCGCCCCCACGCTGAACCGCTACTAGGACACCTGACGGATCTGGAGAGTGGGCGGGAAGGCAAACACGTGGATGTACTGATCGAGAATTTCGACGTGTTCGCGGGTGGCTTCTGGGTCACCCTCCAGATCTGTCTCCTCGCCGCGATCGGCGCCCTGATCCTGGGCGCCATCGTGGCGGTCTTCCGCATCTCGCCGGTGCCCCCGCTGCGCGCGGTCGGCACCGCGTACGTGACGGTCTTCCGAAACCTGCCGCTGACCGTGGTCATGTTCTTCTCGGCCTTCGGTCTGCCGGCACTCGGCTCGAACGCGGACTTCCTGCGCATCCCCCTGCTCGACTCGCTGTTCACGCGGCTCGGCACGGACCTGCCGTACTTCCGCTTCGCGCTCATCGCTCTCGTGCTCTACACGGCGGCGTTCGTCTGCGAGGCGCTGCGTTCCGGGGTCAACGCGGTCTCGGCGGGTCAGGCCGAGGCCGCCCGGTCGCTGGGGCTGACCTTCAGCCAGAACCTGCGCCACGTGGTGCTGCCCCAGGCATGGAAGGCCGCGACGGTGCCGCTCGGCTCGGTCATCATCGCCATGATCAAGAACTCGGCGCTGGCCGGCTTCTTCGGGGTGGTCGGCGACCTCGCCCAGTCCGCCGACCAGCTCACGTCGGCCGAGGGCTTCGCGTTCATCCCCGTCGCCATCGGCATCTCGATCGGATACCTCATCATGACCGTCCCCCTCGGCGCCCTTCTCGACCGGCTGGAGAAGCGTCAGGCGGTGGCCCGATGAGCGGCCAGACGAGCGTCCTCTACGACGTCCCGGGCCCCCGCCAGCGGAGGATCACCTGGATCAGCAGCATCGCGGTCGGCATCGCGCTGCTGCTCGCCGCCTACTTCCTGATCTACCGGCCGCTGGACCAGAAGGGCCAGTTGTCGATGGAACTCTGGGGTCCGCTCATCGACCCCGGCAACGAGAACTTCAGCCAGGTCTGGGACCGGCTCGGCTTCGGCTTCCGCCAGACCCTGGTCGCCGCCGCGCTCTCGATCCTCTCCTCGCTCGTGCTCGGCACGCTGCTGGCGATCCTGAGGATCCAGCTCAAGAGCCTGGCCCGCCGCCGGTTCACCGGTCTGAGCACGCCACTGTCGTACCTGCTGCGCGGGCTGAGCACCCTGCTCTCCGCCATCACCCGGGTCTGCGTCGAGGTGTTCCGTGGACTCCCGGTGGTTCTCACCATCTTCTTCGTCGCGCGCGGTCTGCCCGAGTTCGGCGTCAGCTTCGACACCCTCTGGTACCTCGTCATCGGCCTCACCATCTACAACATGGTGGTGATCGCGGAGATCCTCCGGTCCGGCATGGAGGGCCTGCCGGGCGGTCAGGCGGAGGCAGCCGCCGCGATCGGCCTGTCACCGTTGCAGACCACCCGGATGATCCTGCTGCCGCAGGCGTTCCGCGTCATGCTGCCGGCGCTGATCAGCCAGCTCGTGGTGGTCCTCAAGGACACGTCCCTGGGCTTCATCATCGCCTACGAGGACACCCTCAACATCGCCAAGCAGATCATCGGCGTACTGAGCAACCCGATCCAGACCTACGTGATCATCGCGGTGATGTTCATCGTGGTGAACTACTCCCTGTCCAAGCTGGCCCAGTACGTACAGCGCCGGCTGGCGCGTGGTCGGAAGACGGCCAACACCCCGGCGCAGAACCCGCCGGCCACCGCACTGATCGCCCAGGCGAGCGCCGGTGGCGGCACCCCTTAGTAGGGGACAGAGAGCCGGCAGGCCCAGGGCGGTAGAGAGAGCCCAGGGCAGTGGGAGACGGCCCCAGATCGACCAGGCGTCCCCGCCAGGAGAGCAGCCATGCGATCCCGGCGGGGACGTTCTCGTACACCGCCCATGGAATCGATCACGGGCTCGACGGGTGGAGGACCAGCGCCGGAGCGGGAAGCCCCGGCACGGTCAACGGGCGATCTCGGTCACCCGGGACTCGCGTACGACGGTGACCCGGATCTGACCCGGGTAGGTCAGCTCCTCCTCGATCTGCTTCGCCACGTCGCGGGCCAGCACCGCCGCACCGATGTCGTCGACGTCGTCCGGCTTCACCATCACCCGGATCTCCCGGCCCGCCTGCATCGCGAAGACCTTCTCCACGCCCGACTTGCCGCCGGCGATCTCCTCGATCCGTTCGAGCCGCTTGACGTACGCCTCCAGGCTCTCCCGGCGGGCGCCCGGCCGACCACCGGAACAGGCGTCCGACGCCTGGGTGAGAACAGCCTCGATGGTCTGCGGCTGCACCTCGTTGTGGTGCGCCTCGATCGCGTGCACAACCTCCTCCGACTCCCCGTACTTACGGGCCAGGTCGGCGCCGATCAGCGCGTGGCTCCCCTCCACCTCGTGGGTGAGCGCCTTGCCGATGTCGTGCAGGAACGCGCAGCGCTTGATCGTGGGCGCGTCCAGGCGCAGCTCAGCGGCCATGATCCCGGCGATGTGCGCGGTCTCGACGAGGTGCTTGAGCACGTTCTGTCCGTACGACGTCCGGTAGCGCAACCGGCCGAGCAGGGTGACGAGTTCCGGGTGGATCTCGGTGATTCCAACTTCGACCAGCGCGTCCTCGGCGGCCCGCTGGCAGAGCCGCTCCACCTCGTGCCGGGCGGTCTCGAAGACCTCCTCGATCCGGTGCGGGTGGATCCGGCCGTCCAGCACCAGCTTCTCCAGGGTGAGCCGGCCGATCTCCCGGCGTACCGGGTCGAAGCAGGAGAGCAGGACCGCCTCGGGGGTGTCGTCGATGATCAGGTTGACCCCGGTGACGGATTCGAAGGCACGGATGTTGCGCCCCTCCCGCCCGATGATCCGACCCTTCATCTCGTCGCCCGGCAGGTGCAGCACGCTGACCACGCTCTCCGCGGTCTGCTCACTGGCGACCCGCTGGATGGCGTCGACGACGATGTGCCGGGCCCGCTGGTCGGCGGTGTTACGCGCGTCGGCCTCGATGTCGCGGATCAGGATCGCCGCCTCGCGCTTGGCCTGCCCCTCGATCGACTCGACCAGCTCACCCCGGGCAGCATCGGCGGTCAGCCCGGCGATCCGCTCCATCTCCCGGCGACGTTGCTCCTCCGCCTCGGCGAGCGCCGCCTCCCGGACGCCGAGTGCGGCCTCGCGACTGCTCAGGTCGGCGGCGGCGGTGGTCAGCCGGCGTTCCCGCTCGGCCAGCCGCTCGACCTCCTCGGTGTGCAGCCGCTCGCGCTCGTCCATCCGCTGGGCCCGCCGCTCGACCTCGACGGCCTGTTCCTTCGTGGTGGCCGCGAGCGACGCGATCTCCCGCTCGCCACTGCGCCGTGCCGCGGTCCGTACCTGCTCGGCGTCGGCCTCCGCCTGGCGGTGTGCCCGGTCGAGCACGGTGTCCGCCTCGACCCGGGCCGCGTCCAGGACCCGGCGTGCCTCGGCCCGCGCGGCGCTCGCCTCGGCCTTGGCGGCGGCGGCCTCGGCCCGTGCCGCGGCGGCGGCCGACTTGGCCGCGTCCACCGTCGAGTACGCCTCGTCGGCCGCTGACCGCAGCGCCGCCAGCGACTGCTCCTGACGATCTTTCTCCGCGACGAAGGCGGAGTCGTCGGTGGTCGGACCGGCGCCTATGACACCGAGCCGGCGCAGCGCCCGAGCCCCCAGGACCAGTCCGGTCAGTACGAGGGCGGCCAGCACCGCGATCGCGGCGAGCAGCCCCCACTCAAGCGCGCTCATGCCGACGCCTCACAGCGACTCAACCCGATGTCCCCGCGCCCGGTCATGGCCGCCTCCCCTCACCGTCCCGGCGCCGGAGGGTCGCCCTCCTGGTCACGCGCCCTACGGCTGTTGAGACGCCCGACCGAGGCGGCTGGCCGAGGATAGGCTCCATCGGCGGTGTGTTGGGGTACACCGCCGGGGGCCGAAAACCGTGTGCGCCGTCACCGGACCGGCCTGTCCGGTAACGGCCTATCTGGCCCCTGAACTGGCCAAAGTGATGCCGTACTGTTACGCGATCTATGTTGTGCGTTTAGCCTGCAATGGTCGGGCAGTCTCACCTGTAACGCGAGGCTAGGTCGCGAGGTGCCCTTCGGTCAAGGACTCATGATCCAGCATGAGTCGGACGTACGGCACACGGATGCCTACCCGCAGCTCATGAAGGGTCGGGCATACCCGGACGAGCCAGGCCGCCGGGCGGCACCTCGACCGTCAACCGGGCGGGTCCTCCACGCGGGCGCCCCGGTCCAGCTCCGACTCGGCGTCGGCCAACGCGTCCGGGTCGATGTACTCGGCGAACTCGGCCGCCTCCGCGCTCTGTGCGGCAAGAGCGTCCTTCACCGCCCGGATCGCCACCCCCGGCGGATAGCCCTTACGGGCGAGCATGCCCACCAGGCGCCGGAACACCGCCTCCGGCGTGCCCCGGGCGGTGCGCAGTTTCCGCTCCACCAGGGCGCGGGCAGTGTCCTCCTCGGTCGTCTCGTCCAACTCACCGAGCGCCTCGGAGGCGATGTCACGGTCGACACCGCGCTGGCGCAACTCGTTGGCGAGAGCCCGGCGAGCCAGCCCTCGCCCCTGATGACGGCTGGTGACCCAGGCACGGGCGAAGGCGGCGTCGTCGATGATGCCGACCTCGTCGTAGCGGTCGAGCACCTGGTGGGCGATCTCCTCACTGATCCCCCGCCGGCTCAGCGCGCCGGCCAGCTCCGCCCGGGTACGCGGACGCACGGCGAGCTGGCGCAGGCAGATCTCCCGGGCCAGCTCCGCCTCGTCTCGGGGCGGAACCGGGGCGGAGTCGTCCCGGCCCCGACCACGCCGGCGGCCACCGCTCACCGGTTGCCCGGAACCGCTGCCGGAATCACCGGCACCGGACGGGTCGGAGGCCGACGCCAGTGTGCTGCCGTCGGGCCAGCCCCGCTCGTCCTCGGACCAGCCGTTGGGGTCGGGAGCGGTCGGATCGCCGCCGTCCCCGGTCGAATCGGCGTTCGCGGTACGGCCCCGCCGCGAACGCCCCACAGTGCTACCGCCCGATCGGGGTGGTGCGGCATCCCAGCCGCGCCCCGACCGGGCACCACGTCGTCCTGCCACGATGAGGAGTGGAGTTCAGCGGTCGGTCAGAAGTCCACCGGCGGCAGCTCCGGCCCGCCGGCGGCGTCGCTCGGGCTGACACCGACACCGAGCTTCTCCAGGATCTTCTTCTCGATCTCGGCGGCCACGTCCGGGTTCTCCTTGAGGAACTCCCGGGCCTTCTCCTTGCCCTGGCCGAGCTGGTCGCCGTCGTACGTGTACCAGGCGCCGGACTTGCGGATGATCGACTGCTCCACCCCGACGTCGATCAGCGAGCCCTCGCGGGAGATGCCCTTGCCGTACATGATGTCGAACTCGGCCTGCTTGAACGGCGCGGCGACCTTGTTCTTCACCACCTTGACCCTGGTCCGGTTACCGACCACGTCGGTGCCGTCCTTGAGGCTCTCGATCCGGCGCACGTCGAGCCGGACCGACGCGTAGAACTTCAGCGCCCGACCACCGGTGGTGGTCTCCGGGCTGCCGAACATGACGCCGATCTTCTCCCGGAGCTGGTTGATGAAGATCGCGGTGGTGCCGGTGTTGTTGAGAACACCGGTGATCTTCCGCAGCGCCTGGCTCATCAACCGGGCCTGGAGGCCGACGTGACTGTCGCCCATCTCGCCCTCGATCTCGGCCCGGGGCACGAGTGCGGCCACCGAGTCGATCACGATGACGTCCAGCGCGCCGGAGCGGATCAGCATGTCCGCGATCTCCAGGGCCTGCTCACCGGTGTCCGGCTGGGAGACCAGCATCGCGTCCGTGTCGACCCCGAGCGCCTTGGCGTATTCCGGGTCGAGCGCGTGCTCGGCGTCGATGAAGGCGGCGATGCCGCCGGCCCGCTGCGCACTGGCCACCGCGTGCAGCGCCACGGTGGTCTTACCGCTGCTCTCTGGTCCGTAGATCTCGATCACCCGGCCCCGGGGCAGACCCCCGACACCAAGTGCCACGTCGAGCGCGATCGAGCCGGTCGGGATGACCGCGGTCTGCACGACCGGCCGTTCGCCAAGTCGCATCACCGAGCCCTTGCCGAACTGCTTGTCGATCTGAGCGAGAGCAAGGTCTAGTGCCTTCTCCCGGTCAGGTCCTGGCGCCATGGTTGCCACCCCTGCCTTCGCCGGCGTCTTTGCTGAACTTTTCGTCACGCGGACACGCTAGGCGCTAGGTCCGACAGAAAACAGCCGACCGGCCGTGAGCTGTGGACGAGCACCCAGCTGTGGACAATAGCCGAACAGGTGTACGACAGCATGCACGACACGCCGCATTGACATAACAGCAGCTCAGCGTAGTCGGGCCGGCACTCGATCGGGGTACGCGGCGACCACCGCGCGCCACACGACCACCGTCTCCTCGCCCTCGGCGAGCGCCTGCCGGACCGTCCGGCCGCCCAACTGGGACAGCACCTGATCAGCGGCGATGCTGGTCGCGTACGCCCGGCCGAACACCTGCTCCAGCCGCTCCCAGAAGTCCGTCAGCCGCACCGGTACAACCCCCTCGCGTCCGGGCCCGGCTCCACCGCCGGCACCACCGCGCCACCACCGGACGCGGTCGCCAACGCTAGCGCCATCGGCACCGCCACCGCGAACGGACGCGACGACGACCCGCACGGCACCGCCCGGCACCGGTTCGGTGCCCGGCCGAGCGGGCACACCCCGATCCGCACACCGCTCGACCGGATGGACCGGATCGCCGAACCCAACCGGCCGACGTACGGCGGAGTTCAGGCGGCCAGCGCCCCGGCGACCACGGTCAGGTCGGCGACCAGACCGGCGTACGCGTCCTCCCGGTCGTCGGCGCGCAGCACCGCCGACGGGTGGATGGTGGCCAGCAGTCGGGTCGGTTCCACCGGCCCGACCCGTCCGTTCGCGGCGGCCGGCGGCCGGGTGAAGTCAGCCGGGCGCTGGGCCGACTCCGGCCATGGCAGCAGCACCCCGCGCTCCCTGGTCACCCGGAACGACGGGCCGAGCAGCGCCTTCGCCGCGATCGCCCCGAGCACCACGATCACCTGCGGGCGCAGCAGGGCGAACTCGGCGACCAACCAGGGCCGGCAGGCGACGATGTGCACCTGGTCCGGGGTCTGGTGCAGCCGCCGTTTGCCCCGCACCGTGTGCCGAAAGTGCTTCACCGCGTTGCTCAGGTAGAGCTGGCGCGGCTCCAGTCCGGCGTCGTCGACCGCGCGGCGCAGCACCTTCCCGGCCGGGCCGACGAACGGCACCCCCTCCCGGTCCTCGATGTCGCCGGGCTGCTCACCGATCATCACCACCGGAGCGCGTACGGCACCCCGCCCGAAGACCGTCTGGGTGGTGTCGACGTACAGCTCACAGCCCCGGCAGGAGGCGGCGGCCTCGCGCAGCGCGGTCAGGCTACGTACGCCGGGCGGGATGAACTCCTGTGCGCCGGGGGCGGTCCGGGTCTGCGCCATGGATGCTCTCCTACCCCGTTCCGGCACGGTCACTCCCCCCACCCGCCCCGCCGTCCCCACCGGTCGGCCGGACCGCTGCCCGGCGCCCCGCTCGCCTGCGCGGGACCGTGCCTCAGGCGCCGAACGGGGACGGTACGCCGACGGTGGTCGCCCGCAGCAGCGCGTCGGCGAGCGGCTCGATGTCGTCGTCGGTGAGCGGGCTGATGGTGATCCGGACGGCCGGGCCGGTGCCGAGCCGGTAGAGCGAGCCGGGTGCGACCGCGTACCCGGCGTCCCGGAGCCCGGCGACCGCGCGGGTCTCGTCCGGCACCGGCAGCCAGACGTTGATCCCGGTCTCGCCATGACTGGTCACGCCGCGCCGTGCCAGCGCCGTCCGGAGTGCCTGGCGGCGGCGCTGGTAGCTCTCCCCCGCAGCGCGCACCTGGACACCCACCGCCGGGTCCCGCCAGAGCCGGATCGCGAGCCGTTGCAGGAGGGTGGAGACCCAGCCCGCACCGACCCGCATCCGACCGGCCACCCGGGCGACGGTCGCCTCGTCCCCGGCGAGCACGGCCAGGCGCAGGTCGGGGCCGTACGGCTTGCTGACCGACCGGACGAAGGCCCAGCTCCGGGTCGTTCCGGCGAGGCTGTGCAGCGGCACCTGGGCGAGTTCGGCGGCGTGGTCGTCCTCGATCAGCAGCAGGTCGGGCCGGGCCCGGAGCAGTTCGCGCAGTTCCGTCGCCCGGTCGGCGGTGACGGCCGCACCGGTCGGGTTCTGTGCCCGGCTGGTGACCACGAGGGCGCGTACGCCGACGGCGAGCGCGGCCCGTACGCCGGTTGGGGTGGGGCCGTGGTCGTCGACCGGCACCCCGACCGGTCGTAGCCCCAGCGCGGCGACCAGATCGAGCAGGTTGGCCCAGCCGGGATCCTCGACTCCGACCGGGTCACCGGGGCTCAGATGGGCGGTGAGCAGCCGCTCGATTCCGTCGAGGGCCCCGTTGGTCGCGGTGATCGCATCCGTCGGCACGCCGTCGGCCGCCAGTCGCCGGCTGGCGAGCCGGACCAGCTCGGGCAGGACACCCGCGTCGGCGTAGCCGATCGGGTCACCGGTGGTGACGGCGAGGTCCGCCAGGTGCGGGCCGAGCGAGGGAAGCAGCCGGTGGTCGGGTTCACCGGTGGAGAGGTCGAGCGCGCCGGCGGCCGGCGGCACCCGCAGCGCCGAACGGGCGGCGGCGACCGGTGGGCGGTGCCGGATCCGGGTGCCGTGCCGTCCGGCCGTCTCCACCAGTCCGCGCTGGCGCAGCGCCTGGTACGCCTTGGCCACGGTGCCCGGGCTGACCGCGAGGCGTTCGGCGAGGGCCCGCACCGACGGCAGGGCGACGCCCGGGGCAAGCGCACCGGTGCGTACGCCGGTTTCCACGCTGGCTGAAATCTCTGCTGCCGTACCACCCTCGACCTGATAATGTGCTGCCACAGTCAGCAGACTGTACTAGAACAATCGCGGAGGCGCCAGGTGTACCAGCAGACGGAACGGACCACCGCCAGCCGAGGCCGGAACCGGATGGACTACCAGCAGGCCACCGCGCACGAGATCCTGGACGAGGCGTACCACTGCGCACTGGCCTTCACCGTTGACGGCGAACCCCGGGTACTGCCGACCCTGCACGTCCGCGTCGGCGAGACGGTCTACCTGCACGGCTCCACCGGCAGCCGACCCCTGCTCGCCGCCCGGGGACCGGCCGGGCTCCCGGTCTGCCTCAGCGTCACGCTGCTGGACGGACTGGTCTACGGCCGTTCCCAGTTCCACCACAGCGCCAACTACCGCTCGGTCATCGCGCACGGCACCGCGCACCTCGTCACCGACGAGGCGGAGAAGCAGGCCGCGATGACCGCGCTGGTCGAGCGGGTGGGCCGGGGCCGGGCGGCGCAGAGCCGACCGCCGACCAGGAAGGAACTCGCCGAGACCGCGGTGCTCGCCCTGCCGCTACGCGAGGTCTCGGTCCGGGCCCGGGTCGGCCCCGTGGTCGACGAACCCGAGGACTACGCCCTGCCGTACTGGGCCGGGGTGGTGCCGCTGCGGACGGTGCCCGGCCCACCCGAGCCGGACGCCGGAGTCAGCGCACCGATCCCCGACTACCTGCGCCCACCCCGCTCGCCCTGGCACACCCCGGCCACCATGACCGGCACCCACGTCCGACTGGAACCGCTCGACCCCGCCCACACCGACGAACTCCACCAGGCCACCGACGACGAAGAGGTCTGGCGCCACCTCGCTCACCCGCGCCCCCGGCACCGTGACGAACTGGCCGCGATCGTCGCGGAGGCGCTCCGCGCCCACCACACCGGCCAGCGGGTGCCCTGGGTACAGCGCTGCACCCGGACCGGCGAGATCGTCGGCAGCACCTCCTACTACGAGATCGACGAGCCCCGCCGGGCTGTCTCGATCGGGCACACCTTCCTGGGGCGGGCGCACTGGCGTACCGGAATCAACACCGAGGCGAAGCTGCTGTTGCTCACCCGCGCCTTCGAGGAACTGGGGGCGGAACGGGTCGCCTGGCACACCGACATCCGTAACATCCGCTCACAGCGGGCGATCGAACGACTCGGCGCCCAGCGCGAAGGGGTGCTGCGGCGCCATCGGCAGCGGCCCGACGGCTCGTGGCGGGACACCGTGCTGTACGCGATGACCGCCGACGAGTGGCCGAAGGCACAGATCACGCTCCAGGAAATGCTTCGCCGGACAGCACCGGAAGCGCGATGATGGCGCCCGTGCTGGGGATCACCGACATCTGGACCTACGTGCTGGGCACCGTCGCCATCGTGCTGCTGCCCGGGCCGAACTCGCTCTTCGTGCTCTCCACCGCCGCCAAACGCGGCATCCGGGTCGGCTACCAGGCGGCGGCTGGGGTGTTCCTCGGCGACACGGTGCTGATGGTGCTCTCCGCCGCCGGTGTGGCCTCGCTGCTCCAGGCGTACCCGCCGATCTTCATGGTGATCAAGTACGGCGGTGCGGCGTACCTCGGTTATGTCGGGCTGACCATGCTGCGCGGCGCATGGCGGCGCTGGCGGTCCCGCAACGACCCGTCGGCACCCCGGCTGATCGACTCGGCCGAGCCGGCCACGTCCCGCAGCCCGTTCCGGCGGGCCGCCGTGATCAGCCTGCTCAACCCGAAGGCGATCCTCTTCTTCATCTCGTTCTTCATCCAGTTCGTCGACCCGACCTACTCCTACCCGGCGTTGTCGTTCCTGCTGCTCGGGCTGATCGCGCAGGTCGCCAGCGTGCTCTACCTGACCGTGCTGATCCTCACCGGCACCTACCTGGCGGCCCAGTTCCGCAGGCGGCGGCGGTTGGCCGCGGCGGTGACCAGCGGCGTCGGGGTGCTGTTCCTCGGCTTCGGCCTGAAACTCGCCACCGCCAGCGCGGGCTGAACCACCGCCAACGGGCTGAACCACCGCCAGCGCGGGCTGAACCACCGCCAGCCGTCGGCGAGGGCGGATCAGATGCCGCCCTCGCCGCCAGCGGTGCCGGAAATACCCTCGCCCTCCGGCGGCAGGTCCGGCGGCCGGGAGGTGTTGACCGACTCGGGCAGCGGTGGACCATCCTGGGCGCCGGAGCGGACCGCGGCGTGCCGGGCCACCGCGTGGCGTACCCAGCTGTCCACCACCCTGGCCCAGTTGAGCTGGTCGACGTCGGCGTGCCGGACCCGGAACCGGGTCAGGCTCACATGGCTCGCCCCGGCGAGCGCGAGCCGGCGGTCCAGGACGAAGACCACCTGCAACTGCTCGGCGCTGGCCAGAAAGGTCAGTTCGATCTCGGAGAACGGACCACCGTAGAGCGGTGCCGCCCAGTAGCCGATCTTCTGGTGGAACGGCAGGGTCTGCTCGACCCCGGGCAGGGTCCCCTGCTGCAACCCGACCTGACGCAGGGTGAAGCCCAGTTCGCCGAACATCTCCAGGATCCGCTCCTGGGCCGGCAGTGGATGGACGAAGATCCGGCTCAGGCCGCCCCGGTCCAGGCACGGGCCGAGAGCCACCTCCGTCCGCAGATCCATCGGCAGGTTGAGCCGGGGACGGCCGTCGACCACGGTGACCGGCAGTTCCCAGGGCATGGGTGCGGCGAAGGTGACCGCCCGACACTCCCCCGGTGCCAGCACCACCGCCCCGGCGACCGGCACCCGACCGAACTCCACGTCGACGTAACCGTCGCCGCCGTCGGCCGGTTCGGCCCGGGTGACCAGGCCGACCACCACGTGATCGACCGGCACCGCCTCGCTGCCGCCGACGATGGTGACCCGCCCCGGCAGGAGCAGCCCGGGACGGGTGCTCGGATTGGTCAGCACGGTACGGACGGCGAACCCCGCATCCGCTGACACATTCCCGATCCTCCCCCAGCGGGTAAGGAAGGGCCCCTTGTTATCGGAATCCGATAACAAGGGGCCCTTCCTTACACCGTGCCGAGCGGCCCAGCCGGCGTGGCTTCAGCGGAGTCGGCGGCCTCGGGGGACGGGATCGGTCTCGTCGTCGAACTCCCCGATGACCTCCTCCAGGAGATCCTCCAGGGCCACGAAGCCGACCGGCCGGCCGATCCCGGCCCGGTCGGTGACCAGCGCCAGTTGCGCCTGGCGGGCCCGCATGGCGGCCACCGCCTCGGTCACCGTCGCGGTGGCGGCGAGACTGAACACCGGGGTCATCAGCTCCCCCGCCGTCGCCGGCCGGCCGGCCGTGGTGGCGCGTACCGCCTCGCGCACGTGCACCATCCCGGCCACCACACCCGGCCGGTCCAGTACGGCCAGCCGGGACCGGCCACTGTCCCGGCTCACCGCCTCGATCCGGTCCGCGCTGTCGTCCAGGCGCACCGAGACGATCCGGTCGACCGGCTCCATCACGTCGGCCACCGTGGTGCCCTGCAACTCCAGCATGCTGGTGAGTAGTTGCTGCTGGTCGGCGGCGAGCAACCCGTGCTCGGCCGACTGTTCCAGCAGCATCCGCAGTTCCTCCGGCCCGTGCACCTGGGCCAACTGGTCCTGCGGTCGTACCTTCACCAGCCGCAGGGTCGCGTTGGCGAGCCCGTTCAGGGCGGTGAGCACCGGGCGGGCCACCCGGGCGAAGCCGCGGAACGGCAACGCCAGCAGCACCGCGGAGCGCTCGGCGTCGGTGATCGCCCACGACTTCGGCGCCATCTCACCGACGACCAGGTGCAGGAACGTCACCAGCAGCAGCGCGAAGAGCAGGGCGATCACGTGACTCGGTGCCTCGGGCAGACCGACCGCGCCGAGCACCGGGCTGACCAGGTGTTCGATCGCCGGTTCGGCGAGCGCACCGAGCCCCAGCGTGCAGACGGTGATGCCGAGCTGCGCCCCGGCGAGCATCAGCCCCAGTTCGCGTACCCCGTCCAGGGCCGCCTTGGCGGCACGGCCACCGGAGGCGGCCGCCTGTTCCAGGCGGTAGCGCTTGCTTGCGACCAGCGCGAACTCGGCCGCCACGAAGAAGCCGTTCAACGCGAGCAACAGGATGGAGATGAGCAGTGCCCAGGTCGTACTCATGCGGTCACCTCGGGGTGCTCGGAGCCGGCGCCGCGCGCGCTGTGCCCGGCGACCACGGCCAGCCGGACCGAGTCGGCGACGTGCCGGTCGACCGCGAGCACCTCGACCAGTGCCCTCGGCTGCTGCGGGCGCGGGTGTTCGGATTCGGCCGACAGGTTGATCTCCAGCCGGTCACCGACCTCCGGCACCCGACCCAGCTCCCGCATCACGAGCCCGGAGAGGGTGTCGTACTCGGGAGCCTCGGGCAGGGCGATGCCGGTGCTGTCGGCAACCTCGTCGATCCGCCAGCGGGCGGGCACCACCCAGGAGCCGTCCGGCTGTCGAACGGGGGTCGGCTCGGGCGGGTCGTCCTCGTCCCGGATCGGCCCGACCAGCTCCTCGGCGATGTCCTCCAGCGTGATCACACCGGCGAAGCCGCCGTACTCGTCGACCACGCAGGCGAGCTGGCGGTGCCCGGACCGGAGCCGGTCCAGCACCGTCGGCAGCGGCAGCGTGGTGGGGACCAGCAACGGGGGTACGGCGACCTCGGCGACCATGGTGGTGGCCCGCCGCTCCGGTGGCACCCCGAGTACGTCGGAGATGCCGGCGACCCCGACCACGTCGTCGACGCCCTCGGTGCCGCGTACGGGGAACCGGGAGTGGCCGGTGTCGAGCAGCTCGACCAGGCGGCTGACCGGTTCGTTGGCCTGTACGGTGTGCACCGCCACCCGGGGCACCATCGCCTCGGCGGCGGTGAGCTGGCGGAAATCCAGCCCCCGGTCGAGCAGGGTCGACATGGCCGCGTCGAGCTGCCCCTCCTCGCGTGACTCGGCGATGATCTGTTCGAGGTCCTCCGGGGTCGCACCGCTGGGCAGTTCCTCGATCGGTTCGATGCCGACCCGACGCAGCAGCCGGGTGGCGGCGGCGTCGAAGAGCCGGATCGCCGGTCCGGCGATGGTCAGGTAGATCACGGTCGAGCGGCTGAGCTTCATCGCCAGCATCTCGGCACGGGCGATGGCGAGGTTCTTCGGCGCCAGTTCGCCGAGGACCATCTGTACGACGGTGGCGATGACCAGGGCGAGCACGACGGAGAGCGGCATGCTGATGCCCTCCGGTACGCCGGTGACCCCGAACAGGTCGGCGAGTCCGTCGCCGAGGAAGGGCTCGGCGACGTAACCGACGAGCAGGGCGGTCAGGGTGATGCCGAGTTGGGCGCCGGAGAGCATGAAGGAGAGCCGTCCGGTGACCTTGAGGGCGCGGGCGGCCGAGGCGTCTCCCGCGTCGGCGAGTTGTTTGAGTTTGCCGCGGTCGACCGCGACGTAACCGAACTCCTGGGCGACGAAGTAACCCGTCGCGGCAGTGAGCACGATGATCAGGAGAAGGCCGATCGCGATCAACACGGAGGGCTCAGGGCTCCCCGGTTCGCCGGTCGGTATGAGAAATGCCGGGTCTGTCCCGGCTGGCTACTACTGCCCTCCTGGGCAGAGGAGTCGATCATGCCGACAGTTTATCGGGGTGGGCCGGGTATTCAGCCGAACCCCTGCCACTCGGTCCGGTGCATAAAGCACGATAAACGGCAGAGTGCTGGAGAACGGTCCGCACCGGGCACCCGGACCCGTACGGTGTCCGGGCACCCGGTGCCGGGATCAGCTCTGGACGATCTTCACATCATCCACGGCCGCCTCGACCAGGCTGGCACCGCTGGCGTCCGCCGCGTCGACCAGGATCCGTACGCTCTGCCCGGCGAACCCGGAGACGTTGACGCTCGCGCTCTGCCACGCGGCCGCCCGGTTGGTAGCGGCGCCGGTCACGTTGAGCACCGTCGACGTACTCCCGCCGACCACCCGTACCCGCAGGTAGTCCGCGCTGCTGGCGTTGTTGAGGTGGGCCAGGTACCAGGAGAACGACAGCGTCAGGGTGCCGCTGCCCGGCAGGCTGATCGACGGCGACTGGACGCTGCTGACCCCGCCGTCGAGGTCGTGATCCCCCGCGCTGGCGCCGGCGAGCGGGCCGGTCACCAGGTCGAACGTGCCGCTGACCGTGGTGCCGAGCTGGGTGGCGACACCGGAACTGGTCGCCGCCGGGTCGGCGCGGACCCACTGGCCGAGGGTGGCGGTGTCCGTCCCGGCGGGGTTCGCGGTCCACCCGGTCGCGGTCTCGAAGGTGTCGCTGTAGACCGTGGTGCCCGGCGGCGGGGCGGTCGCGGCCAGTTCCCAGACCGTGTACGCGATCGCGTCGGCGTTCCGGTTGAGCGCGGTGTCGTTGATGTTGGTGCTGGTGTCACAGGCCCGGTGGTAGCAGGGGTCGAAGGCGCTGCCCGCCGTCCCGCCCCAGAGCGTGGCCTGGGCGCTGGACTTGATGCCCTCGGCGCCGGTGAAGGTGCCGCCGGCCGGAATGCCGACCGCGATGAACGGCCCGTAGTCGCTGCGGCCGTCGAAGTCGGTGCCCCGGGTCGGCACCCCGATCGAGGTGAAGTACGCCTGGATGGTCTGCTCGATCTGCGCCGAGCCGGCCGGCCCGGGGCCCGAGCCGACACCGTCGGAGTTGTCCCCGTCGTACACGAAGTAGCCGGCGTTGGGCGAGCCGACCATGTCGAAGTTGAGGTACTGCTTGATCCGCGTACGCTCCGCGGCCGGCAGGTTGTTGACGTAGTACTGCGACCCGCGCAGCCCCAGCTCCTCCGCGCCCCACCAGCCGAAACGCAGATGCTTCGCCGGGGTGAGGTTCGCCCGCGCCACCGCGAGCGCAACTTCCAGGATCGCCGCCGAGCCCGAGCCGTTGTCGTTGATGCCCGGTCCCGCGGTGACGCTGTCGAGGTGCGCCCCGGTCATCAGTACGTTGGACGGGTCACCGCCGGGCCAGTCCGCGATCAGGTTGTAGCCGGTCGCCCCGCTGTAGGTGAACGACTGCACCGAGGTGGTGAAGCCGACCGCGTCCAGTTGTGCCCGGACGTAGTTGATCGAGGCGAGGTAGCCGGGGCGCCCGTGCGCCCGGTTGCCGCCGTTGGCGGTGGCGATCGACTGGAGTTGGGTCAGGTGTGCCTTCACGTTGGCCAGCGGGATGTCCGGCGCGGCGAGTACGCCGACCGGGCCCCCGACGGCGGCCGAGGTCGCCGACGCGTACGGGGCGGCACCGGTCGACGCGAGCGCCGCGGCGACGACCAGGGCGGGGACGCCGACGGCGCGGAGCAGGCGGGATCTCACATGTCCTCCAGGGTTGAGGGGTCGGCTCGCTCCGGGTACGCCGGTGGGCCGACACCGGAGCCGATCGCCTAACAACATCGACGATCACCACTGGGTAGGTTCGCGATCCGGTCGCACGGCGGCAATACGTCCATGCCCAAATCCCCACCTGCCCCAAATTGGGACGCCCTCTCGTCCCACCCCGCCCACCGGTTAGGAAGGGCCCCTTCCTCTACCGAATCCGATAACAGGGGGCCCTTCCTTACGAGTCGGGGGTGGTGGGTGCGGCGTCGGCGAGTTCGTCCACCACCAGCAGGTCCGGACGGTGGCGGCCGGAGCGGTAGGCCGCCCGCCCCACCATCTGGGCGGCCACCGGCGCGGTCGCCAACTGGAACACGCCGACCAGGACCAGGGTGGCGACCTCCGCACCGGTACGCAGCCGCAACCCCACTCCGATCAGGATCAGCAGCAGCCCGAGGATCTGCGGCTTGGTCGCCGCGTGCATCCGGGAGAGCACGTCCGGGAAGCGCACCACGCCGATCCCGGCGGCGAGGCTGAGCAGTGCTCCGGCGACCATGAAGGCTCCCGAGAGCATGTCCGTCGCGGTCACGAGTCCTCCCGGGCGGCGAACCGGACCACGACGACCGAGGTGGCGAAGCCGAGGATGGCGAGGACCACCAGGATCGGCAGGGTGGTCGCGTGCCGGTTGACCGCGGCCTCGGTGCCGACCGCGCCGACGATGATGGCCAGCAGCAGGTCGGTGGCGACCACCCGGTCCAGCAGGGACGGTCCGCGCACGATCCGGAACAGGGCCAGCAGCGCCGCGGCGCTGAGCAGCGCGGTGACGATCACGACGACGACGGTCATTCGGACGCTCCTTCATCGGTACGTTCGGTCGGTGGTTCGCCGGACGCCGGCCCGTGCGGTGACGGGCCGGGAGCGGGCGGGCCGGGAACGGGCGGGTCGGAGAACGGGCCCGGAGCGTTCACCAGGCGCAGTTCGGCGGCGGACCCGGTGGCCCGGATGATCCTTCGTTCCAGGGCGAGTACGTCCCGCCGGGCCCGCTCGACGTCGACCGTGTCGCGTACGTCGAGCACGTGTACGTAGAGCGTGCCGGTGCTGCGTACCGCCTCGACGATGAGGGTGCCCGGGACCAGGGAGAGTGCCTCGGCGGTGAGCGCCAGGTTCAGGTCCGACCCCACCCGCAGCGGTACGGCGATGATCGCGCTGCGCGGTGCCGCACCCGGCCGTACCGCGACGAGGGCGACCTGGCAGCTCGCGGTGACCAGCTCGAAGAGGAACCGGCCGACGAAACGGAGCACCGCGACCGGCCGGATCCGACCGTCGAAGGTCACCCGGGGCAGCGGGAAGAAGATCAGTACGACCAGCGCCACCAGCGTGCCGCCGAGCACGTTCCCCCAGGTGAACTCCCCCCACAGCAGGTTCCAGACCAGCACCAGCCAGATCACGGTGACGAGTTGGTCGCGCCACCGGCCCCGGCTCGTCACCGCCCGGCCGGTGGTGGCTGGAGGTGGGGCGCTCATCGGACACTCACCGGGAAGACCGCCTCCACGTACGGCGTACGTTGTCTCAGGTCGTCCGCCGCGTCGGTGCTGATCCGGTAGAGCGGCCCGGCGACCACGGTGAGCCCGACGCCGAGCGCGACCAGGGCGAGGGTGGCCCCCACCATGATCGGCGACAGCCGGGCCGGCGCGTCCGGGTCGGCGAGTCGGGGTGCCCGCCAGAAGGCGAGGTTCCAGACCTTCATCGTCGCGTAGAGGGTCAGCAGGCTGGTGAGGGTGCCGCCGATCACCAGCAGCCAGGGCAGCAGACCCCCGGCGGCGATCCCGGCCTGGAGCAGGCCGAGCTTGCCGAGGAAGCCGGAGAAGGGCGGTATGCCGGCGAGGTTGAGCGCGGGTACGAGGAACAGGATGCCGAGTAGCGGCGCCACCCGGGCCAGCCCGCCCAGCCGGTCGAGGTTGGTGCTGCCGCCGCGCCGCTCGACCAGGCCGGTGGCGAGGAAGAGGGTGGTCTGCACGGTGATGTGGTGCACCACGTAGAAGATCGCCCCGGAGAGCCCGGCCAGCGAGGTCAGCGCCACCCCGAAAATCATGTATCCGATGTGGCTGAGCAGGGTGAAGGAGAGCAGCCGTTTGATGTCCGACTGGGCCACCGCGCCGAGAATGCCGATCACCATGGTGAGCAGAGCGACGATCAGCAGCAGGTCGTCCACCTGCCCGTCCGGGAAGAGCAGCGTCTCGGTACGGATGATCGCGTAGACGCCGACCTTGGTGAGCAGGCCGGCGAAGACCGCGGTGACCGGGGCCGGTGCGGTCGGGTAGCTGTCCGGCAGCCAGGCCGAGAGAGGGAAGACCGCCGCCTTGATCCCGAAGGCGAGCAGCAGCATCAGGTGCAGGACCAGCCGGAGTTCCGCCGGGAGGGCGTCGAGCCGGCCGGCGAGTTGGGCCAGGTTGAGCGTGCCGGTGGCGGCGTAGATCAGCCCGATCGCGCTGAGAAAGATCATCGAGGAGAGGAGGCTGACCACCACGTACGTCGTACCGCCACGGATCCGCACCCCGGTCCCGCTCAGGGTGATGAGTACGTAGCTCGCGGCCAGCAGCATCTCGAAGCCGACGAAGAGGTTGAACAGGTCCCCGGAGAGGAAGGCGTTGGTCACGCCAGCGGTCAGGACCAGGTACGTCGGGTGGTAGATGGTCACCGGGCTCGCCTCGTGCCCGTCCGCCCGACCCTCGCCGATGGAGTAGAGCAGCACGCAGAGGGTCACCGCGGCGGAGACCACCAGCATCAGCGCGGAGAGCTGGTCGGCGACGAGCACGATGCCGACCGGCGCCGGCCAGCCGCCGATGTACACCACCAGCGGGCCCTCCCTGGTGGCGAGCACCAGCAGCACGATCGCGACGGCGAGCGTACCGGCGAGCGCGGTGACGCTGACCATCCGCTGGATGACCGGGTAGCGGGCCAGGACCAGGGTCAACGCGGCGGCCAGCAGCGGGACGACCACCGGCAACGGAACCAGGTGCCTCATCGGGCGCCTCCGGAGCGGCGCGGACCAGCCGGCGGCCGGCCATCGGCCGGGGCGGGCCCAGTGCCGCCGGGATTGGCGGGGTCCGGGCGGGTGAACGGACCTGCCGGGCCCGGCACCTGCTCCGGATCGGGGCCGTCGTCCGCATCCGCGACCCGCTCGTCCGCGCCGGTCACCTCGTCCCGCTCGGCGAGCACCATGATCCGCTGGTCCTCCAGGTCGTCCTGGACCTCGTCGTGCCCGAACAACTGCCAACTGCGGTACGCGACCGCCAGCAGGAACGCGGTGATGCCGAGGGTGATCACGATCGCGGTGAGCACCATCGCCTGGGGCAGCGGGTCGCTCATCGCCGCCTCCGGCACAACCCCGACGATCGGCGGATCCCCGGACCGACCGCCGAGCAGGATGAGCAGGTTGACCCCGTTGCCGAGCATGATGACGCCGAGCAGTACCCGGGTCAGGCTGCGTTCCAGCAGGAGGGTGACGCCCGCGCCGAAGAGCACGCCGACAGCCAACGCCTGTACCAGGTTGGGGATCATGTCAGCTCCCGCTCACGCAAGGGTTCCAGCTCCGTTTCCGGTCCAATTCCGGCCTCGATCTGCCGGTCCACCTCGGCGCCGAGGCTGCGCAGGACGTCCAGCACCAGGCCGACCACGATCAGGTAGACGCCGAGGTCGAAGAAGAGCGACGTGACCAGGTGCACCTCGCCGACCACCGGCAGGACCAGGTCGACCACGGCGCTCTGCAGCACGTCGACGCCGAGCAGCAGGGCCAGGACACCGGCGCCGACCGAGACGAAGAGCCCGGCGCCGAGCACCAGGCCGGCGTCGACCGGCGCCGCCTCGTCCAACTCGTACCGGCCGCCGGCGAAGTAGCGCACGGCGAGGGCCAGCCCGGCGACCAGCCCGCCGCTGAACCCGCCGCCGGGTGCGTTGTGCCCGGAGAAGACCAGGTAGAGCGAGAAGAGCACGATGGTGTGGAAGATCAGCCGGGTGACCACCTCGAAGACGATCGAACGGCGGCGGTCCCGCAGCGTCGGTCCGGCCCGGAGCCAGACCCGTTCCCGTCGACGGTCCGAGCGGCTGTGTGCACGTCGACCCACATTCGGCCGGCGTGGGCCGGGACCGGCCCGGGGTCGCTGGAAGATCAGGCTCGCCACCCCGGTCGCCGCCACCACCAGCACCGCGATCTCGCCCATCGTGTCCCAGGCCCGGATGTCGACCAGGGTCACGTTGACGATGTTGCGGCCGTGACCGTACGAGACGGCGAGTTCGGCGAAGTCGACCGAGATCGGCACCGCCTGCCGGCCGCCGGCCGCGGCGAGCGCTAGTCCGGTCATGACCAGCCCGACCGCCGTACCGATGGCGACCCGCAGCCACCTGCTGCGGCGCAGCGGCCGGGCCGAGAAGTTGGCCGGGAGCCGGCGCAGGACCAGGACGAACATCACGATCGAGACGGTCTCGACGAGGAACTGGGTGAGCGCGAGATCGGGCGCGCCGTTGAGGACGAACATCATCGCGGTGCCGTAACCGGTGACCCCGACCAGGATCATCGCGGTGAGCCTGCGGCGGGCCCGGACGGTGAGTATGGCGGCGGTGGCGAGCACCCCGGCGATCACCAACTGCACCGGGCTCTGCCAGAGCGTGATCCGTTCCGGCCAGGGGCTGCCGAGCAGCAGCGCGCCTCCCGGGACGACCACCAGGACCACCAGGATGGTGCCGAGGTACTGCGGCAGCGAGCCGCGCTGGGTGGCGCCGGTGACCTCCACCGCGACCCGGTCCAGCCAGTACGTGATCCGCTCGTACGCGGCCGCACCGTCGAACGGGGAGTGCAGCCGGGTGATGATCGGCGCCAACCGGTCGCGCAACGCGAAGAGCAGCCCGCCGCCGACGAGCGCGAGGAGGGACAGGCCGACCGCCAGGCCGGGCCCGTGCCAGATCCCGAGGTGGTACTTCCCCGGGCCGAACCGCCCGGCGTACGGGACGAGCAGGATGTCGACCGGCCCGGCCAGCACTCCCGTCACCAGCCCGGCCAGGGCGAGCAGTGCGACCGGGGCGAGCATGGTCGGCGCCACCGGTCGGGTCGGGGTCGGCGGCTGGCCGGTCTTGCCGGCGAACGCGCCCCAGAGGAAGCGCAGGCTGTAGGCGACGGTCAGGGTGGCGCCGGCGACCAGGGTGGCGAGCAGGAGCGGGTTGTGCCGGAACGCCTCGAACAACGCCTCCTTCGCGACGAAACCGATCAGCGGCGGCAGCCCGGCCATCGACGCGGCGGCGAGTACGGCGGCGGCGCAGACCAGCGGCATCCGTCGCCAGAGCCCGGAGAGCGAGGGCAGTTCGCGGGTGCCGGCGCCGTGGTCGACGATGCCGACGACGAGGAAGAGCGCCGACTTGAACAGGGCGTGGGCGAGCAGCATCGCGGTGCCGGCCAGGGCGGCGTCCCGGGTCCCCGCACCGGTGAGGATGAACAGCAGTCCCAGTTGGCTGACCGTGCCGTACGCCAGCAGCAGCTTCAGGTCGGTCTGGCGCAGCGCGGCCCAGCCCCCGGCGAGCATGGTGACAATCCCGGCCACGAGCGTCATCGGCCGCCAGGGTGTGGCGGTGGCCAACAGCGGGGCGAGCAGTGCGACCAGGTAGACGCCGGCCTTGACCATGGCCGCCGCGTGCAGGTAGGCGCTGACCGGGGTGGGGGCGGCCATCGCCGCCGGCAGCCAGAAGCTGACCGGGAAGATCGCCGACTTGGTCAACGCGCCGACCAGGATCAGCACCACGACGGCGGTGAGGGAGCCGCCGGTCGGCAGCGGCGCGTCGCCCAGTTCGGAGATCCGGTACGTGCCGGCGTGCTCGCCCAGCATGATCAGGCCGATCAGCATGGCGAGTCCGCCGACGCTGGTGACGACGAGGGCCTGGGAGGCGGCCCGACGGCTGGCCCACTTCTCCGGGTGCTGACCGATCAGGAGGTAGGAGCAGACCGTGGTCAGTTCCCAGAAGACGTAGAGCAGGACCAGGTTGTCGGTGACGACCAGACCGAGCATGGCACCGGCGAAGCCGACGAAGGTGGCGGCGAAGCGGCCGAGTCCCGGGGAGTCGGCGGCGAAGTAGTGGGCGCAGTAGACCAGCACCAGCGCGCCGACTCCGCCGACCAGGAGGAGCATCAGCCAGGAGAGCGTGTCGACGCGCAGCGCCAGTTCCAGGTGGAGTTGGCTGACCCAGCCGTACGTCTCGGTCACCGAGCCGCCGTCGCGGACCGTACCGGTCTGCGCCACCGCCCAGCCGAAGGTGGCCGCCGGGGCGAGCGCCAGCGGGTAGCAGGCGCGGCGACCCCACCAACGGACGAGCAGTGGCGCGATCAGCGCCAGCGCGAGGTGGAGGCTCAGCAGCACCAGCATGCGTTCTCCAGGTAGAGGTCATCGCAGGCCCTTGTCCAAGGGTCTGTGGCTACAGGGGGTCAGACGGTCGAAATAGCGATAATGCCGGCGAATAACGAAAGTCGGCCCAAAGTTCACGTACGGGTAGCGCGCCGACCGGTCCGGGCGGGTGGCCCGGGCGGATCGACGTACCCGGAAGGGAACGAGGGTGAGCCGGTGCGGACCGGGCCCACCAGACGGCGATCAGCCGGGGGACGCGGTCGCGGTGGTGCCGGTCGGGATCAGGCCGGCGGGGCGCGGCTGGACGGCCCCGGTACGGTCCGTGCCCTCGGCTCGGCCTGGCCCACCCCGCTCGGCGCCTCGGCGACCGCCGGGACGTTCGGCGCGGCGACCGTCGCGACGGCCACGGCGAGCAGCTCCGGGGCGGGCGGCGGCAGTTCCCGCAGGTTCACCCCGGGTACGGCCGATCGGCGCGAGCCGGTCTCCTGGTCCTCCCGGCCGAGCGCCGAGTGGGCCTGGTGCAGCGCGGCGCCGATGGAGGCGTGCGGGGCGGCCAGGGCGCCGGCCGGGGTGTCGGCCGAACCCGCGCCGTGTACCGCGACCAGTGACAGCAGGGTGACCAGGACAGCGACGAGCAGCCGGCCTACCGGGTACGCCCGCCACCGTCCGGTCAGTCCGATGTGGAGCCGATCAGCAGGTCGGGTCGGCCGAGTTGGAGCACGACCCGGTTGACCAGGTGCTGCGCCGCGGCCAGGGAGCGGACCGGCACGAGGGGGCCACGCCCCTCACGGCGCAGGACGAAGTAGTGCACCGCGGCGCGTACCTGGGCCCGGTCGGCCGCACTGGCCTGGGCGGTGTCGAGCACCAGTACGCGCAGACAGGCGCCGACCCGCTCGGCGAGTTCGAGATCGGCGCCGCGCAGCCCGAGCCGGAGCGCGGCCAGGTGGCCGTCGACCTTACGGATCAGCACATCGGTCCCACGATGCGTGGCGCGCTCGGCATCCTGCCTGGTGCCGTGCTGTTCGGCGGTCATCCGGCCCCTCCCGTACCGACCTCGGGTTGCCGGAGAAATTACTTTATGTCGCACTCCGCCAGCAAGCAGTTAAGTGACACTTAACGTAGGAAGCAGTCTTTAAGGGTACAACTCCGACAACCCGCCACGGCCGCACGTCGATTGTCGTAGCGACCGGGCAGGATTGGCCGCATGGCCGAGGTGCTGGAACAGTTCGGGGTGGCGACGCGGGAATGGTTCGCCGCCGCGTTCGCCGCACCCACCCCGGCCCAGGCCGGGGCCTGGCGTTCGGTCGGCGCCGGCCGCAACGCCCTCGTCGTCGCGCCGACCGGATCCGGCAAGACCCTCGCCGCCTTCCTCTGGTCCCTGGACCAACTGGCCCGTGGCCCACTCCCGGACGATCCCCGGCACCGCTGCCGGGTGCTCTACGTCAGCCCGTTGAAGGCGCTCGCCGTCGACGTCGAGCGCAACCTGCGCACCCCGCTCGCCGGCATCCGGCAGGCCGCCACCCGACTGGGACTCCCCCCGCCCGAGATCACCGTGGGGATGCGTACCGGTGACACCCCGGCCGACGAGCGGCGGGCGTTCGCGCGTGTCCCACCGGACATCCTCATCACCACCCCCGAGTCGCTCTTCCTGCTGCTGACCTCGGCCGCCCGGGACTCCCTGCGCGGGGTGCAGACGGTGATCGTCGACGAGGTGCACGCGGTCGCCGCCACCAAACGCGGCGCCCACCTGGCGCTCTCCCTCGAACGCCTCGACGCGCTGCTGCCCCGACCGGCCCAGCGGATCGGGCTCTCCGCCACGGTCCGCCCGATCGACGCCACCGCCCGCTTCCTCGCCGGGGCCCGACCCGTGGACGTGGTGCAGCCCCGCACCCCGAAGACCATCGAGGTGACCGTCGAGGTCCCGGTCGAGGACATGACCCGGCTCGACGAACGCGATCCACAAACCGACGAAGAACTCGGCACCCCCCGCCGCGCCTCGATCTGGCCGGCGGTCGAGGAACGGGTCTTCGCACTGATCCAGGCCCACCACTCGACCATCGTCTTCACCAACTCCCGGCGCGGTGCGGAACGCTTCTGCGCCCGACTCAACGAACTCGCCGCCGAGCAGGCCGCCGCGCCACCCACCCCGGCCGACGGACCGACCGCTGACCCGCCCGCGTTCCCCGCCGGGCCGCCCCGCACCACCCCCGCCGCGCCGGCCGAGCGGCTGCCAGCGGAGATCATGGCCCAGTCCGGCGCGGCCACCGGCGCCCCACCGGTGATCGCCCGCGCCCACCACGGCAGCGTCTCGCGAGAGGAACGCAAACACATCGAGGAGGCGCTCAAGAGCGGGCAGCTTCCGGCCGTGGTCGCCACCTCCAGCCTGGAACTCGGCATCGACATGGGCGCCGTCGACCTGGTGGTGCAGATCGAGGCACCCCCGAGCGTCGCCGCCGGCCTGCAACGGGTCGGCCGGGCCGGACACCAGGTCGGCGCGGTCTCCCGGGGAGTCGTCTTCCCCAAGCACCGCGGCGACCTGATCTCCTGCGCGGTGGTCGCGCAACGGATGGGCGACGGGGCGATCGAGGAACTGCACTACCCGCGCAACCCACTGGACGTACTGGCCCAGCAGATCATCGCGATGGTCGCGCTGGACGAGTGGCGGCTGCCCGACCTCGCCGCCCTGGTCCGCCGCGCCGCGCCCTTCGCCGAACTGCCCGACTCCGCCCTGCACGCGGTGCTGGACATGCTCTCCGGGCGCTACCCGTCGACCGCCTTCGCCGAACTGCGACCCCGGCTGGTCTGGGACCGGGGCACCGACCTGCTCACCGGCCGCCCCGGCGCCCAACGGCTCGCCGTCACCAGCGGCGGCACCATCCCCGACCGGGGCCTGTTCGGGGTCTTCCTCGCCGGGGCCGAACGAGCCGCCCGGGTCGGCGAGCTGGACGAGGAGATGGTCTACGAGTCGCGCATCGGTGACGTCTTCCTCCTCGGCTCCTCCTCCTGGCGGATCGAGGACATCACCCCGGACCGGGTGCTGGTCTCCCCCGCCCCCGGGCAGGCCGCCCGGATGCCGTTCTGGAAGGGCGACAGCCTCGGCCGCCCGATCGAACTGGGCCGGGCCATCGGCGCCCGACTCCGCGCCCTGGTACGCCAGGACGACGAGACGGCCGCCGCGAGCCTGCGCGAGGGCGGGCTGGACGCCTGGGCGGCCGGCAACCTGATCGCGTACCTGCGCGAACAACGCGAGGCGACCCGGGCACTGCCCGACGACCGGACCGTCCTGGTCGAGCGCTTCCGCGACGAACTCGGCGACTGGCGGCTGACCGTGCACTCCGTCCTCGGTGCCCGGGTCAACGGCCCCTGGGCGCTCGCCATCGGCCGTCGGCTGGCCGAACGGTACGGGGTGGACGCCCAGGTCGTACCGAGCGACGACGGCATCGTGGTGCGGCTGCCCGACACCGCCGACGAGCCGCCCGGAGCGGACCTGGTCGGCTTCGACCCGGACGAGATCGGGCAACTGGTGCAGGAGGCGGTGGGCGGCTCGGCCATGTTCGCCGCCCGGTTCCGGGAGTGCGCCGCCCGGGCCCTGCTGCTGCCCCGACGCGACCCGCGTCGCCGGCAACCCCTCTGGCAGCAGCGGCAACGCGCCGCGCAGCTACTCGACGTGGCCCGCGAGTACGCCGACTTCCCGATCACCCTGGAAGCGGCCCGCGAATGCCTCCAGGACGTCTTCGACGTACCGGCGCTGGTCGGGCTGATGCGCGACCTGGCCGCCCGGAAGATCCGGCTGGTCGAGGTGGAGACCACCCAACCGTCGCCGTTCGCCCGCTCACTGCTCTTCGGTTACGTCGGCGCCTTCCTCTACGAGGGCGACGCGCCGCTGGCCGAACGCCGGGCCGCCGCGCTCGCCCTCGACTCGGCCCTGCTCGGCGAACTGCTCGGCCGTGTCGACCTACGGGAACTGCTGGACCCCGGGGTGGTCGCCGAGACCGAGCGACAGTTGCAGTGGCTGACCGAGCAACGCCGTCCGCGTGACGCCGAGGACCTGGTCGAACTGCTCCGGCTCCTCGGCGACCGCAGCGAGGCCGAGCTGGTCGAACGCGGTGCCCAACCGGAGTGGCTGACCGAACTGGAGGCGAGCCGGCGGGTTCTGCGGGTCCGGATCGCCGGTACGGAGCGCTGGATCGGGGTCGAGGACGCCGGCCGGTTCCGGGACGCGCTCGGGGTGGCGCTGCCGGTCGGTGTCGCGCAGGCGTACCTGGAGCCGGTCGTCGACCCGCTCGGCGACCTGGTCGCCCGGTTCGCCCGTACGCACGGTCCGTTCGCGGCGGCCACCTGCGCCGCCCGGTTCGGGCTCGGTGTCTTCGTGGTGGAGCAGGCGCTGCGCCGACTCGCGGCGACCGGACAGGTGGTCTCCGGCGAGTTCTCGCCCAACGGCACCGGCACCGAGTGGTGCGGAGCCGAGGTGCTGCGGCTGCTCCGGCGCCGCTCCCTGGCCGCGTTGCGGCGGGAGATCGAACCGGTGCCGCCCCGGACCCTGGCCACCTTCCTGCCTCGCTGGCAGCAGGTCGGCGGCAACGCCCGGGGCGTGGAGGCGGTCGCCGCCGCGATCGAACAGTTGCAGGGCGTCGCCGTACCCGCCTCCGCCCTGGAGAGCCTGATCCTGCCCGCCCGGGTCGCCGACTACTCCCCGGCGTACCTGGACGAACTCTGCGCCAGCGGCGAGGTGACCTGGGCCGGAACCGGGGCGATCGGCGGCGCCGACGGTTGGGTCAGCCTCGCGTACGCGGACGCGGCACCGCTGCTGCTGCCGGCACCCGACCCGGCAGTCGCCCTCACCCCGCTGCACCAGGCGGTGCTCGACGCACTCGGCGACGGGCAGGCGCTCTTCTTCCGGGCGTTGGCCGACCGGGTCGGCGCCACGGACGACGATCCGCTGGTCGCCGCCGTCTGGGAACTCGCCTGGGCCGGCTGGCTCACCAACGACACCATCGCCCCGCTGCGGGCACTGCTCGGCGGACGGGGTGCGCACCGGGCCCGCCCCGGTGCTCCCCGCACCCGCTACCGGCGCCCGGGGCGGCCGGTGCTGCCGGCCCGGGGCGGCCCGCCGGCGGTCGCCGGCCGCTGGTCCCGCCTCCCCGAGCGGGACACCGACCCCACCCGGCGGGCCGCGGCGCTGGCCGACCTGCTGTTGGAACGGCACGGACTGGTGACCCGGGGCGCGGTCGCCGCCGAGGGCGTGACCGGTGGCTTCGCCGCCGTCTACCCGGTGCTGGTGGCGATGGAGGAACGGGGTGCGGCCCGGCGCGGCTACTTCGTCGAGGGACTCGGCGCGGCCCAGTTCGCCGTACCGGGGGCGGTGGACCGGCTGCGTGCGCTGGCCGAGCCGGACGATGGCCGTCGCCGGTCGGCTGGGGCGGCGGTGGTGCTCGCCGCGACCGACCCGGCCAACCCGTACGGCGCGGCCCTGCCCTGGCCGGAACGGGTGGTCGACACCGGTGACGGCGAGCGCGGTACGAGCGGGCACCGGGCCGGGCGCAAGGCCGGTGCGCTGGTCATCCTGGTCGCTGGTGGACTGGCCCTGTACGTCGAACGCGGTGGCCGTACCCTGCTCTCCTTCACCGACAATGAGGAGTCGCTGCGCCTGGCGGCCAAGGCGCTCGCCGACGCGGTGCACTCCGGGGCGCTCGGCGCCCTGTCGGTGGAGCGGGCCGACGGCGAGGCGGTGCACTCCTCACCGCTGGCGGCGGCGCTCACCGCCGCCGGTTTCCGTGCCACCCCACGCGGTCTGCGCCTACGTGGCTGACCCGGCGGGCCGCGTACGCGCTGCTACAGGTCAACCAAGGGCATGAACGGCGCGAGGGGCGTACGGCACGGCATTCTTGCCGGTCTGCCCGGTTCCGCCTAGGGTCGCGGCATGTCGGTTGCCTTCCGCGGCCCATTTCCGATCATCCTCAGTGACGATCTGGTCAGGCTCACCGCCTTCTACCGGGAGCGGCTCGGATTCACCGAGTCGTACCGTTTTCCCGAATCCTCGAGCGGTTCACCGGAGTTCGTCGTACTCGCTCTTGACTCGATGCAGTTCGCCTTCGGCAGAGCCGACGGGAATGGCTTGCACGGCCTGCCCCGGGGTGCCGACAACGGCCGGCGGATCGAGGTGTGCGTCTACACCGACGATGTGGACGAGGCGGTGGCGGAACTGCGCCTGGCCGGCGTGCCGGTGCTGTTCGAGCCGACGGACCAGCCGTGGCACGAGCGGGCCGCGTACGTCGCCGACCCGGACGGGAACCCGGTCCTGATCGTCGCGCCGTTACCGGCTCCGGCCGACCCGGCGGGGTCCTGACCCACGCCGGGTTCCCCCGGTCCGGTTCACCCTCGCCGGGTCATGATCCGCATGGTGACGGTCAGGCCGAGCAGGCACCAGCCGGCGAGTACGGCGAACGGTGCCGTACTGATCCCGTCGGTCGGTACGGCGAGCGTGTCCCGTACCGCTTCGGCCATGTACTGGAACGGCAGCACCTGGTGTACGGCCCGCAGCCATTCGGGCAGTCGGTCGGCCGGGAAGTTGACCGGGGAGAACATCAGGGACACGAAGACGATCAGTTGGGCGATCAGGTTGGCGACCGTCGGGGAGGTGGCGTAGGCGATCGCGTACCCGATCGCGGTCGCGGTCAGGGCGACGAGGAGGACCGCCACCACGACCAGCGGGCTGACGTCCAGGGTGATGTCGAACCGGAGCGTCGCGGTGAACAGCGCCAGGACCAGACCGGGCAGGGCACTGAGCAGCCAGATGCTGAGATCTGCCGCGAGGATCGTCGAGCGTGGCACCGGGAGCGTGCGGTTGTAGTCGAAGGTCCCGGCCGTTTTCGCCTCCGCGACGAGTTGCGGGGCGAGCACCATGCCGACGGTGATCAGTCCGAGGGTGGGCGCCCCGGTCGACAGGTAGAGGGCGGTCTGCTGGTCCATCGTGGGCACCAGGAACGAGAAGCCGATCACGATGCCGACCGCCAGCATGGTCTGGATAATCACCATCAGCGGCAGGGTGTGCCGGAGCCGGATCGCGCTCCAGCACAACAGGAGCAGGTAGCTACGCGACCAGTGCCGCATCGCCGGCCTCCTCACTGGCGCTGGTCAGACCCACGTAGACGTCTTCGAGGCTGGCCGGATGCAGGGCGAACTGGGTGATGGTTCCGGCAGCGCGCAGGCGCAGTGCCCAGGCGACCGCTGGTTCGGTGTGGTCCGTGGCGATCGGGAGCAGGAAACGGCGGCCGGTCAGGGTGCCGGCACCGGCCCAGTCGGGCGGCTCGGGCGGCGGCAGCCCGGGAGTGAGGGTCAGTTCCAACCGCAGTTCGGCGGTGGCCCGGTCGCGTAGTTCGGCGGGGGTGCCGGTGGCCAGGGTCCGCCCGTGGTCGAGGACCACCACCCGGTCCACGCTCCGCTCGGCTTCGGCGACGTTGTGGGTGACCAGGATGACCGCGCAGCCGTTGTCGGCGAGGTCGCGTACCTGCTGCCAGAGCAGGCGGCGGCGGACCGGGTCGACGTCGTTCGTCGGCTCGTCGAGCATCACCAGCCGTCCCGGCTCGACCACCGCCATGCAGAACGCGGTGAGCCGACGGATGCCGCCGGAGAGCCGCTCCCCCGGTACGTCGGCCCACTCGGCGATGTCGAGCGCGGCGAGGAGCGCGGCGGTGCGCTGCCGTACGTGTTGCCGCGCTCCGCCACGGATCCGCCCCAGGACCTCGATCGCCTGGCGTGGACTGACGCCGGTCAGCGGTGCCTGTGACTGGAGTTGGACGGAGCAGACCTGGCGTGCGTACGCCGGGTGGGCGACCGGGTCGCGGCCCGCCAGCAGCAGCGTTCCCGAGGTCGGCCGGACCAGGCCGGCGACCTGACTGAGCAGGGTGGTCTTGCCGGCCCCGTTGTGCCCGAGCAGTCCGAGCACCTCGCCTTCGCCCACGTCGAGGGAGAGGTCGTCGTTGGCGCGGACCCCACCTCGGTAGATCTTCGTCAGGTACGCGACGTGCAGCATCGACACCACTCCTTCACATACCGATCGGTATTTGGATACCGTCGAGTATCCGGATACCCGTTGGTATGTCAACCGTCGGAGGTGTGACAGGATCAGCACATGAGCGATCGACTGACCCGGGCGCAGCAGCAACAACGCACCCGCCAGCAACTGCTGGACGCGGCGGAGACGCTCTTCGGCGAGCGCGGCATCCACCGGACCTCGCTCGACGAGGTCGCCACCGAGGCAGGGGTCACCAAGGGCGCCATCTATGCCAACTTCGAGGGCAAGAGCGGCCTCGTGGCGGCGATCCTCGAACGACGACTCACCGATGCACACCCGGCGTACGCCGGGTCGCCGGCCGAGCCGGACGTCTCGTTCGCCGGCTGGCTGCGCCACCTCGGCACCGACTACGACACCAACCTGCCGCTGCCCGAGGTACGGCGGTTCGCCATGGCGGTGGTCGAGTTCTGGCTCTACGGGATGCGTACCCCGCAGGCCCGGGAGTCGATCGCGCAGTGGCTACGGGCGGTCCGGCAGACCAACGCCAAGGAGATCACCGAACGGCTCGGGGACCAGCCGCCGATCCCCGCCGAGCAGCTCGCCGCCCTGATGACCGCACTCGACATCGGGGTCGCCTTCCAGCACCTGATCGATCCCGAGGCGGTTCCCAGCGAGGTCTACAGCCACGGCCTCACCGCGATCCTCGGCCCCCACGCGGCTCCACCCGACGCCGGGGGCATCTCGACGCCGGACCGGAAGCCGGAGGACGCGCAACAGTGAGCGGACCGGTCTAACCGCGTACCGGGCTCGCGGCAGCCCGCCGGACGTCGACGATCCGGTCGACCCTTCGTGGACCGTCGACAGGACCGTCCAGGGCAGCGGGCGGCCGTGATGCGAACGACCGACAGACGCTGCAAGTTTTGTTGCAGACGGCCTGAAGGGCGTTTGGAGCGATCCCACAAACACTCTCGGTCAGGAACCGCTCCGACGAGAACGGAATCGCACAGTGCCCAAATCCCTGCTCCAGAGAATCGTCCCTCAGAGGATCATCGCAACGGCGACCAGCGTGCTCGCCGCGGCCACTCTCGGCCTGACTGTCGTGGCCGTCGACACGATCACGGCCGCACCCACGCCGGCCCAGGCCGCGTCATCGGTCGGCGGGCAGATCACCCGGGACGAGGTGCTCGCCCGGGCCCGCTGGTGGATCGACCGGTACGGCGCGATCTACAGCCAGAACCAAGCCGACCAGAAGCCGGATCAGGATGGACACCCGTACCGGCCGGACTGCTCCGGCTTCGTGTCGATGGCGTGGCACCTGCCGAAGAGTGGTGGCGGGGACCGCTCGACCCGGACCCTGGCTACCTTCGGCGACACCACGTGGCTGGACAGCCTGGGTGAGCTGCTGCCCGGTGACGCGATTCTCGGTGTGTCGTACGGCCACGTGGCCCTGTTCGAGAAGTGGGTGGACTCGTCGCGGACCCAGATGTGGGTCTACGAGGAGTACCAGCCCGGCCTGGAGGGACGCCGGGTGGTCAAGAGCCGCTCCTGGTACGAGTCGGAGGGGTTCCGGGGCCTGAAGTACAACAACGTCACCGACGGCGTACGCGGTAACGCCAACATCTACGGCGTACTCGCCGACGGCCGGCTGACGTTCACCGCCGTCGAGGCCGCCACCGGTGACCGTATCCGCGGTGCCTCGCGCTCCGAGACACCGTTGCCGTTCGCCCCGCGCGCCATGGCCACCCTCGACTACAACACCATCCTGTTCACCTCCACCGCCAACGAACTCTGGCGCGTCGACATCGGCACCAACGACGGCACCGTGACGTTCCGAACGCCGACCCGACTCGCCGACAGCGGCTGGAGCCACGACCTGCTCACCTACGACGGCAGTGGTCACCTCTACGGCATCGCCGACGGCGTGCTCCGCCGTTACACCGTCACCGCCACCAAACCGGAGATCACCGACATCACCGGCTACGTCACGATCGCCGACGGCTTCGGCCTCAAGACCCTTACCGCGGCCGGCCCAGACTGGCTGCTCGGCACCGTCGCGGACGGCCGGCTCCGTTCCTACCGAATCGACGGACCCGGGGACTGGACCGGAAGTGACCTCCGCGAATCCACCTGGCAGGCCTTCACCAACCTGGTCTCGCCGGGTGGCGGGGTCTACTTCGGGCACCAGCCCACGTCGATGAACCACTACATCGACCTCGACCCCTACGACTTCGACGGAGCCGACATCACCTCCACCGGCGTGATCGACCCGAGCGGGTGGACCCAGACGCTCATCTCGGCCCAGCCCGGCACCGTCTCCTGACCGTCGTCACCGATCGTGGGTCCGGGCCGATCGGCCCGGACCCACGAGTCCGTCGACAAGCCTGCCGCCCGCTACCGGCACCGTACGGATCGCCGCGATCGCCAAACGGCTCCGCGCGACTTCGACGCAGACCCTAGGAGGCCGCGCCGGACGCCCCGCCGGCATCAACGTCACCGTCTCCCGGAGCGTCCGGGCCCGGTACGCAGACCGTGATCGCGCCGGGCACCACCCGGGCCTTCAGCCGCCTACTGGTGCCGACCGCGCCGCCGTCCAGCTCGTACGTCGTCGGTTCGTCGAACCGGATGTCGACCCGGCGCGCCTGGACGGTCTCCACCAGCGGCGAGCGGTCGGTCCGGCCGACCGCCATCCGGCCGAGGGTACGGGCCCAGTCGAGCATCCCCTCCCCGGTCGCCACACCGACCTCCAGCCGACCGTTGTCCGGTCGCGCGTCGTCGAACGCCTCGATACCACCGGTGATGGTGCTGACGTTGCCGAGCAGCACGCAGCTCGCCGTACCCTTGAACCACTTCTCCCCGTCGACCCGGATCCGCACCGGCACCGCCTTGTCCCGTACGTGCCGCAGGCCGGTCCAGACGTAGGCGAGCTTGCCCATCTCGTCCTTGAGCTTCCGGTCGGCATCCGAGATCATTTCCGCGTCGAAACCGGCACCGGCCATCACCGCGAAGTGCTCGCCGTTGACCCGGCCGAGGTCGAGCCGGCGACGCTCGCCGTGCAGCGCGATCCGGACCGCCCGCTCGAGATCCTGCGGCACGCCGAGATTGGTGGCGAGCAGGTTGGCCGTACCGGCGGGAATGATGGCGATGGCCCCGTCCCACCCGGCGAGCGCGTCCACGCAGTGCTGGACCATGCCGTCCCCGCCCCAGACGAGCACCAGCTCCGCGCCCTCGCGTACCGCCTTGCGCACCTTCTTCGGTGCCTTTCGGCTCTTCGGCACCTCGTACCAGAGCAGGTCGCCGACGCCGGAGTCGGTGAGGCGCCGACGCAGCTCGCCGAGCCCGCCGTCGAGCGTCTTCTTCTTGTGTGCGATCACCGCGACCCTGGTCACCGCCGCACCACCGGCCGGGCGGGCAGGGACACGTCGCGGCCCGACCGGACCGGCACACCACCAACGGAGTACGTCATGCGTCGGGTCTTACCCGGTCGACGGCGGGCCGTACCCTCCCCGCCGACGTGGGTGTACCGGCCCGGCTGGGTTAGCGTGCGCGGATGCCCACACAGTCGGTACGCCGCGGCAACGGCCCGTCCCGGAACCGGGCTCCGGTGGAGCCGAGACGCCCGGCGTCGCTCGAAGCGGCCACCGTCGCCGACCACGACCTCGACCACGAGGCGTCCTTCCGCCGGTTGGATTTCCTGGACCTGGACCTCTCCGACCGGTCGGCGGACGCGGTGGAGTTCGAGCAGTGCCGGTTCAGGGGCACCAACCTGAGCGGGACCCGGCTCGACGCGGCGAGGTTCGCCGACTGCCTGGTGGAGAGTTCGAACCTGGCGAACCTGCGGGTGGAGCGGTCGGCCCTGCTACGGGTAGGAATCGCGACCGCGCGGATGACGGGCGTGCACTGGATCAACGGCTCGCTGCGGGACGTGATGTTCTCCCAGTGCCGGCTGGACCTCTCGTCGTTCCGGTTCACCGACTTCCACGCGGTGACGTTCGAGGGGTGCAACCTGGCCCGCGCGGACTTCCAGAACGCGGACCTGAGCGGCGTACGGTTCACCGACTGCGACCTGACCGGTGCGCAGTTCAGCCAGGCCAAGCTGACCGGCACCCGGTTCGCGAACTGCTCGCTGGCCGGGATCGGCGGGGTGACCAGCCTGGCCGGCGCGATCGTCGCGCGGCAGGACCTGATCGCGTTGTCGTACACCCTTGCGGGAGCGCTCGGCATCCGGATCGAGGACGAGGACGGGGAACCGGCCGACCGGCGCTGAACCGCACCCGCACCGGACGGCTCAGCTCACACAGAGTTCGTTGCCCTCCGGGTCGAGCAGGGTGGTGGTGGTCGGCCCACGGTCGGACGTGGTCCAGGCGACCGTGGCGCCGAGGGCGACCAGGCGCTCCACCTCGGCCGGCGCCTCCGCCGCACCGACCTGCAGGTCGAGGTGGACCCGGTTCTTGGCGGTCTTCGGCTCGGGCACCCGTTGGAAGAAGAGGCGGGGGCCGACGCCGTCGACGTCGACGCAGGTAGCCACGTCCCGGAACGCCCGCCGGCCGTCGATCTCGATCACCTCGGTCTCCTTCAGCAGGCCACCGGCGAGCAGTTGCGCGACCAGTGCGCTGTGGTCCTCCTGCTGGTACCGCAGCGCCTCGGCCCAGAACCGGGCCAGCGTGTGCGGGTCGGCCGCGTCGAAGGCCACCTGGATACGCGTACTCATGAGCACCTCCATCGGTGTAACCGGTTCAAGTGGTGTCACGAGGACCATAGCAGCGCCACACCCGACCGGTCGTCCTCTCCGACAGCGGCGGCGCGCCGATCCGACCCGGCACGGCGGGCATGTCACCGATGTCCACGGGACACTGGTGAGGACATCGACGCGTGAAGGAGTGAACCAGGATGACCAGACACCGGTACGCCATCCACAGTGTCGGGCTGGCCGGCGCGACCACCGTCATGTCGATCCTGCTCAGCGGATGCGGCGCCGGCACACCCAGCAGCCGGCCGACACCGACGCCCGTCCCCACCACCCCGGCGGTCGGCAACGTGGGCGGCATCGACGGCGAGCCGACGGCGAGCAGTGCTCCACCGGGGGGCCTGCCCGGCGCCGACCGGCAGGTCATGGTGGTGGGTGTGGCACCCGGCGAGGAACCGCCGGCGCTGAGCGTCTCCGCCGACGACACCATCGGGGCCTACCCGGCCAGCGCCGACACCGGCGACTGGGAGTTCTTCGTGCTCGTCCCGGTGGACACCGCGAAGACCCGCCACCACCTGCGTACGGCGGTGTCGGCCGACGGCGGCGAACCGCTCTGTGTCGCCACCGACCGCCGCGACGCCCGACTGGTGGTGGCCCCCTGTGACGCCGGCAACCCGGCCCAGGACGTCCGGACCACGTTCGCCGGAACCGACCCCCAGGGACGGCCTACATTCGGGCTCACCGTGGACGGGCGCGCCATCTCGGTCAGCACCGAACCCGGCCGGGCCCCCGGCTTCGCCCTGACCCCACCGGGCACGCCGACCACCGGAACCGCGTTCGTCTTCGTCGACGCCGGCCCGGCACCTGCCCCGGTCGGCGACTGAGCGCCGCCGGGCGCGGATCTGGCAGGATCAGCCGGGTGCCGATCACCGCCTCCCGTGCCCTGGTACGCCAGACCGAGCGCTGGTTCGTACGCCACGGCGTGCCGCAGATGATCGCCGGCTACGACTTCGACCGGCACGTCCTCCCCCGGATGCTGCCCTTCCTCGCCCTGGTCGTGGTGGCCGACCTCGGTTGGGTGATCCTCTGGGCGCTCGACGGGACCATCGCCTGGGTCCTCCTCTCGGTCCTGGTCGCGGCGGGGCTGGCCGGCTGGTCCGCGCTGACCCGGTTCGGCCGCCGACTGCCCCACTTCTCCCGCCCCGCCATGATCACGGTCCTGGTGGCGTACGCGGTCGTACCGATCGCCGTACCGCCGCTCGCGCTCTGGCTGCACGACGGCCGGGCCAGCATCACCATCACCTCGGTGACCGCGTTCGCCCTGCTGCTGGTCGCCTCCTGGCTGGCCACCAGCTACGGCGTGGTGCCACTGCTGCGCCGGGCCATCCGGCACGCGGTCGAGGACATGCGCAACAGCGTCCGGTTGCAGGGAAGAGCGCTGCCGCTGCTGCTCTTCGTGACCCTGTTCTTCTTCTTCACCGGCGAACTCTGGCAGGCGATGAACCGGCTGCCCTGGTACCGGCTGGGGCTGGTGCTCACGCTCTTCACCGCGGTGACCGTACTGGCCGCCGCCGGGCGGCTGCGCGACGAGATCGGCCGGGTGGAACAGGACCTGAGCCGGGAACGGCTCTCCTCCTCCTGCCAGCGAACGCCGCTGGCGAGCCTGCCGATCGAGGAGGTCGCCCCGGACGGGCCACTGCGACCGGTGCCGCTGCACGGTCGCCAGGTCGGCAACCTGCTGCTCATGCTCGCCACCCGGCAACTGGTGCAGGCGCTGGTCGTCGGGGTCGGACTCTTCGCCTTCTTCCTCCTGCTCGGCCTGATCGTGGTGCAGCCGGAGACCGCCGAGCAGTGGATCGGCGAGCCACCGGCCATGCTCGCCGAGGGACTCCCGGTGCCGCTCGCCCTGCTACGCAACGCCGCCCTGCTCGCCGGCTTCGGCAGCATGTACTTCGCGGTCACCTCGATGAGCGATGTGGAGCACCGGCGGCAGTTCTTCGCCCCGATCCTGGACGAGGTCGAGCGGACACTCGCCGTACGGGCGGTCTATCTCGCCGTACGCGAGATCGTGCTGCCGGGCCGGACCGTTGCGCAGGTCCCGCTCGCCCCCGACGAGGCCGTCCGTACGCCGGCCGACCACTGACATCCGGGTCACCAACTCCTGGAGCCGTGACCGACCCGGATTTGGTGACCCGGATGTGGGCGCGTGGCCTCAGAGCTGCGGGGCCACCTCGGCCGCGATCAGGTCCAGTTGGTCCAGGTCGCTGAGGTCGAGGAACTGGAGGAAGAAGCGGGAGGCGCCGCCCTTGGCGTACTCCTGCAGTTGCTCCACCACCTCGCCGGGGGTGCCGACCACGCCGGGACCGGCGCGCAGCTCGTCCAGGTTCCGGCCGATCGCGTCGGCCCGGCGGCGCACCTCGGCGTCGTTGCGCCCGCAGACCACGGTGACCGCCGCGGAGAGCGTCAGCGGGGCCCGCCCGGCGGCGTCCCGACCGATCCGCTCACACGCCTCGACCACCGCCGCGAAGTGCTTCGCCGCCACCTCGGCCGACGCGAACGGCACGTTGTACTCGTCCGCGAAACGGGCGGCGAGCATCGGGGTCCGCTTCCGGCCGGTGCCGCCGACGATGATCGGCGGACCCGGGTGCTGCACCGGCTTCGGCAGCGCGGGCGAGTCGTAGATGTCGTAGTAGCCGCCCCGATAGGTGAAGGTCTCCCCCACCGGTGTCCCCCAGAGGCCGGTGATCACCTCGAGCTGTTCGGTGAGCCGGTCGAACCGCTCGCCGAGCGGCGGGAACGGGATGCCGTACGCGCGGTGCTCGGCCTCGAACCAGCCGCTGCCCAGGCCCAGTTCGACCCGGCCGCCGCTCATCTCGTCCACCTGGGCGACCGAGATCGCCAACGGGCCGGGCAGCCGGAAGGTGGCCGAGGTGACCAGGGTGCCGAGCCGGATCCGTTCGGTCTGCACGGCGAGCCCGGCCAGGGTCAGCCAGGCGTCGGTCGGGCCGGGCAACCCGTCCCCGTTCATCACCAGGTAGTGATCGGACCGGAAGAAGCCGTCGTAGCCACAGTCGGACGTGTGCCGCGCCACCCGGAGCAGGTCCTGGTACGACGCGCCCTCCTGCGGCTCGGTGAAGATGACCAATCGCATCCGCCCAGCTTGCCAGCCCCGTCCCGGGACCGGTGCGCGGACCGCCGGGTCGGATCGGGTGCCGGCACGGCTAACGTGCTGGTCATGCCCGGCTATGAATGGATCAGCCTGACCACGGACTACGGACTCGCGGACGGCTTCGTGGCCGCCTGCCACGGGGCGATCGCCCGGCTCGCGCCCGCCGTGAGGGTGCTCGACGTGACCCACCTGGTGCCGCCGGGGGACATCCGCCGGGGCGCCGCGGTGCTGGCCCAGACGGTCGGGGCGCTGCCGGCGGCGGTGCACGTGGCGGTGGTCGACCCGGGCGTGGGGACCAGCCGACGCGGGGTCGCTCTGCGCTGTCCCGACGGGTTGCTGGTCGGTCCGGACAACGGGCTCCTGCCCTGGGCGGCGCAGGCACTCGGCGGCATCGAGGGCGCCGTGGAGTTGACCAATCCGCGGTGGCTGGCTCCCCGGGTCTCCGCCACCTTCCACGGCCGGGACGTCTTCGCCCCGGTCGCCGCCCGGCTGGCGCTCGGTGCCGACCCCGACGAGGCCGGGCCGGCGGTCGACCCGGCCGAGCTGGTACGGCTGCCCGAACCGGTGGTCGCCGCCGGGCCGGGCTGGCTCACCGCCGAGGTCCTCTCGATCGACCACTTCGGCAACGTGCAGCTCGCCGCGCCGGCCGCCGCGCTCACCGCGCTCGGGCCGCGCCTGCGGGTGCAGGGCCTTCCCGCCCATCAGGCAGTGACCTTCGGTGATGTTCCGGTCGGGGCTCTGGTGGTTTTCGGGGACTCCGCTGGTCAGGCCGCCGTGGCGGTGAACGGCGGTCGGGCCGATGCCACGCTTTCGCTGGTTAAGGGGCAGGTGCTGAGGATTACGGACGCTAGCTGATCTATTTCCGCATCGCGGACACAAAGCTGCGACAGGTGGGCCACTGTGGAATGCTTGTCCGGTGGGGAAGCATTCAATCGACGTAAAAGCATGTCCATGCTGTGGCTTTTTCACCGGAGAAGGTGGGACCTGTCCGGTCTGCTTCTGGACGAACGACGGCCAGCACGAGGCCGATGACGCGGTGGTGCCGGACGGGCCCAACGGTGATCTGAGCCTTTCCCACGCCAGGCTGAACTTCGCCATCTACGGCGCCAGCCACCCCCGCTACCAGGACATGGTGCGTGCTCCCCGGCCGGAAGAGCAGCCCTGACCAGGCATTGAGGGGCAGGATGCAGGAGTGCCCGAAGGCGACACCGTCTGGAACACCGCCCGCGCGCTGCACCGCGCGCTGGCCGGCGGCCGGCTCACCGCCACCGACTTCCGGGTGCCGCAGCTCGCCGGCACCGACCTGGTCGGCTGGACCGTCCGGGAGGCGGTCAGCCGGGGCAAGCACATCCTGCTCCGCCTCGCCGACCCCACCGACGCGCAGCGGCTCACCCTGCACTCGCACCTGCGGATGGACGGCGCCTGGCGGGTCTACCCGCCGGGCGCGCGCTGGGCCGCCCGCCCGGCGCACCTGATCCGGCTGGTGCTGCGTACGGCCGACGCGATCGCCGTCGGATACCACCTGCACGAGGTCGCCCTGCTCCCCACCGCCCGGGAGGACGAACTGGTCGGGCGACTCGGCCCCGACCTGCTCGGCCCGGACTGGGACCCGACCGAGGCGGTACGTCGCCTCGCCGCCCACCCCGACACGAGCATCGCCGAGGCGCTGCTCGATCAGTCGAACCTCGCCGGGGTGGGCAACCTCTACAAGTCGGAGGTGCTCTACCTGCGCGGCGTACACCCGTGGACGCCGGTGAACGCCGTACCGGACCTGCCCTCGGTGGTGGCCCTGGCCCAGCGGCTGCTCGCCGCGAACCGTGGCCGTTGGACCCAGAGCACCACCGGGTCGGTGCACCGCGGACAAACCACCTACGTCTACGGTCGCCGTGGGCAGCCCTGCCGCCGCTGCGGCATGCTGGTAGAGAAGGCCGAGCAGGGCGAACGGGTCACCTACTGGTGCCCCCGTTGCCAGCCCGCCCCGGACCGGAACCGCTGAACCACGTTTTCCCCGGCACACCCCGTCCGGAGCGCCTGCCCGGGCCGCACGGCACACCGTCCGGACCACCGGTCCGGACGGTACGACCCCGAACGAACCTGACGCTGAGCTGGCCGTATCCAACCATCGCTTAGTGAGGTTAGTTGCTTACGGATCGTCAGCGATGACCATCTGATCGGCTCGACCGGACCCTGCGACCCCGGCCGGGCAGGCATCCGGGGAGGGAGCATGGTCATGTTCAAGAGACTCGCGGCGCACCGTCTGGCCCGCCGGGCGAAACAGGCCGAGAACACCCCGCTCGACACGCCGGACCAGGCCACCGAGGAGACCCGGCCGGGCATCCCACAACAGACACCGGCACCGGCGACGGCGACGGCGACGCTGCCGGCACCGCTGCCCACCCCGGACTACTTCGGCTTCGTCCCCAACTACGCGAACAGCCCCCTGCCCCGGCTCGATCCCGCCGGACACGTCATACCCGGCACCGGGATACGGAAATTCGTCGACTCGCTGCCCGGTGTCGGCGCCGCCCACGCCAACGACCTCGGCAGCTTCCTGCCGGTCGCGACACCGGACACCGTGAGCTACCCCGGCTGCGACTACTACGAGATCGGACTGGAGCAGTTCTCCCAGCAACTGCACCGGGACCTCGGCCCCACCCGGCTACGCGGCTACCGTCAGCTCAACAACGGCACCGACGCGTTCGGCCGCAACACCATCCACCCGCCCAGCCGGCCGTACCACCTGGGACCGGTGATCGTCGCGCAGCGGGACCGGCCGGTCCGGGTCAAGTTCGTCAACCGGCTCCCGACCGGAGCGGCGGGACTGCTGCCACTGCCGGTGGACCCGACCGTACGCGGCGCCGGAACCGGCCCGCTCGGCGGCACCGAACCGTACCCGCAGAACCGGGCGGCCCTGCACCTGCACGGCGCGTCCACCCCGTGGACCAGCAACGGTGGACCTGACCAGTGGCTGACCCCGGCCGGCGAGACGACCTCGTACCCGACCGGCACCAGCCTGGCGTACGTGCCGGACATGGCCGAACCGGGGCCGGGGGCGGTGACGCTGTACTACCCGAACCAGGCCGCCGGACGGATGCTCTGGTACCACGACCACACCCTCGGCATCGCCCGGTTGACCGTCTACTCCGGTCAGCTCGGCCTCTACCTGCTCCGGGACGAGGTGGAGCGGCAACTGGTCGACGAGGGGATCATCCCCGCGGCCGAGATCCCCCTGGTGATCCAGGACAAGACCTTCGTACCGGGCAGCGCCCAACTGGAGGCGGAGGACCCCACCTGGGACCGGGAGCACTGGGGCGGGCGTGGCAGCCTCTGGTACCCGCACGTCTACATGCCGAACCAGAACCCGTACAACGAGTCCGGCACCAACCCGATGGGGCGCTGGGACTACGGGCCGTGGTTCTGGCCGCCGTACACCGGCACCGTCCACGGCCCGGTGCCGAACCCGCACTACGCCCCGGAGACCTCGCCGTGGCAGCCCCCGGTGATGCCCGGTACGCCGAACCCGTCGGTGGTGCCGGAGGCGTTCCTGGACACCCCGCTGGTCAACGGCTGCGCCTACCCGTACGTGCGGGTGAAGCCGAAGGCGTACCGGTTCCGGATCCTGAACGCCTGCAACGACCGCAGCCTCAACCTCCAGCTCTACCACGCGGCCTCGGACGGCCCGATGTGGCACGCCGACGGCAGTCTCGGCGACGCCGGCTCCGGTGAGGTGCCGATGGTCGAGGCGATCCCGAACCCGGACCACCCGCCGACCTGGCCCACGGACGGGCGGCCCGGCGGTGTGCCGGATCCGAAACGGGTCGGCCCCGAGTGGATCCAGATCGGCACCGAGGGTGGACTGCTGCCCGAGGTGGCGGTGGTGCCGAACCAGCCGATCAACTACGTCTACAACCGGCGGGACATCGCCGCGCTCAACGTCTCCGCGCACGCGCTGCTGCTCGGCCCGGGCGAGCGGGCCGACGTGATCGTCGACTTCTCCGCCGTACCGTCCGGTTCGAAAATCATCCTCTACAACGACTGCCCTGCGCCGATGCCGGCCTTCGACAGCCGGTACGACTACTACACCGGCGCCCCGGACCGGACCTCGGCCGGCGGCGCCCCGAGCACCCAGCCCGGCTACGGACCGAACACCCGAACCCTGCTCCAGTTCCAGGTCGACGGTGTCCCGGAGCCGCCCTACGACCTGGACGCCCTGCGGGCACGCCTGCCCCGGGCGTACGGCGACAGCCAGCCGCCGCCGATCGTGCCGCAGCCGGCGTACGACAACGCGTTCGGCACCCGTACGGCGAAGAACACGTACGTGCCGATCCACAGCAACACCATCACGTTCACCCCTGCGGGCCGAACCGGTCCGGTCACGCTCCCGCTGCGCGCCAAGGCGATCCAGGAACTTTTCGAGCCCGAGTACGGCCGGATGAACGCCACCCTCGGTGTGGAACTGCCGAAGGTCAGCTCGTTGGTCCAGACCACCACACCGCTGGCGTACGTCGACCCGCCGACCGAGATCCTGGCCCCGGCCGATCCGTCGATCCCGATCGGCGCCCCGGGTGACGGGACCCAGATCTGGAAGGTCACCCACAACGGCGCCAGCACCCACGCCATCCACTTCCACCACCTGGTGGTGCAGGTGATCAACCGGGTCGGCTGGGACGGCGCGATCCGGCCGCCGGACCCGAACGAGCTGGGCTGGAAGGAGACGATCCGGATGAACCCGCTGGAGGACACCATCCTGGCCCTCCGGCCGGTTCTGCCGGACCCGCTGCCGTTCAAGGTCGGCGACAGCGTACGGCTGCTCGACCCCACCCGCCCGGCCGGTACGACCACCGGTCTCACCCAGGTCAACCCGCGTACCGGGGAGCCCGCGGTGGTGACCAACCAGATCGTCAACTTCGGTTGGGAGTACGCCTGGCAGGGTCACCTGGTCGGCCACGAGGGCAGCGAACTGAGCCGTCCGCTGGTGCTGCGGGTCTCCCCGGCCCAGCCGACCGGGCTCACCGCGACGGCCGCACCCGGGTCGCCGACCGTACCGCCGGCGATCACGCTCGCCTGGACCAACAACGCGACCCGCCCGGTGGCCACGAACCACCTCGTCGAGCGGGCCACCAACGCCGGCTTCACCAGCGGCGTCACCACGTTCGCCCTGCCCGCCGGGGTCAGCACCAGCAGCGACTCCACCGTCACGCCGGGGACGACGTACTACTACCGGGTCCGTACGGAGACGGCGGTCGCCTACTCCGGCTGGTCGAACACCGCCTCGGCGGTGGTACGCCTGATCGCCCCGAGCGGCCTGACCGCCTCGGTCGCCCCGTCCGCCCCGGTCCGGGTCGACCTGGCCTGGCGGAACCGGTCGTTCGCCACCGACGTGGAGATCCAACGTGCGGTGAACCCGACCTTCACCAGCGGCCTGGTCACCGCCTCCGGGCCGGTGACCAGCGCGTACACCGACGGCACGGTGACACCGAACACCACCTACTACCACCGGGTCCGGACCAGTTACCTGGGTGCTCCGTCACCCTGGTCGACGGTGTCGGTGGTGACCGTGCCGACCACGCCGGCGGTGCCGCACAGCCTGACCGCGACCGCCAGCATGTCGGCGCCGGACTCGGTCAGCGTGAAGGTGAGCTGGTTCGAGAGCGCCGGCAGCGTGGTCAGCGGCTTCACCCTGCAACGGGCCACCGATCCGTCTTTCAGCACCGGCCTGACCAGCTTCACCATCGCCGGTACGGCCCGTTCGTTCACGAACACCGGGCTGGCCCCCGAGACCGTCTACCACTGGCGGATCCAGGCCTTCAACGCGATCGGCGCCTCCGCCTTCACCACACCGGTGGTGGTTCCACCGCCGGACTGACGCCGCTCAGTACGGCGCGCGGCTCGGGTCGCCCATGTCCCGTAGCTGGGCGAGACCGGCGGCGATACCGCGCAGCAGGTCGGTCGCCTCGGTGAGCCGGGTGGCGGCCGGATGCTCGCCGGCCGACCGGAAGTCCTCGGCCAGGTAACCGGCGGCCGCCACGACCAGTGCCTCGTACGCGCCGACGCCCCGGTCGAGCTGCTGGAGCAGGTTGCGGTGCGCCGCCTCGAGTCCCGGGCGGGACTCCTCGGGTGCGAACCGGGTGGTCTTCTCCAGGCTCGCCACCCGGTGCGCGAGGTCGAGCAGCGACTGCTCGGCGGCGGCCGCCTCGACCACCGCCGGCTCGGCCGGCGCCGGTAGCCGTCCGGCGAGCCCGGTCATCGCCGACGAGGCCCGGTTCAGCCGCTCCCAGGGGGCCGCCGCCGCCGAACCGCGCAGCGCGATCCGGGTCCTCTGCCGGCGTACCTCGGCCACTGCCCCGCGTCCGGCGGGGAGCCGTTCCACGGCCGCGACCAGCCGGGCGCGGGCCTGCTCGGCCGCGAGCGCCGGATCGGGCGGTGCCGGTGCCGGTTGGGCCCTCAGCGTCCGCAGGTCGGACCAGCGCCAGAGGGCCAGCGCCGCGGCGGCGCCGCTACCGGCGACCCAGGCCGCGTCCGGCAGACCCAACCCCTCGTACGGGGTGAGGATGACCGCGGCGCCGCCCAGTCCGCTGGCGAAGACGCTCCATGAACGGGCGGAGCGGCGCAGCTTGCGCAGCCGCCGGAAGTAACGCGCTCGCTGGTCGGCCATCCGCTGCCCTTTCCGTGTCTGGCCCCGGGACAGGTGTCAGCTGGCGGTGCTCTGGTCCCCGGCGGACTTCTCCCGGGCCAGGCTCGCCCGGATCTCGTCGAGCCGGGCCACCCCGGCGTCGTCCGCCGTCCGGGTGTTCTGGTCGAGCGCGGGCTGCGGCTTGCCGCCGAGCTGCTCCCCGGCCATGCTGGCCCGGATCTGCTCCAACCGGGCCGAGCCGGCCATGTCGAGGCTGCTCTTCTGCACCTCCAGCATCCGGCCCTCGACCGAGTTACCGGCGAGTTCGGCGCGGCCCATGGCGTTCGCGTACCGGCGCTCGATCTTTTCCCGGACCTCGTCCAGCGAGGGGGTCGCGCCCGGCGCGGTGAGGTTCGTCATCGACTCGATCGACTTGGCGACGCTCTCCTGCATCTTGGCCTGCTCGAGCTGGCTGAGCAGCTTGGTCCGCTCGGCCAGCTTCTGCTGAAGGATCATGCTGTTGTTCTCGACCGCCCGACGGGCCTGGCCGGCAGCGCCCAACGCCTGGTCGTGCAGGGTCTTCAGGTCCTCGGTCGCCTGCTCGGCGGAGACCAGTTGAGCGGCGAGGGTCTGCGCGGTCTGCTCGTACTTCACCGCTTCCGGCTCGTCACCGGCGGCCCGGGAGCGGTCGGCGAGGACCAGCGCCTGACGCGCCATCCCCTGCAACCGCTCGACCTCGGACATCTGCCGGGAGAGCCGCATCTCAAGCTGGTGCTGGTTGCCGATGACCGCCGCGGCCTGCTGGACCAGCGCCTGGTGCTGACGCTGGGCCTCCTCGATGGCCTGCTGGATCTGCACCTTCGGGTCGGCGTGCTCATCGATCTTGGCGCCGAACAGCGCCATCAGGTAGCGCCATCCCTTGACGAACGGGCTCGCCATCTTCGCGTTATCCCCTCGGTGTCATCGGCTACGGTCGGCGGCCGGGCCGCCGACCGGTCTGCACCGGCCGACCACGCGGCACGATCCCCATCGTCCCAGTCCGGCGCCACACCGGCAGACAACCGCTGGGACACCGGCCGGAGACACCGCTGGAACTGCAACGGTACGCCGAGGAAAGCGCACCGAACATCACACGGCCGCACGGCTTACCAGGTGCGGAGCGGAGGGTGCCGAGTGGCGCTCAGGCGGCGCGGACAACCTCGCGACCCCGGTCGGTGTTGGACCGGACCCGGCGGGTGGTCCGCAGGGTGGCCTTGAGTGGCGAGTCCTGCCGGACCGAGACCGACACGTTGCCGTCGGTCGCCACCTGCCGAACGCCGGACTCGGTCACCGTGCGCACTGCCGAATCGGTCAGCACGGTACGGGCCGGTACGTCGACGGTCGACCGTTCCTGGACCGGAGCGAGCACCCCGGAGACCTGCTCGCCGAGCGCGACGGTGTCGCTGACCTCGCGGAGCAGTTCGGAGAGGCGGGCACCGAGGGCGTCACAGATCGCGGCGAGCAGCTCGCTCGACGCCTCCTTCTGGCCCCGCTCGATCTCGGAGAGATATCCGAGGCTCACGTTGGCCGCAGAGGAGACCTCGCGCAGAGTGCGGTGTTGTCCCTGCCGGCGAGCACGCAGTGCGTCACCGATCACCCGGCGTAGCAGGACCATCGCACCTCCCCCTGACGTGGGACCGTACCTCCGGCGGCAGTCAGCGTGTTGCCGCGTGGAGCGACTCCGACCCCCGACCCCGACCGCTGCCGGAGCCTTCCCGCAACCGTACCCGTTGCCGGCCCGTGCGACATCCCACCCCGCCGGTCCGGATTCCGGACGACCGGCCCAATCGCGCCGGCGGTGACCCCGATCACCCGCGTACCGCCGGTGGTTGTACGCCCTGCAACTCCTCCGCGAGGAGCCGCAACGCCCCGGTCACCGCGTTGCTCCGGATCTGGGTACGGCTACCGTCGAGCCGCAGTTCGCGTACCCGCCCGCCCACCGGTCCGGCGAGCGCGACGTAGACGAGCCCCACCGGCCGACCGTTCTGCGGCTCCGGTCCGGCCACTCCGGTGGTGGCCAGGCACCAGTCGGCCATGCAGCGCCGACGGCCCCCCTCGGCCAGTGCCAACGCCACGTCCGGGTCCACCGGTCCCCGCTCGTCGAGCAGGTCGCCCGGTACGCCCGCCAGCGACGCTTTGAGGTCGGTGGCGTAGACCACCAGGCCGCCCCGGAACACGCCGCTCACCCCGGCGATGTCGACGATCGTGGCCGCCAGCAGGCCACCGGTGAGCGACTCCACCACGGCCAGGGTCTGGCCCCGCTCGGCCAGCGGGTGCACCACCGCCGCCGCCTCGGTGGCCGCGACCCGTGCCTCGACACCGTCCGTCATCCCGCCTCCTCGCTCACTGCCTCGCCCAACCTCCGCCGGCCGGCTCCGGTGACGGCATCCGTCCCCTCGCCGGGACCCGACCGGGCCCCGCCGACGATCAGCCGGTCCGGCGCCGCAGGCGCAGCGCCCGTACCACGTAGTCGAGCCCGGTGATCACTGTCACCACCAGCGCTATACCCATGATCCACGGACCGACCCAGGTCACCCCGGACGGCACCGGCCAGAGGTACCAGACGATGGCGAGGATCTGCAGCGCGGTCTTGGCCTTGCCGCCCCGGCTGGCCGCGATCACCCCGAACCGGATCACCCAGAACCGGATCAGCGTGACGCCGAACTCCCGGGCCAGGATGAGCAGCGTCACCCACCAGGGCAGCAGGTCGTACCAGGAGAGCAGGACCAGGGCGGCACCGGTCAACGCCTTGTCGGCGATCGGGTCGGCCACCTTACCGACCGCCGTGACCAGCTTGAACCGGCGGGCGATCCACCCGTCGAGCAGGTCCGTCGCCGAGGCGAAGGCGAAGGTGAGGGTGGCGGCGATCCGCCAGGCCGGGTGCGTCATCGCCGAGGCGATCACCAGCGCCACGAAGACCGGCACCAGGGCCAGCCTCAGGGCGGTGAGCGCGTTGGCGGCGTTGACGACGGGCACCGGCTTCGCGATGGCGGCCGGGGCAGGCTCCGACGCCTCGGTCACGCGGTCACCTCGCGCCGTTCGGCGGACCGGCCGCCGCCGAGATCAGTTCGACCGGTACGGCGAGCAGGTCCACCCCCTCGGTGCCGGTGACGGTGGCGCGGACCAGGTCGCCGGGGCGCAGGGCGGCCAGGTCGACGTCGCCGTGCTCCGGTGCCACCAGGGTGGTCGAACCGTCCACCTCGGGCGCCTGGTGTTCGGCGCGCCCCTCCACCAGGCCACCGTCGATCGAGTCGACCAGCACCTCCACGGTCGAGCCGAGACGTTCCTCGGCCCGCTGGGAGCAGAGTTCGTCGGCGAGCGCGCTCAGCCGGTCGTACCGGCGCTTGATCGTGGCGGCGGAGACCTTGCCGGACAGGCCGGCGGCCTCGGTGCCGTCCTCGTCGCTGTAGTCGAACATGCCGATCGCGTCGAGCCGGGCCTCGGAGAAGAAGCGGACCAGCTCGTCCACGTCGCCCCGGGTCTCACCGGGGAAGCCCACGATGAAGTTGCTCCGGGCGCCGGCCGCCGGGGCCAGGTCCCGGGCCGAGCCGAGCAGCTCCAGGAATCGGGCGGTGGATCCGAAACGCCGCATCCGGCGCAGCACCGGCTCGCTGGAGTGCTGGAACGAGAGGTCGAAGTAGGCGGCGACACCGGGGGTGGTGGCGATCGTCTCGACCAGGCCGGGTCGGGTCTCCGCCGGCTGGAGGTAGCTCGCGCGTACCCGGACGATCCCGGTGACCGCGGCGAGCTGCGGCAGCAGCTTCTCCAGCAGCCGGGGATCGCCGAGATCCTTGCCGTACGAGGTGGAGTTCTCGCTGACCAGCACCAGCTCGCGTACGCCCGTGCGGGCCAGCCACTCCGCCTCGGCCAGCAGCTCTTCCGGCGGACGGGAGACGAACGCGCCCCGGAATGCCGGGATCGCGCAGAACGCGCAGCGGCGGTCGCAGCCGCTGGCGAGCTTCAGCGAGGCGACCGGGCCGCTGGCGAGCCGGTGGCGCAGCACCGGACGCAGGTGCGCGGGGGTGTGCTCGTCGGCGACCAGGTCACCACCGGCCGGGCGGGTCTGTGCGTGGCCGGGGACCGAGACGCCGCTGCCGTGCCGGGCGACCGGGGTCAGCGGCAGCAGTTCACGTCGGTCCCTGGGGGTGTGCGCGGTGACCTGCTCACCGGCGAGCACCGCGTTGAGCCGGGCGGAGATGTCCGGGTAGTCGTCGAAGCTGAGCACCGCGCCCGCCTCCGGCAGGCTGTCGGCGAGTTCGCGGCCGTACCGCTCGGCCATGCAGCCGGCGGCGACCACCTTCGCACCGGTGTCGGCGGCGGCGAGCAGGGTCTCGATCGAGTCCTGCTTCGCCTTCTCCACGAAGCCGCAGGTGTTGACGAGCACCACGTCGGCGCCTTCGCCGTCCGTGGTCACCTGCCAACCGTCGGCGTTCAGCCGGGCCGCCAACTCCTCCGAGTCGACCTCGTTACGGGCACAGCCGAGAGTGAGCAACGCGACCCGACGGCCGGCGGTCGAGGAAGGGGAAGTAGCAGACACCATCCGAGGGTACCGGGCCGCTCCGCGAGGGCGGCGGGCGCTACACCGCCGACGCCCGCCGCAGGGGGCTACGGCCGCCGGGCCGCGACCCGGGCCAGCCGGTCGAGCAGGAGGACCTCCGTGCCGGCCAGACCCACCAAGCAGAAGAGCGTCACCTGGTCGGCACCGGTCCGGCCGGGGACCGCGCCAGCGAGCACAGCGCCGAGGTGGTGCAGCCGGTCGACGTACGGCGCCAACGCGGCGAGCATCGGCGGCTGGTAGTCCATCGCCTGTGCCGGCGAGTCCGTGACCAGCACTCCGGCCCGGTCGAGCAGGTCGGGACCGAACTCCGCGCGCCCCTGCTGTTTGAAGCCGACGACGTTGACGTGGGCACCGGGGGCCAGGTCGGCCGGGTCGAGCACCGGAGTGACGCTGTCGGTGGCGACCAGCACCACATCCCGCTCGCGTACGGCCGCGCGGGCGCTGCTCACCGCGGTCGCGCTGATCCCGAGCTCCGCCTCCACCCGGGCGGCGAAGGCGTCCCGGACCGAGGGCGTACGGCAGTAGACGGCCACCTCGCGCAGCGGGCGTACCGCCGCGGTCGCCCAGAGCTGGGTCCAGGCCTGCCGCCCGGCGCCGAGCACCCCGACCGTGGCGGCGTCGGGGCGGGCCAGCGCGTCCACCGCCACCCCACCGATCGCGCCGGTACGCCGGGACCCGATCTCCTCGCCGACCGCGATCGCCCGGATCCGTCCCGAACGGCCGTCGTGCAGGACCACGAGCTGCTCCGCCTCGGCGTGGCCGAAGGTGTCGTAGGAGCGGAACCCGTACCACTCGTCGTCCAGCTGCCCGGCGGTGGTGACGACGCGACCGCCGCGCAGTGGCGCGGAGGCCCGGGGCGGTGCGACCAGCCGACCCGCGTACGCGGCGAGCAGTGCCTCGCGCATCGCCTCGACCGCGGTGGGTGCGTCGAGCCGGTCGGCCACCTCGGTGTCGGTGAAGAGCAGAGTCATGATCTGCATCCTGATAGTTGAACCCCGGTTGAGGTCAAGTGTGACTGGGAGAGGTGTACCACACACTCTGGTGGCCCTGTCCCGGCTGGCTAGACTGAGCCGCAGGTGGGCGCGATGGTGTCCCCCCCGGACGAGCGCGTGCCGTACCCGGCCCGGCAAAGACGGCGCGCAGACGGTGATGACCACAACTGATCTGATCGAGGTTCTCGGCGCCCTGCTGATCCTGGCCGCCTTCGCCGGCAGCCAACTGCGCCGGATGGACCCGCACTCCGTCCGCTATCTCCTGCTCAACACCGTGGGCGCCGGCATCCTCGCGGTGCTCGCCGCGACCGAACGCTCCTGGGGGTTCCTGCTCCTGGAGGGGACCTGGACGATCGTCTCGGTGATCTCACTGGCCCAGGCGCTGCGCCGACGCCCCGACCACCCCTCCGAGGCGGGCTGACCCGGTCCGTCCGACAGTCGGCGGGGGCGCGGCTCAGTCGTCGTCCCCGCCGCCCCGGACCCCGACCAGCGCCTCTTCCAGCTCGTCCGGCTTGACCAGCACGTCCCGGGCCTTGGAGCCCTCCGAGGGACCGACGATCCCCCGGGTCTCCATCAGGTCCATCAGCCGACCGGCCTTGGCGAAACCGACCCGGAGCTTGCGCTGCAGCATCGAGGTGGAGCCGAACTGCGAGGTGACGACCAACTCGATCGCCTGGACCAACAACTCCAGGTCGTCGCCGATCTCCTCGTCGACCTTCTTCTTCGGGTCCTTCGCCGGGGCCAGTACGTCCGACCGGAACTCCGGTTCGCGCTGGTCCTTGCAGAACTTGACGATGTCGCTGATCTCGGACTCGTTGACCCAGGCGCCCTGGATCCGGACCGGTTTCGAGGCACCCATCGGCAGGAAGAGCCCGTCGCCCCGGCCGATCAGCTTCTCCGCCCCGGGCTGGTCCAGGATGACCCGGGAGTCGGCCAGCGAGGAGGTGGCGAAGGCGAGCCGGGACGGCACGTTCGCCTTGATCAGACCGGTCACCACGTCGACCGACGGGCGCTGGGTGGCGAGCACCAGGTGGATGCCGGCGGCACGGGCGAGCTGGGTGATCCGGACCACCGAGTCCTCGACGTCGCGGGGCGCCACCATCATCAGGTCGGCCAGCTCGTCCACGATCACCAGCAGGTACGGGTACGGCCGGATCTCCCGCTCGCTGCCGGGCGGCGGCTTGATCTGCCCGGCCCGTACCTTGCGGTTGTAGTCGTCGATGTGGCGTACCCCGGCGGCGGCGAGGTCGTCGTAGCGCATGTCCATCTCGCGGACGACCCAGTCCAGCGAGTCGGCCGCCTTCTTCGGGTTGGTCACGATCGGCGTGACCAGGTGCGGGATCCCCTCGTAGCTGGTCATCTCGACCCGCTTCGGGTCGATCAGCAGCAACCGCACCTCGTCCGGGGTGGCCCGGCTGAGGATGGAGACGAGCAGCGAGTTGAGGCAGGAGGACTTGCCCGCGCCGGTCGCCCCGGCGATCAGGATGTGCGGCATCTTGGCCAGGTTGGCCACCACGTAGCCACCCTCGATGTCCTTGCCGAGCGCGACCACCATCGGATGGTGGTCGCTGGTCGCGGCCCGTGAACGGAGTACGTCGCCGAGCGCCACATCCTCCCGGTCGCTGTTCGGAATCTCCACCCCGACCGCGCTCTTGCCCGGGATCGGGCTCAGGATCCGTACGTCCGGGGACTTCACCGCGTACGCGATGTTGCGGGAGAGCTGGGTGATCCGCTCCACCTTCACCCCGTGCCCGAGCTCGACCTCGTAACGGGTGACGGTCGGGCCCCGGGTGAACCCGGTCACCGCGGCGTCCACATCGAACTGGTCGAAGACACCGGTGAGCGCGGCGATCACCTCGTCGTTGGCCTTGCTCCGGGTCTTCGGCGCGCTGCCACCACGCAACAGGTTCGTCGGCGGCAGGATGTAGTCGCCGGCCAGGCCGGTGATGGCCAACTGCTCGGCCCGGGTCGGTACGGGCGAGTGCTCGGGCGGCTCGGCGACCTTGCGCGCGGCGGGCACCTTCGCGGGCGACTTACGCGGCAGCGGCGGCGGCTCCTCGGCGAACTCCTCCTCGCCGTACCCCTCCGGTTCCCCGACGGTCCCGGCCCGGCTGCCGGTACGACGCCGGGCCGGGCGGCGACGGGCGGGCGCCTCGTCCTCGTCGGCCTCCTCCTCGTCGTCGGCGTAGCCGGTGGACCGCCCGGTGACCGCCTCGGCGAGCAGCCCCAACCGCTCGGGAATCTTGTTGATCGGTGTCGCGGTGACCACCAGCAGTCCGAAGAGCACCAACAGGACCAGGAGCGGAACCGCGACCCAGGGGGTGACCGCGTCCTCCAGGGTCCGCCCGATGGCGGCACCGACCAGCCCACCGGCGTAGTCACGTTCGAGGTTGTTCACCGGGTGGTGACCGATGTGCAGCAGCCCGCCGGTGCCGAGGATCAGCGCCGACCAGCCGACCAGCCCCCGGCCCTGGTGTTCGGACTCGGTGGGCGTACGCATCAGCCGGACCGCGCCGATCAGCAGCAGGATCGGCAGCACCACGGAGATCGCGCCGAGGAAGAGCCGGATGGTGTCGGCCAGCCGGGTGCCGAGCGGGCCGGCGGAGGAGAACCAGACCGCGACGGCGGTGAGGATGGAGAGTCCCAGCAGGAACAGGCCGGCACCGTCCCGGCGGTGCTCCGGGTCGAGGTCGCGGGCGGTGGCCGCCTGCCGGCCGGCGGCACGGACCGCCCAGCCGACGCTGTGTGCCAGCCCCATCCACATCGCGTTGACGGCCCGGCCCAGGTAGACCGTCGGTGGGGTGCGGGCCGGACGTCGGCTCGCCGCACGTCCCTTCGCCGGCTGCCGGGAAGCGGCCTTCTGACGGGTACGACTGTTGGCGGCGCCGCGCGTGGACGACCCGCTTCGGCGCCGATTCGCCTGAGGGGTACGGCCCGCCATAAGGACACACGTTAGCCCTGCCGTCGCGGATATCCGCGCTTTTACCGGTCGTGTCCGCACACGGTCCGGCCCTGTTATGCCGAGACGCGTGACCCGCCTAACATCACGGGCAGACCGACCAGCCCATCTCGCCGTACGGGAGGACGTCGCATGTCATCGCCGGGATCCGGGCACAGCTCGGAGGAAGCCGTCGTGGCGGGTCAGTTGCAGACCCTGCAACCGCTGACCAACGACCTCATCGCGGCGGTGCTGAGCGCCCGCGACTTCTCCTTCTACAGCGACAGCGACGGTGACCTGGTCGGCCGTTGGGAGGAGAACCTCATCTACTTCTTCCGGGCCGGTCCGGAGGGCCAGGTGCTCCAGGTCCGCACGATGGCGGCGACGACGTTCCCGATCGAACAGGTGCCGGAGCTGTACTCGTTCTGCAACACCTGGAACCACGAGCAGTTGTGGCCCAAGACGTACGTGCACGTCGACGACGACGGCAGCGCGCGGGTCTGCGGTGAGGTGACCGCGAGCCTGACCCAGGGCGTCACGGTGCACCAGCTCGACCAGCTCATCAACTGCGGCATCTCGACCGGCTGCGCCATGTCCGAATCGGTCGCCAAGCTGCGACCCTGACCACGCGGGATCCCCTCATGGAACAGCGGTTCCGGGTCGACCTGCGCGGTGTGGTCGACCTGCTCAGCCAGCATCTCTACAGCAGCCCCCGGGTGTACGCCCGCGAGCTGCTCCAGAACGCCGCGGACGCGATCACCGCCCGGCGGGCGTTGGCCCCGGAGGCGGACCCGGAGGCGGAGCCGGGCCGGGTGGTGTTCGAGATCGAGGCCGACGGCACGCTCCGGGTCCACGACAACGGGGTCGGGCTGACCGAGCCCGAGGTGCACACCTTCCTGGCCAGCGTCGGGCGTACCTCCAAACGCGACGAACTCGGCTTCGCCCGGCAGGACTTCCTCGGCCAGTTCGGCATCGGCCTGCTCTCCTGCTTCATGGTGGCCGACACCATCGAGGTGCTCACCCGCTCGGTCACCGGCACCCCGGCGGTCCGCTGGACCGGTCACGCCGACGGGCGCTACCTGGTCGAGGTCGACGACGACGCCCGGTCGTCGGTCGGCACCACGGTGGTGCTGCGGCCCCGGGCCGGCAGCGCGCACTGGTTCGCCCCGGACCAGGTCCGCGACCTGGTCCAGGCGTACGGGCACCTGCTCGACGTCGAGGTGGTACGGCAGGCTCCCGAGACCGCCGAGCTGCGGCTGACCGAGCCGCGGGCGCCCTGGGAGATCGAGGACGACCCGGAGGTACGTCGCCTCGCACTGCTCGACCACGGCACCCGACTACTCGGCAGCCGGCCGATGGACGTGATCGACCTGCGGGTGCCGGAGGCCGGGCTGGTCGGTGTCGGCTTTGTGCTGCCGACCGCGAGCGGGGTCGGGCCGGCCGGCCACCGGGTCTACCTGAAACGGATGCTGCTCAGCGAAAACGCCGCCGGGCTGGTGCCGGAGTGGGCGTTCTTCGTCCGTTGTGTGGTGGACACCTCGGTACTGCGCCCGACCGCCAGCCGTGAGGGGCTCTACGACGACGACCTGCTCTCCCGCGTACGGGAGTCGCTCGGCGCGCAGATCCGGGACTGGTTGCTGGACCTCTCGGTGCGGCACCCGGACCGGCTCGCCGCCTTCCTGCGGGTGCACCACCTCGGGGTGAAGGCGCTCGCGGTCCGCGACGACGAGATGCTGCGTCTGGTCGACGCCGGGCTGCCGTTCGAGACCAGCCGGGGCACGATGACCCTGCGCGCGTTCCGGCGGAACGCACCGGTGCTGCGCTACGCGGAGACCGTCGACGAGTTCCGCGCGCTGGCCGCGATCGCCAGCGCCGCCGGCACCCCGTTGGTCAACGCCGGGTACGCGTACGACACGGAGATCCTCGAGCGGCTGCCCCGGATCGACCGGTCGATCACCGTACGGCGACTCGATCCCGGCGAGTTGGCCGCCCGACTGGAGGCGTTGCCGGCGGAACTGGAGGCGGAACTCGCCGGCTTCCTGCGGGTGGCCCGGGACGTACTCGTCGAGTTCGGCTGCGTACCGCTGATCCGGCAGTTCGAGCCGGTCACCGTACCGGCGCTCTATGTGATGAGTCGGCAGGCCCACGACCAGGACGCGGTCGCGCGCGACCTGGCCCAGGCGGACGACCTCTGGTCCGACGTGCTCTCCGCCTTCGCCGAGGTGGAGATCGAGCACCGGCCGGAACTGGTCCTCAACTGGCGACACCCGCTGATCCGGCGGATGAGCGCCGGCCCGCCCGGCGCCACCCTGCGGCACGGCATCGAGGCGCTGTACGGGCAGGCACTGCTCGCCGGCCACCACCCGCTGCGGGCGGTCGACACCGCCGCCCTGAACCGCTCGTTTCTCGCGCTGCTCGACCGCGCGTTCGCCGGCCCGCCGGCCGGTGGCGGCACCGGAGCGGCGGACCCACCCCCCGAGGAGATGCCATGAGCGAGCAGAGCGAGTTGATCGAAGCGCTGGAGGAGGCTCGCGAACTGCCCGACGGCGACGGCAAGATCGCCGAACTGGAGCGGATCGTGGCGCACGCGGACGCCGCCGCGGACGTACGGCTCGGCTTCGACGCCCGGTTCGCGCTGATCGACGCGTACAACAACCACACCGAACGGTGGCGGATGCTGCCGCCGTTCAGCTGGTGCCTGGCCGCGTTCGACCGCGACCCGTCGCTCTTCGACGACTGGGACGCGGAGATGCTGCGCTGGTACCACAAGTGGGCGATCGCCGCGCTGCGCAGCACCCCCCGGGTGGGACTGGCCCAGACCCAGGCGGCCATGGACGACCTGGAGCGGCGGTTCCGCGCGCAGGGACGCAGCCTCCAGGCCGTGTACAACCTGCGCTGCCGGATCGCCGACCACCTCGGCGACGAGGCGCAGGCCCGCCAGTGGCTGACCCGCTGGCAGGGTGCCCGCCGGGACGAGAACAGCGACTGCGCCGGTTGCGACCCGTCCCGCCAGGCCGAACTGCTGGCCGGTTGGGGCGAGTGGGAGGAGGCGGTACGCACCGTCGAACCGGTGCTCGCCGGCACGCTCGGTTGCGCCGAGCAACCGGAGAAGGCGCTGACCACGGTGCTCGTCGCGTACCTGCGGCTGGGCCGGTACGACGAGGCGGCACAGGCGCACGTACGGGCGTACCGCCGGCACCGGCACGAACGGGACGCGTTCCCGTTCCTCGCCGAGCACCTGCGCTTCTGCGCGCTGTCCGGCCTGCACGAGCGCGGGTTGGAGATTCTCGGCACCCACCTGGGCTGGCTGGACCGGCCGTACGACGATTCGTCCGCGATGGAGTTCGCGGCCGCCGGTGCGCTGGTCTGCCGGCTCGCCGCCGAGGCCGGGGTCGAGATGTCGATCCACCGCCCGGAGTACGGCGACCGGCCCGCGACCGACCTCTCCGTCTCCGCGCTCGGCGCGCAACTGCTGGCCACGGCGCAGGAACTCGCCGGCCGCTTCGACGCCCGCAACGGCTCCAGCCACCAGTCCGGTCGGATGGCCGCCTGGCTCGCCGAGCGGCCGATCGACGCGGAGGTCACCCTGCCGGTGGACGAGCCGCCGGACGACTGGGCGATGCCCGACGCGCTGCCGCCGGGGTCGCGGCAGGACCTGGTGGCGCCGCTGCGGATGGAGGCGATCGTCCGTGAGCTGGAAGGGCGGGTGGACCACTATCTGCTCTACGACGACGGCACGGTCGGCGTCCAGTGGGGCAAGACCCTGATCCAGTTCGAGCAGCTCGGCGAGGCGAAGGAGATCCTGCACGCGCGGATCATCGTCGAGCGGCGGCTGCCGGCGGACCGGTTGACCGAGGCGTACGAGTTCTGCAACTCCTGGAACCACGACCGCCTGCTGCCGAAGGCGTACGTGCACGACACCGGCGAGGGGGAACTGATCATCGCCGGTGAGGTCACCACCGACCTGGAACACGGTGTCAGCGCGTCACAGCTCGCCGCTCTGGTCAACGCCACCATCGGCCCCGGCGCCGCCCTCGCCGACGCGGTCGCCGACCTGCCCTGACTCTCTCTCCCCGTTGATCATGAAGTTGGCGCCGGAATCCAGCCCCTCGACCGCGTCAACTTCATAATCGACGACGTGGGGGGTGTTCGGGTGAGGGTCGGAGGAGGGGGCGGAGGAAGCCGGCCCAGGAGGCGGCGACCGTGAGCGCGAGCAGGAGTTGGGCCAGGGCGGTGAACTGTTCCGGATAGATCACGCCTTCGACGTACCGGTCGATGAATCCCTGCGTGGTGGCGGCGCCGGTCTCACCGGCCCGCCGTCGGGACCAGTGCTCGGCGTGGGTGAGCGGGCAGACCACCTTGCCCACGACGACGGTCATCCCCCAGCCGGCGGCGGCCAGGTGCGGCCAGATCGTCCAGCGCCAACGCCAGGCCACGAACCCGCCCAGCAGCAGGTAGGCCAGGAACCCGAAGTGCACCACCAGGATCACCGTGGTCAGCAACCGATAGCCCATGTCCGCCTCCGCAGGCCAGGCTATGCGGCGAACGGCCCCGAAATCCTGGGTACGGGGACTCAGCCGGTGAGGGATCCACCGTCGACCAGGCGGCCCGGCGCGGCACCGGTCACGCCCCGTTCCCGCAGTGCCCACCAGCGGGCCAGCACCGTCGCCCCGGCGAGCGCGGACAGGACCAGGGCCACTTCGATCAGCAGCACCGGCGCCGTGGAGGCGTAGTCGGTCAATCTGGCGAATCCCATCGTGACCGGTGTGATCGCCACGCCGGCCAGCGGCAGCAGCAGGCTCATCGCCGCCACCGTGCGACCGATTCGCGGCACCTCCCGCATCCGCACCCGTACGGCCACGAGGGCCCCGCCGATCACCAGCGCGGCCGCGGTGCCGTAGTAGGCGAGGAGCCCGACCACGAGCGGCACCTCCAGGTCTCGTCGCAGGTCGAAGGTCGACACGAGAACCTGGTAGATCACGACGATGAAGACGTAGCCCGCCAGTACGCCTGGCACCGTGCCGGCCAGGGCGGTGAGAAGCAGCCTGCGATATGCGCGCGGGACGTGCACCACTCCCGCCTCGTCGGCGAGGCGTCGGGCGAAGCCGCGTACGTCCGGGCCGAGAAGCTGCTCGGGAGTGACGCCGTCGGCGGCGGCGGCCTCCAGGTCGAGCCGGAGGTCGGCGGCGAGGGCGGCCCGGTCGCGGTGGTTGACGCCGCGCGTGCGCCACTCGCGATCGGCGGTCGCCAGGGTCTCTTCCACGCTGGGGCCGTTGCTGCTCGGCACGGTCAGCTCCTCGGGCTCGGAGGGACGGCTTCGGTGAGGGTGGCGTTGACGGTCTGGACGAAGTCCGTCCACTGTCGGCTCCACGTGCGCAGCCGGGACCGGCCCTCGTCGGTCAGCGCGTAGACCTTGCGCGGCGGCCCGCTCGGGCTCGCCTGCAACTCGTCGGCGACCAGGCCGAGGCGCCGCATGCGGGTCAGTAGCGGGTAGATGGTGCCGTAGCCGACCGCCTCGAACCCGGCGTCGTCGATCCGCCGAACCAGTTCGTAGCCGTGCGCCGGCTCCTTGGCCAGCAACGCGAGCAGGCACATGTCGAGGGCGCCGCGCAACAGTTGGGTCTGCCGGTCGGCGTCGCCGGCCGGCGCTCTCCCCTCAACTATCATGCGACGCATAGTAGCAGCTATTAGGTGTCGTCGAATAGTGGTTCGCTGCGGAAACAGGTGCTGGTGGCCGGCCCCCATCCACTACATACTGTGTTGCGTGCGTGACGATGAGGCGCGGACGGCGCGCGAGACAGTGATCAGGGTCGTGCGATCCGACGATCCGGTCGCGGCGGTCACCGAGGAGGACGCCGCCCGACGGGCCCGGACCTATCCGAACCTACGGCTGGGCGGACCACTCTTCGGCCACGCCGAGGACCTCGGCGACGGCGGCTGGCGCATCAGCAGCCTCGAGGAGCACACCCCGCAGGCGGCCAGGGACAGCCTCGCGTACCGCTTCCGGGAACGCCTCCTGGAAGACGTCGACCCCGCCGAGGCCGAGGAACTCACCGCCGCCGGGCAGATCCTGGACTGGGAGAAGGTCGACGAGCTGTCCGTCGCCGGACGCCACTACCGGATCATCCGGGCCGACACCTTCGCCGCGTTCGGAGCCGACGGACCCGAGCCGCCCCGACCGACCGACCCCGACCCGAAGGGACCCGGGGCGGCTCGCGAGGCGCCCCGGGGCAGCGAGGGACTGGTCGTCAATCCACGGGTGCCGACCGGGGTGGCACACGGCCTGCTCAAGGTGAACCTGCTCCCCTCGCACTACGCCAAGGCGAGCGTTCCCCCGGACGTGTACGCCGACAGCCGCCGCGCCGTACGCACCCACCCGGACGGGGTCTTCCTCCCCACCGAGTACGCGGTGGCCGAGTACGTCGACGGACACTGGCAACCGGACACCCGAGCGGTCGGCTCGCCACAGGCCGCCCGTGACCTGATCACCTTCAACTTCCGTTACCTGATCCCGAAAATCGGCAGTCCCACCGAGGCGGAGGCCGCCGCGTACGCGAAGGCCGCCGACGACCTCGACGCCAGTCGGGCCAACGAGGTCTGCGTGCTCAACCGACGGTTCCGGGTCACCAGGATCGTCATCCTGCTCCGCTTCGGACCCGACGGGCCGGAGCCACCTCGCCCGTCGGACTACGACCCGGATCCCCCGCCGGAGGCTCACTCCGCGCAACTTCGGGAAGAGGGCCTGCTGCCCGACCCGGACTAGCCTCGCACGGTCCTACGAGGACCGGTCGACCGGGAACGCCGACCGATGCCGGTCAGACCGGTCATCCGATCAGGTCGGTCTCCTTCGGGTCGACCCATCGGACAAGGCCCTCCACCAACTCCAGCGCCAGCCTGAACTGCCGCTCACATTCGGCGTAGTCCAGGACCTGAGGATCCACCTCGCCCCAGATCACCCGGTACAGATCCTTCAACGCGCCGGTGTCCGCCGCCGAGGCGAGTCCCTCGACCGTCGGGAACTGCACGGACAGGTCGTAGAGCAGGTTCAGGCAGTCGAACACGTTCCCCGCGTACGGCGACACATGCGCCTCGCCGATCACGATCGCGTCCAACACGGACCGCAGATCGAGGCGATCGAGCTCTTCCTCCGCCAACTCCCCCGACCATTCGGGCCACACGTGGGCGATCCTGTCCCTGAACTCGGCGAATCCCGGGAAGACGGCGGAGAAGTCATAGGACGTGCGAGTCACGAACCGACGCAACGGGCCGAGCGAGGAGAACACGAGGATCTGTTGGCCCATGGCCAACAGGCGGTCCGAGCCATCCGGAAGGTTGCCACCCCAGAGCGTGAATCCGGACCGTTCCGCAAGCGTGAGCGCGGTCGGCCAGACGGAGGTTTCCCCGGCGAGATCCCACACAGCCCCAGGGAGGAGTTCAGGTACCCGGCCTTCGCTGACGGTTGCCCCCATCTACGGATTCGGCTGCTGGTTGAAGCGTACGAGGTTGCCGGCCGGGTCCCGGAAGGCGCAGTCGCGTACGCCGTACGGCTGGTCCATCGGTTCCTGGAGGACCTCGGCGCCACTGGCCCTGATCCGCTCGAAGGTGGCGTCACAGTCGTCGACGGTGAACACGACCCCGCGCATCAGCCCCTTGGCCATCAGGTCCGCGATCGTCTCCCGATCGGCGGGCGACGCGTCCGGGTCCATCCCCGGCGGCTCCAGCACGATCTGGGCATCCTGGCCCGGCGCGGCGACGGTGACCCAGCGCATGCCCTCGTAGCCGACGTCGTTGCGCACCTCCAGACCAACCGCGTCCCGGTAGAACGCGAGCGCCTTCTCGTGGTCGTCGACGGCGATGAAGCAGTAGGTGAGTGCGATGCCCATGCGGGTCACGCTACGTGCCGGACAGTTGCGGTGCCTTCCCATCCCTGACCGGCCTGGTGCCGATCTTGACGAAACAGGCCGGGATGGACGCGGCGGCGCCGTGGTTGCGGGCCCGGTAGGCGCTGGGCGTCTCCCCGACCAGTTCGGTGAAGCGGGAGCTGAACGATCCGAGAGAGGAGAAGCCGACGGCGATGCAGACCTCGGTGACGCTCAGGTCACCCCGGCGCAGCAGCGCCTTGGCACGCTCGATCCGTCGGGTCATCAGGTAGCTGTACGGCGTCTCGCCGAAGGCGGCACGGAAGCTGCGGGAGAAGTGACCGGTCGACATCAGCGCGTCCCGGGCAAGCGCGGGTACGTCGAGCGGCCGGGCGTACTCCCGGTTGATCAGGTCACGGGCCCGGCGCAGCCGGACCAGGTCCTCTCGTGTCACGGCAACCAGCATGGCACGGACCAGCCGGAACCCGGAGCCGACCGGGCCCACCGACGGCCCGGCGGCCGGCACGCGGTGACGCTCGCTAGACCACCCAGGCCGGCACCAACTTGTCCCCGTCCGCCACGCCGCAGGTCGGCACCGCCCGCCGCAAGGTCGTACGCCTCACCGAACGCGGTGTCGACTCCCTGGTCCGGTCAGCGCGCGTCTTCGACGAACTCCGCTCCCGCTGGGCACGGACCCTCGGCCCGGACCGCTTCCGGGAATTCGAGTCCGACCTGCGCACACTCACCCGGAGGGCTTTCCGCTGGACGTACCGGGCTGGTTCGGCGGCGACTGACCGCCGAGCCCGAACCCGTCCGGGCTCAGGCGCGGCAGCGGCACTCAGCGGAGCGGTGCGAAGAACGTACGCAGGTCGGCGGCGACGTGATCGGGCTGCTCCATCGCCACAAAATGGTGACCACCGGGGTTCCCCTGCGGCCAGTGCACGATCGTGTTGTCCCGCTCGGCCAGCCGGCGGAACCCCGGCGGGCCACTGTAGACACCCGTCGGCACCGCCTTCTGCCCCTCCGGCCAGCCGAAACCGGTGCTGTCGTACATCGGCCAGGACGACGACCCGAAGGTGCCGGTGAGCCAGTAGAGACTCACGTTGGTCAGCAGCAGGTCCCGGTCGATCGTCCGATCCGGCAACTCCCCGGTGACGGAGAACTCCTTGAACTTCTGGGTCATCCAGGCCAACGCGCCCACCGGGGAGTCGTGCCATCCGTACGCGAAGGTCTGCGGCGCCGCGCGCAGCAGCGCGTGGTGGTCGACGCCGTTCATCCAGTCCTGTGTCTGGAGATCGGCGAAGGCGACCCGTTCGTCCTCGGTCATGGTGGGCAGGTCCTCCTCCGTCGGGAAACCGAGCCCGCTGATCACGTACACCCCGACCACCTGTTCCGGGGCGACCCGCGCCACCGCCGGAGCGACGTACGCGCCCAGGTCACCGCCCTGGGTGCCGTAGCGCTCGTACCCAAGGCGGCGCATCAGCTCCGCCCAGATCCCGGCCACCCGCGCGACGGTGAAACCGGTCCCGCGCGGCGGAGCGGAGAACCCGAAACCGGGCACCGAGGGTACGACCACGTGGAACGCGTCGCCCGGATCGGCACCGTACGCACCCGGGTCGGTGAGCCGGCCGATCAGCTCGACGAACTCCACGAAGGAGTTGGGCCAGCCATGGGTGAGCAGGAGCGGCAGTGCGCCCGGCACCTCGGAACGTACGTGCAGGAAATGGATGTCCTGCCCGTCGATCTCCGTCATGAACTGGGGAAACCCGTTCAGCCGCGACTCCTGCCCGCGCCAGTCGTAACCGTCGCGCCAGTAGCCGGCCAACTCCCTGAGGTAGGCCACCGGCACGCCCCGACGCCAGTCCTCGCCGGGCAGTTGACCGGGCCACCGGACCCGGGACAGCCGGTCGGCCAGATCGTCCAGGTCGGCCTGCGGAATTTCGATACGGAACGGGCGGATCTGGTTGCTCATGCTGCTCCTCGTGGACCGTCGAGCGGGCCGGGAGGCGGGCACATTCCCCCCGGCCCGCTCGACGCTACGAGCCATCTAGGCCAGAACCTGTCCCCATTGCCGGGCAGACTGGGAACCGTGAGCAACACCCCCGGCCGGCTGCTCAAGCTGCTCTCGCTGTTGCAGACCCCGCGCGAATGGCCCGGCAGCGAGTTGGCCGCACGGCTGCGGGTCAGCCCCCGTACCGTCCGTCGCGACGTCGACCGCCTCCGTGAGCTGGGCTATCCGGTACAGGCGACCCTCGGCGCCACCGGCGGCTACCGGCTCGCCGCCGGCAAGGCCATGCCACCGCTGCTGCTCGACGACGAGGAGGCGGTGGCGATCGCGGTCGGACTGCGGATCGCCGCCGGGCACCCGGTGGACGGCATCGAAGAAGCATCCGTACGGGCCCTGGCCAAGGTGGCCCAGGTGCTGCCGTCCCGGCTACGGCACCGGGTGGGCACGTTCGCCGCCGCCCCCGTGCCGATGTTCAGCGAGGACGGGACGAACGTCGACCCGCAGACCCTGACGGTGCTCGCCTCGGCGGTCGCCGCCCACGAGCGGGTACGTTTCGACTACCGCTCGGTGACGGGAGAGGCGAGTCGACGGCTAGTCGAGCCGTACCGGCTGGTGTCGGCCGGGCGCCGCTGGTATCTGCTGGCGTACGACAACGAGCGCGCCGACTGGCGGATCTTCCGGGTCGACCGGATCGACGAGCCACGATCGACCGGGGTACGGGTGCCACCGCGCGAACCGCCCGATCCGGACGCCGCCGCCTTCGTCACCCGCAGGATGTACTCCCTGGCCCCCACCTACCGGGTGAGGGCGACCCTGCACCTGCCGGCCGAACAGGTCACCGTCCGGCTCGGCACGGCCGCCGGTGAAGTGGAACCGGTCGACGAACGGAGCTGCCGGCTGCACGGGCACGCCGACACCCTGGAGTGGCTGGCGGCGCGGCTGCTCAGGCTCGGCTGTGAGTTCCAGGTGCACGAGCCGCCGGAACTGGTGGACCACCTACGGGAACTGGGCAACCGGGCCCGACGCGCCGCCGGGGCGCAACCGGATCCGGTGTGACGGGCCATCGGCCTCGGCACACCGGATCCCGAGCTGACTGCGGTCAGACCTCGACCACGTTCGGCACGATCATCGGCCGGCGGCGGTACGCGTCGTTCACCCAGCGCCCGACCGTACGGCGAACGATCTGCTGCAACTGGTGCGGATCGGTGATGCCGTCGGTCGCGGCCCGGCTCAGCGCCTCGGTGATCAGCGGGATCACCGGGTTGAACGCCTCCGGGTCGTCGGAGAAGCCCTTCGCGGAGACGGTCGGACCGCCGACGACCTTGCCGGTGACCGAGTCGATCACCACGGTCGCGGCGATGAAACCACCGTCGCCGAGCATCCGCCGCTCGGTGAGGAGCGACTCCCCCACGTCACCGACGGCCAGGCCGTCGACGTAGACGTACCGGCTCTTCACGTGACCGACCAACGACGCCCGTCCCTCGACCAGGTCGACCACGTCGCCGTCCTCGCAGAGCACCACCCGGTCGGGGGCGACGCCGGACTCGATGCCCAGCCGGGCGTGCGCCCGCAGGTGCCGCCATTCGCCGTGCACCGGCAACAGGTTGCTCGGCCGCACCACGTTGAGCAGGTAGAGCAGCTCGCCAGCGGGCGCGTGACCGGAGACGTGCACCTTCGCCACGTCCTTGTGGATCACCGTCGCACCGGCCCGGGAGAGGCGGTTGATCACGCGGTAGACCGAGGTCTCGTTCCCCGGCACCAGCGAACTGGCCAGCACGACGGTGTCGCCGGGCGCGATCGTGATGTGCCGGTGATCACCCGTCGCCATCCGGCCCAGCGCACTCATCGGCTCGCCCTGCGAACCGGTGGACATCAGCACGATCTGGTCCGGCGGCAGGGTGGTCGCCTCGTCCAGCCCGACCACCAGGCCCGGCGGGATCTGCAACAACCCGAGGTCGCGGGCGATGCCCATGTTGCGCACCATCGAGCGGCCGATCAGGGCCACCTTGCGGTTGTACTCGGTGGCCGCGTCCAGCACCTGCTGCACCCGGTGCACGTGCGAGGCGAACGACGCCACGATGATCCGACCACGCGCCTTGCCGAAGATCGAACCGAGCACCGGGCCGATCTCCCGCTCCGGGGTGACGAAGCCGGGGATCTCCGCGTTCGTCGAGTCGGAGAGGAGCAGGTCGACGCCCTCGGCGCCGAGCCGGGCGAAACCGGCCAGGTCGGTCAGCCGCCCGTCCAACGGGAGCTGGTCCATCTTGAAGTCACCGGTGTGCAGCACCAGGCCGGCCGGGGTACGGACAGCGACCGCGAGCGCGTCCGGAATCGAGTGGTTGACCGCGAAGAACTCACACTCGAACGGCCCCAGCCGCTCCCGCGCCCCCTCCCGGACGGTGAGCGTGTACGGCTCGATCCGCCGCTCGGCGAGCTTCGCCTCCACCAGCGCGAGGGTGAACTGCGAGCCGACCAGCGGAATGTCCGGCTTGTGGGCGAGCAGGTACGGCACCGCGCCGATGTGGTCCTCGTGCCCGTGTGTCAACACGATCGCCTGCACGTCCTCCAGCCGATCGAGGATCGGTGCGAAGTCGGGCAGGATCAGGTCGACACCGGGCTGCTCGACATCGGGGAAGAGCACCCCGCAGTCGACCACCAACAGCTTGCCGTCGTACTCGAAGACGGTCATGTTGCGCCCGATCGCGCCCAGACCGCCCAGCGGTATCACCCGCAGCCCACCCACCGGCAGCGGTGGGGGCAACTCCAACTCCCGCGCTTGCGGCTGGCTCATGCCACCGCCTCGTCGCGCTCGACCACAACCGCCGCCTCACTGTTCAACTTGCCCATGTCGCCGACCTTACTGACTGACCCACTCATGCCGGCAACTCCAGACCGGCGTCCGCACAGTCGACCCGGAGCTGCGCCAGCTCCGCCTCGGTCGCGTCGACCAGCGGCGGCCGGACCGGACCGGCCGGCCGACCCGACGCGGCGAGGCCCGCCTTCACCAGGATGGTGCCCTGGGTCCGGAAGATGCCGGTAAACAGCGGCAGCAACCGGCGGTGCAGGAGCAGCGCCGTCGCGTTGTCGCCGCGGTCGTACGCCTCGATCATCTGCTTCGCCAGCGCACCGGTGAAGTGTGTGGAGGTGCCGACCAGACCGACCCCGCCGACCGCGAGCGAAGCCAGGGTGAGCGAGTCCTCGCCGGAGTAGACGGCCAGGTCCGTCCGGCTGGTCACCCAGGAGGTCGCGGTCAGATCGCCCTTCGCGTCCTTGACACCGACAATCCGGTCATGCTCGGCCAACCGCACCAGCGTCTCGGTGGCGATCGGCACCCCGCTGCGATGCGGGATGTCGTAGAGCATCACCGGCAACCCGGTGGCGTCCGCGACCGAGGTGAAGTGCCGCAGCAGCCCCGACTGGGGCGGCTTGCTGTAGTACGGCGTCACCACCAGCAGACCGTGCGCGCCGGCCTTCTCGGCCGAGACGGCCAGCTCGATGGTGTGCCGGGTGTCGTTGGTGCCGACCCCGGCGACCACCTTCGCGCGGTCGCCGACGGCCTCCACCACCGCGCGCAGCAGCTGTTCCTTCTCCGCGTCGGTGGTGGTGGGCGACTCGCCGGTGGTGCCACTGATCACGAGAGCGTCGTTGGCCTGCTCGTCCACCAGATAGGTGGCGAGCCGGGCCGCGCCGTCGAGGTCCAGCGAGCCGTCCGGGGTGAACGGCGTGACCATGGCCGTGAGCAGTCGCCCGAAGGGACGGGATACCGCCCGGTCGGCGGCGGCAGGGTGGTCGTGCGTCATACCGCTAACCTATCGGACGCCCAACCCCCGGCCACCGGGGAAGTCGCTGCTCGGTCCCGTCCCCGCTGCCGACCCACGTTCAGGACTGCTGGGCGTACGGACTGGCCGCCACCTCACTGCCGTCGGGCAGGGTGCTGATGGTGAAGTCGGCGAAGACGTTCGGTGCCACCCGCTGGAGCTGCCGGAGGCATTCCACCGCCAGCTCGCGAATCTCCACATCCGCATGCTCGGTGGCACGCATCGCCACGAAATGCCGCCAGGCGCGGTAGTTGCCGGTGACGACGATCCTGGTCTCGGTGGCGTTCGGCAGCACCGCACGCGCCGCCTGCCGGGCCTGCTTGCGCCGCAGCGTCGGGTTCTCCACGTCGGCGAAGCGCTGCTCCAGCCCCTCCAACAGGTCGTTGTACGCCCGTACGCTCGCCTCGGTCGCCTCGACGAACCGCTTGTGCAGCTCCGGGTCCTCGGCGATGGCCGCCGGCGCCACCACCGCGGCGTCCCGCTCCGGGACGTAACGCTGGGAGAGCTGCGAGTACGAGAAGTGCCGGTGCCGGATCAGCTCGTGGGTGAACGACCGGGACACCCCGGTGAAGTAGAACGTCACGCTGCCGTGCTCCAGCACGGAGAGGTGGCCGACCTCGAGGATGTGGGCGAGATAACCGGCGTTCGTCGCGGTAGCCGGGTTGGGCTTGCGCCAGGACTGGTAGCAGGCCCGGCCGGCGAACTCGGCGAGCGCCTGGCCGCCGTCCGCGTCGGTGGACCAGGGCACCTCCTCCGGCGCCTCGAACTGAGTCCACGCGATGAGCTTGACCTGCGGCGACACGATTTCCGGCATTCCAGGGACTCTAGTTGCCCCGGCTACAGCAGTGGCGGATGGGGCCGGCGGGTCAGACGTAGAACCAGGTGAACGGGGCCCAGGGCAGGTTGCGCAGCACCGAAAATGCCATCCAGGCGCCGAGGAACACCCCGATCGCCATCGGCCCCACGGTCAACCGGGGCAGCCGCCAACCGAAGAGCTGCTTCGAGGCCCAGGCCACGTAGAGGTAGACAACAAAGGGGACGGCGAAGACAAAGAGGATGTGGTGCCGGGCGGCGGCCGGTAGGTCGCCGTGGAGCAGATACCAGAACGCGCGGGTGCCGCCGCAGCCGGGACAGTCGAGACCGGTGGTCAACTTCAGCAGGCAGGTCGGAGCCGCGTCCGGGGCGCTGCGGGTGGGGTCGGCGTAGAGGGTGTAACCGACCGCGCCACCGAAGCAGGCGAGCAGGGCGATCGGGGCCAGCCAGCGCGGGGACCGGGTGGCGATCCGATCGAAGAAACGGGTGATCCGGTCGGGCCGCGCCACCTCGTAGACCGGCTCCCCCGGATGCGGCGCGACTTCCCCCGGAAAGGCAGGCTCGGCGGGCGGCATCGTCGATCCACCGGCGCTCGTCATCGCCACCCCACTCGTCGCATCGGCCGAACTCACCGTACACCGATGGTGCTTGCCAACGCGGCGGCGAGCGGGCCGGCAAGATCTCCCGCGACGGGCGGCGCCACCGCACTCAGGTTGAGCCAGCCGGCAAGCCGGCGCAGCTCGGCCGCGAGCGCCACGGCGGTGTCCGCCGGATCGGCCCCCGGCTCCAACCAGGCCGCCGGCACCAGCAGCACACCGGCCTTCCGGTCGGCCTTCAGGTCGACCCGGGCGGTGAACCGCTCCCCCTGCAGGAACGGCAGCACGTAGTAGCCGTACACCCGCTGCGGCGCCGGAACGTAGATCTCGATCCGGTAGCTGAGGTCGAACAACCGCTCGGTCCGGGCCCGCTCCCAGATCAGCGGGTCGAAGGGGCTGACCAGGGTGCTGGCCCGGATCCACCGGGGCACCCGGGCCTCGGCGTGCAGGTACGCCGGCGCGCGCCAGCCCTGCACCGCCACCGGGCGCAGCTCGCCCGCCTCGACCAGTTCGGCCACCGCCACCCGCGCCGCCGCCACCGGCAACCGGAAGTAGTCCCGCAGCTCCGGTTCGGCGGCCACGCCAAGCGACCGGGCGGCGATCGACACCAACCGCCGGTACGCGTCCGCCGGAGCCGGCGTCGGCGCCCCCACCACCGCCGGGGGCAGCACCCGCTCGGGCAGGTCGTAGCGGCGGGCGAAGGAGTTGGTCCGGCTGGCCGCGGCAACCTCACCGGCCCAGAACAGGAACTCCAGCGCCCGCTTCACCTCCGACCAGTTCCAGCCCCAGTTGCCGGTCTGCCGGGGTGCGTCGTGCTCGATCTCGGCGGCGGTCAGCGGCCCTCGGTCACGTACCTCGTCGCGGACCCAGGCGACCAACTGCGGCTGCTCCTGCGCGATCCGGCGCATCCCGCCCCAGGCCTCGTCCCGGGCCGCCGCCATCCGCCAGCGCAGCGCCGGGTGCAGGTCGACCGGAACCAGCGACGCCTCGTGCCCCCAGTATTCGAACAACTCCCGGGGCGGCTGATAGGCGGCCCGGTCCAGCAGGCCGGTCGGATAGGGGCCGAGCCGGCTGTAGAGCGGCAGGTAGTGGGCACGCTGCAACACGTTGACCGAGTCCATCTGGATCAGCCCGACCCGGTCGAGCACCCGACGCAGATGGCGCAGGGTCGGCACACCGGTCGGCATGGGATCGGCGAACCCCTGGGCGGCAAGCGCCACCCGCCGAGCCTGCCCCAACGACAAAGATTCCGAAACACCCACCCCGGAACCCTAACCACCCCTCCGACACACCCCGGGAAAGGAAGGGCCCCCTGTTATCGCTTTCGGTAGTACAAGGGCCCCTTCCTAACACGGCGGCGGCGGGGGCGGATGAGCTGGACTCGCCGCCCGGCAGGGGTTAGAACGGAGACGTGCTGACCATCCGACCCGAGGAACCCGCCGACGCCGAGGCGGTGGCGAGCGTGCACGTACGCACCTGGCAGGCCGGGTACGCGGGGATCATGCCGGATGAGGTGCTGGCCCGGCTGAACATCCAGGCGTGGGCGCAGCGGCGACGCGACGTCGGCACCGCCGAACCGGACCACCCGTTCACCACCCTGTTGGCGGAACGGGACGGCACGGTGATCGGCTTCACCACCTTCGGGCCGTACCGCAACAACCAGGACCGGGACGACCTCGACCACACGTACGGCGAGATCCTCACCATGTACGTCGACCCGGCGCACTGGGGTACCGGGGTCGGCCGGGAGCTGATGAGCGCCGGGCTGACCGGGCTGACCGGACGGGGCTGGCGGGACATCCGGCTCTGGGTGCTGGCGGAGAACGAACGGGCCCGCCGCTTCTACGAACGGGCCGGACTAGTCACCGACGGCGAGCGGTCGACGTACGAGATCCACCGGACCGGGGGACGGCCGCCGCTCGGGCTGATCGAGCTCCGCTACGCCACCCGCCTCGGTGCGCCCTGATCCGGGTCCACCGCCGGCCACCGCACCGGGCCCGGCCTCCGGTGTCGGGCGAGCCGGTGCGGCCGACCGGAACCGGTTGCCGATCGGCATCCCGACCAGCAGGGCGATGCTGACCCAGACGTAGGCGTTGCTGCCGAGGAAGCCGCCCACACCGGTGGAGTCGTGCTCCCAGAGCCAGACCAGGCGGCTGCAGAGCACCCCGTACGCGATGATCGCGAAGGCCAGCAGGCCACGTCGCCGGCGGCTGCCGACGGACGCGGCGACCCCGTGGTCGACCACCAGCACCAGCGCCGGGATCAGCCAGACCAGGTGGTGCACCCAGGTCACCGGGCTGACCAACGCGCCGAGCACCCCGGTCAACGCCAACCCGGCCACCTCGTCCCCGGCGGCGACCGCAGACCGCACCCGCCAGGCCCAGACCACCAGCGCGGCGACCACCAGCACCAGCCAGGCCAGGGCGCTCGGGTCGGCCGGATCGAGCCGGGCAACCACACCCTGAAGTGACTGATTGGAGATGAACGCCAACTCGCCCACCCGGTCGGTGTCCCAGAGCGCGGTGGTCCAGAACTCACGGGAGGCGTCGGGCGCCACCGCCGCCGCGATCAGCGTGGCCACGGCGGCGGTACCGCTCGCCGTCACGGCCGCCCGCCACCGGCCGGTCACCAGCAGGTAGACGATGAAGATGCCCGGGGTGAGCTTGATCGCGGTGGCGAGGCCGATCCCCACCCCGGCCCAGCGCCGGTAGCGGGCCGGGTCCCGCCGGCCGACCGGTGGACGTCCCGGCAGCGCGTGGCCGGGCACGACCTGCCCCGGTGCCGCGTACCCGGGGCGGACCAGCCAGAGCAGGTCGGCCGCGACCAGCACCAGCAGCAGCATGTTGACCTGACCGAAGTCGACCGTCTCACGCATCGGCTCGAACGCCGCCGCCAGGCAGACCGCCACCGCCAGCGCGAACCAACGGGTCCAGCCCGTCCGGCGGGCGACGGGGTCGACCAGCCACCAGAGCAGCAGCACGCTGACCAGGGCGGTGAGGGCCACGCTGAGCACCGTCGAGAGGAGGAACGGCAGGTACGCGAGCGGGAGCATCAGCAGCGCCGCGAACGGCGGATAGGTGAAGCCGTACTTGCTGTTCGGCTTCAGCCAGTCGTAGATCTCGCCTCCCTCACGGGCCCAGTAGTGCAGGGCACCGGAGTAGACCTTCAGGTCGAAGAAACCGTGCCCGACCGCCGCGACCGAGAGGAAGGCGGCGACCAGCACCGCCAACGCGATCACGAAGAGCACCTGGTACCGGGTCTGCCGGAAGGCACCCTGCGCCACCGTCGTCTCCCTCGCGTCCGTACGCTCACCGTTCATGGCTCTCGGGTACGTCCGCCCGGCGCGTCCATCCGACGCCGCCGAAATCGCACGCATTCAGCTCGCGACCTGGCGGGTCGCCTATCGCCGGTTGCTCCCCAAGCACGTGCTCGAACGGTTGGACGAGGGGTGGCTCGGCAAGCGGTGGAGCGCCGCGATCGAGGCACCGCCGTCCGGTCAGCATCGGGTGCTGGTCGCGATCGAGCAGGCCGAACAATCGTATCTGGTGGGTTTTGCCGCATCCGGACCGGCGGACGAGCAGTCCCTCGCCCCGGACGAACCAGCGGACGCCCTCGGCCCGGAGGTGGTCGCGGTGACCGACCTGCTGGTCGAGCCACGCTGGGGCCGTCGAGGGCACGGCAGTCGGTTGCTGGCGGCCAGCGTCGACCTGTGGCGTGAGGACGGCTTCGGTACGGCGGTCGCCTGGGCCTTCGACGGCGACCCGGCAACCCGGGCGTTCCTGACCAGCACCGGTTGGGAGCCGGACGGGGCGAGCCGGGCGCTGGACGTGGACGACATGCTGGTGCCCCAGTTGCGCCTGCACGTGGCCGTCGGCGCCGCCCCGGACCCCGACGCCGCCCCGGACCCCGACGCCGTGTCGGGTCCCGCCACCAGCTGAACGGGACCCCGACGCCGGCTGGGTGAACCGCTGACTTCGGGGCCCGTACCGGTCGGTCAGCCCTTGTCGGCGCCCTGGTTGGCGTCGCGGACGAAGTAGCGCTGGAAGACCACGAAGATGATCGCCACCGGGATGGTGGCGAGCAGCGCGGCGCCGAGCTTCAACGGGTACTGCGTACCCACCCCGAGCGAGCCGCTGACCAGGTCGGCGAGCCCACGCGGCAGGGTGAACAGGCTCGGGTCCTGGACCGCGACCAGGGTGTGCGGAAACTCGTTCCAGGAGCCCTGGAAGGAGAGGATGGTCAGCGTGATCAGGGCCGGCCGGGCGCTCGGCAGCACCACGGACCAGAACGTACGGAACACCCCCGCGCCGTCGATCCGGGCCGCCTCCTCGACGCTGACCGGCACCGACTCGAAGAACTGTTTCATGATGAAGACCCCGGCGGCGTCCACCAGCAACGGCACGATCAGCGCCGTGTACGTGTTGTAGATGCCGAACTGGTTCAGCACCAGGAACTTCGGGATCAGCAGCACCACCCCGGGAACGGCCATCACCGCCACCACGGCGGCGAAGACCCCCGACCGGCCCGGGAACCGCAGTCGGGCCAGGGCGTAACCGGCGAGCGAGTCGAGAAAGATCCGGCCGATCGTGACCACGACCGTGACCAGCAGCGAGTTGCCCAGCCAGAGCGGGAAGTTGGTCCCCTCGAAGATGTGCTGGAAGCCATCCCACCGCACCGGGTGGGGCACCGGGGAGAGCGGGTTCGCCGCCGCGTCCGGCTCGCTCTTGAACGAACTCGCCGTCTGGATCACGAACGGGTAGAGGAAGACCAGCGCGAAGAAGATCAGGATGGCGTACCCGACGAAGCTGGTCGCCAGGGTGCGCGGCGTACGGCGCCCGGGGGCGACGGCTCCTGCCGGCGTACGTTCCCGGGGCGGTTCGGTCACGACGGCCATTTCACGAACTCCGTTCGGACCGGCGGAACCAGCGGTGCGAGCGAACCGAGTCCCGGTCGCGCATCAACCGCCGCTGCGCCAGGGTCAGCACGATGATGATCAGGAACAGGACGAAGGAGATCGCCGCGCCGTTGCCGTAGTCGAAGTCCCGGAACGCGGTGCGGTACGAAAGGTAGGCCGGGGTGAGCGTGGTCTTGGCCGGATTGCCCTGGCTCATCACGTAGATCTGGTCGAAGACCTGCCACGACCCGATCAGGCCGAGGGTCAGCACCAGGAAGAGGGTGGGCCTGATCATCGGCAGGGTCAGGTAGCGCAGCCGCTGCCAGCGACTCGTGCCGTCCAGCACGCTCGCCTCCTCCAACGCCACCGGCACCCCCTGGAGCGCGGCGAGGAACATCAGCATGAAGGTGCCCGAGGTGGTCCAGACGACCAGCGCGATGATCGCGGTCAGCGCCACGCTCGGCCCGGCCAGCCAGTCCCACCAACTGAGGCCGAACGGCCCACCTGCGGTGAGCGCGGCCGGCGGCTGGTCCACCCCGAACAGCCCGAGGAAGAGGTGCAGCACGCCCCGGGAGTCGGAGAACCACTGCGGCCCGTTGATCCCGAAGATGCCGAGCAGCCCGTTGATCGCCCCGGAGTTCGCGAACAGGAAGAGGAAGACCACGCTGATCGCGACCGAACTGGTCACCGACGGAAAGTAGAACGCGGTCCGGAAGAACGACTTGCCCTTGAGCATCCGGTGGTTCACCACGAGCGCGAGGCCGAGGGCGAGCGCGGTCTGCACCGGTACGACGATCGCCACGTAGTACAGGTTGTTCCGCATCGAGGTCATGAAGTCCCGGCGGGCCAACCCGTCCTGGGTGAAGAGGTGGGCGTAGTTGTCCACGCCGACAAACGGGACCTTGCCGGTGAACGGGCTGCCCTGGCCGTTCCAGGAGGTCAGGCTCACCCAGAAGGCCATCAGAATCGGCAGCAGCAGGAACAGACCGAGGATCACCACGACCGGGGCGACGAAGACCCAGCCGGCGATCCGCTCGTTGCCACGGATACCACCACGCGTACCGCCGCGGGGACGACCCCGCCGACCGGATCGGCCGGATTCGTCGGGGCGGCCGGATTCGTCGGGGCGGCTGGAGGTGGCCAGCACTCCGGAAGCCATGCTTCCTCTTTTCGGGGTGGGAAATTCACTGCTTTTCGGGGTGGGAAATTCACTGCGGGTGGTAAGGAAGGGCCCCTTGTACAACGGAATCCGATAACAAGGGGCCCTTCCTTCGGGCTCAGCCGGCGAGGTTGGCCGCGGTGTTCTTCTGCAGGTTCTGCAGGATGGTCTTCGGGTCGGTGCTGGCCAGAGCCGAGAGCTGGGCGTCGAAGTCGGCCAGGACGCTGTCCATCTTCGGGGCGTTCACCGGGCCGTGGGCGTAATCGGCGCCGTCGATGAACGGCTTGTCGGCCGGGAACGCCTGGGTGTACTGGTCCCGGGCCGACTCACGCGACGGCATCACACCGAACGCCTTGGCGAAGGTCATCTGCTGGTCGACGCTGGTCATCGCCTCGACGAACTTGATCGCCTGGTCCTTGTACTTGCTCTTGGCGGCGATGCCCCAGCAGTTGGTGAAGGAGAGCGTGCCCTTGCCCTTCGGGCCCGCCGGCAGCGGGTGCACCGAGTACTTGACGTTCGGGTAGTCGTTCTGCAGGCCGCCCTTGATCCAGTTGCCCTCGATCGTCATCGCCACCTTGCCCTTGCCGAACGCCTCGCCGGCCCAGCCGGCGTCGAGCTGCTTCGGGTACTGCGCGAGCCCACCCGCGAGCAGGCTCTTGACGTACTCCAGGGCCTGGAGGTTCTCCGGGCTGTCGGCGGTCGCCTGCTTGCCGTCGGCGCTGGTGATCCAGCCGCCCGCCTGGGTGAGGAACGCGCCGACCCGGTCCCGGGTGTCGCCGATCACGAGCGGGACGATCCCCTTCGCCTTGATCTTCTGCGCGGTGGCGGTGAGCTGCTCCCAGGTGGTCGGGATGTCGGCGTCGGTCAACCCGGCCTTGGTCCACTGTTCGGTGTTGATCTCCAGGGCCAGGGTGGAGAAGTCCTTCGGCGCGCAGTAGAACTTGCCGTCGTAGGTGAAGGTGGTCCGCAGGCTGTCGTAGAAGTCGTCCTTGTCGGAGAGCTTTTCCCCGTACGGTTCGAGCGCCCCGACGCTGGCGTAGTCGGCGAAACGACCGGCGTCGACGTAGAAGACGTCCGGCGGGGTGCCCCCGGCGAGTGCCTGCCCGAGCTGCTGGGTGAGGTCCTGTGCCGGGGTGACGGTCGCGGTGTTACCGGAACCGCTGGCCCACGCGGCAGCCGCGTCCTGTACCGCCTTGGTCTCGGCCGCGCCGGACGACCCGATCAGGATCTGCAACGAGGCCGGCCCGCTGCTCTGGGGGCTCTCGGACCCGCCGTCGTCGAAGCCGCCGCCGCAGGCGGAGGCGCTGAACAGGGTCGCCGCGGCGATGCCCGCCACGGCCGTACGCCGGATGAATCGTGGTGCCATCTCGATCTCTCCTGGTGGGGGTGGGATTACTCCTGGTGCGAAGTACGACTTGTCAGTGCGGTACGAACTTGTCGGTGCGGTCTGCCGCCGGTGGAGCCGATCGGCGTGGCCCGAGTAGGCCAGGGTGTCGACACCGGGCCGGCGGTCAGCCTGACTGCCGGACCACCAGCGACGGCGTGAGCAGCACCTGGGCGGGGCCGCCACCCGGGTCGCCGGCGCCGTCCACACCGCCCCCGTCGAGCACGGCGGCGAGCAGGTCGACGCAGCTCGCCGCGGCCTGGGCCAGTGGCTGACTGACACTGGTCAGTCCGATCGCCTGGGCGACCGGGGTGTCGTCGAAGCCGGTGACCGCTACGGCTGCTCCCCGGTCCCGTACCGCCTGGAGGGCGCCGAGCGCCAGTGAGTCGCTGGCGCAGACCAGGGCGGTCGGCGGCAGCTTCAGCTCCAGCAACTGGCGGGCCACCTCCTCACCCTGCGTAATACCGTCCGGCGTCTCCCGATTGAGCTCGGCCGGATCGACACCGGTCGCCGAGACGGCCGACGCCCAGCCAGCACGGCGGTTGTCACCCACCCCGGAACCCGCCGGCCAGCCAATGAAGGCTATCCGTTGGTGACCTTGTGTAACTAGATGGGCGGTGGCGGCAGCGGTGCCGGCGGCACCGTCGACGTCGACCCAGGGATAGCGTTCCGGCGCGTCCCAGGACCGACCGAAGGTGACGAAGGGCACCTTCCGCTCGGCCAGCCAGGCGGTCCGTACGTCTCCGTGGTCGGTGCCGGTGAGCACGAACGCGTCCAGGTCGTACGCGCCGAGCAGGTCGTCGTAGGTGGCGATCTCGTTCGCCGCGTCCGTGGCGGTGTAGAGCATCACCCGGTAGCCGGCCTCGCCGGCCGCCTCGGTGAGCCCGTGCAGGAAGCGGTCGAGCACGGAGCCGTTGATCCCGTCGCGGGTCGGCTCGATCCGGACCGCGATCAGTTGGGACCGGCCGGTACGCATCTGCCGGGCCGCCTGACTTGCCCGGTAGCCGAGGGCCGTGATCGCCGCCCGGACCCGCTCCCGGGTCTCCTCGCGGACGATCTCGGGAGTGTGGATCACGTTCGAGACGGTCTGACGACTGACCCCGGCCTGGCGGGCCACCGTCGCGATCGTCACTTTCTGCGCCATAAATCCCTCCTCCCGTCTTGAACGTTCAAACTCTGATGGGGCATTATTGGATCGTTCAAGTTTCTGGAATGTTTCGCATGTTGCACCGCCCACAACGATCTGTCAAGGGTTCGTCAAGCCCCTCCCCCCGCACCGCCCCCGCTCAGCCCCGCCCCGCTCAGGAGCCGCTCGTGACCAACGCCAACCGCCACCTGCAACCGTTGCTGCACGACCTCGTCGGCGTCGTCCTGGCTCCCACCAGCACGCTGAGCGCCCCCGACGGCCAGATCCGGCCAGCCGGCGTACAGGGCGTGTTCCACGCCGACGCCCGCGTCCTCGCCCGCGCCGAGCTGCTCGTCGACGGCCGTGAGCCCGAGGCGATCAGCCACCACACCGACGGACCCCACGGCGCCCGGTTCGTCTCCCTGATCCGCTGGCTCGGCGACCCCACCCCCGACCCGACCGTACGGATCGACCGGATCCGCCGGATGACCCCGCGCGGACTCGTCGAGGAGATCCACGTCGCCTCCACCGCCACCGCACCGGTCCAGGCGGAGATCACCCTGGACCTCGGCTGCGACCTGGCCCCGATCGAGGTGGTCAAATCCGGCGGCGCCACCACCGACCTGGAACCGAAGAGCGGCGAACCGGGCCAGCTCACCTGGTCCGCCGACGGAACCACCGTCGTGGTCACCGGCGAGGACGCCACAGTGGTCGACGGGTTCGCCCGGCTCTCCTGGCCGGTACGGCTGGCACCGCGCACCTCGACGGTGCTGCGCTGGCGGCTGCTGGTCGACGACCCACGGGCCGTGGTTGTCACCCCGCCGGCCGAACCCGCCTGGTCCCGCCCGGAGGTACGCGCCGACGACCGGCGCCTCACCCGGCTGCTCGACCGCTCCCTCAACGACCTGCGCGGACTGCGGCTCGCCGAAACCGCCGCCCCGCACGATGTCTTCCTCGGCGCCGGGGTGCCCTGGTTCCTCACCCTGTTCGGCCGGGACAGCCTCTGGGCGGCCAGGATGATGCTGCCGCTCGGCACCGACCTGGCGGCCAGCACGCTCCGGGTGCTCGCCCGCCGGCAGGGCACCCGGATCGACCCCGACTCCGGCGAGGCCCCCGGCAAGATCATGCACGAGCTGCGCCGGCACGAGTTCACCGTGGTCGGCGACGGCCTACGACTGCCCGCCGCCTACTACGGCACGGTCGACGCGACCATGCTCTGGGTCAGCCTGCTGCACGACGCCTGGCGCTGGGGACTCGCCGAGGACCAGGTCACCGACCTGCTACCGCACCTGGAGGCAGCGCTACGCTGGCTCGCCGAACACGCCGACGCCGACGGAGACGGATTCGTCGAGTACGTCGACACCAGCGGCCGGGGACTGGCCAACCAGGGCTGGAAGGACTCCTTCGACTCGGTCCGGTTCCGGGACGGCTCCCTCGCCCAGGCCCCGATCGCCCTCGCCGAGGTGCAGGGTTACGCGTACCAGGCGGCGACAAACGGCGCCGCCCTGCTCAACGCCTTCGGCCGGCCCGGCGCCGACCGCTGGCTCGACTACGCCGACACCCTCGCGCAACGGTTCCGCAGCCGGTTCTGGGTCGACGGCCCCGACGGCCCACACCCCGCCCTGGCGCTGGACCGCGACAAACGCCCCGTCGACGCGTTGACCAGCAACATCGGCCACCTGCTCGGCACCGGACTGCTCACCCCGGCGGAATCCGCCCAGGTCGCCGAGGCCCTGGCCACCCCCGGTCTGGCCGGCGGATACGGGCTGCGCACCATGTCCGCGCGGGACGGCGGCTTCAGCCCGCTCTCCTACCACTGCGGCTCGATCTGGTCCCACGACACCGCCATCGTCATCGCCGGCCTGGCCCGGGAGGGATTCACCGCCCCGGCGGCGGAACTCGCCGAGGGACTGCTCAGCGCCGCCGAGGCGTTCGACTACCGGCTGCCGGAACTGTTCGGCGGCGACGACCGGGCCACCGTCGGCCGGCCGGTGCCGTACCCGGCGGCCTGCCAACCGCAGGCATGGGCCGCGACCGCCGCGGTCGCGCTGCTCCAGGCGGCGGTCGGGCTCTACCCGGACGTGCCCGCCGGCACGGTACGGCTCCGCCCGCTGGCCGGTGCCCCACTCGGCGCGGTCGACGCCCAGCGGCTCCGGATCGCCGGCACCCCGGTCGACGTCCAGGTGGACCGGACCGGTGCCGCCACCGTCACCGGGCTCCCCGCCGGCCTCACGCTCGTACGGGAGCAGTAGGCACGCGAACGAGCGCTGTCCCGGCACCGGGTCGACCGGGGCCGGGACAGCGGACGTACGGAAAGAGTGGCTGGCCTTCCTACCGCTCAGTCGAGCAGGGCGTCCAGACCGATGGTGAGACCCGGACGGCGGGTCACCGACCGGACGGCGAGCAGCACGCCCGGCATGAACGACGCCCGGTCGTACGAGTCGTGCCGGATGGTCAGCGTCTCGCCGGTCGTACCGAAGAGCACCTCCTGGTGCGCGACCAGGCCGGTGGCGCGGACCGCGTGCACCCGTACCCCGTCGATGTCGGCCCCGCGCGCACCCGGCACCTCGTCCTTGGTCGCGTCGGGCATCCCGGCCAGACCGGCCTCGGCCCGTGCCTGGGCGATCAACCGCGCGGTGTGCGTGGCGGTACCGCTCGGCGCGTCGAGCTTCTTCGGGTGGTGCTGCTCGATCACCTCGGCCGACTCGAAGTACCGGGCCGCGCGCGCGGCGAACTGCATCATCAGCACCGCGCCGATGCCGAAGTTCGGCGCGATGACCACACCGACCCCCGGCTTGTGCGACAGCCAGGTACGCACCCGTTCGAGCCGCTGCTCGGTGAAGCCGCTGGTGCCGACGACAACGCTGATCCCCTGGTCGACACACCAGTGCAGGTTGTCCATCACCACGTCGGGGGTGGTGAAGTCGACGACCACCTCGGCACCGGCGTCCGAGGCGTTGAACAGCCAGTCACCCTGGTCGATCATCGCTACCAGTTCGAGGTCGTCGGCGGCGTCGACCGCCTTGCACACCTCGATGCCCATCCGGCCCCGGGCGCCCAGCACCCCGACCCGGAGCGGCTCCGTCGACGTCTCGGCCAGTGCTTCAAGTCCGTCACTCACGGGGCACAACCTATCCCACCCGACGTGGGCACATCCCGGGACGTCCCAGGCCGCCCGTACGCCGGGCGCCCGCTCACCCGCTCAGGCAACAGGCGTGGTGAAGTCGTCCTCGCCGAACGGGCCGACGACCGCGAGCGACATCGGCCGGGCGAGCAGGTCGGCGGCGAGCGTGTTGACCTCCTCGGCGGTCACCGCGTCGACCCGGGCCAGCAGCTGGTCGACCGAGAGCAGGTCGCCGTAGAGCAGCTCGCCCTTGGCCAGCCGGCTCATCCGGGAACCGGTGTCCTCCAGGCCGAGCACGTACGAGCCCTTCGCCATGCCCTTGCCCCGGGCCAGCTCACCCTCGGTGACACCCTGCGCGGCAACCGTCGCCAGCTCCGCGCGGACCAGTCCGAGCACCTCCTCGACCTTGCCCGGCGCGCAGCCGGCGTAGACGGCGAAGAGGCCGCTGTCGGCGTACTGGCTGGCGTAGGAGTAGACCGAGTAGGCCAGTCCCCGCTGTTCGCGGATCTCCTGGAAGAGCCGGCTGGACATGCCGCCGCCGAGCACGTTGTTGAGTACGCCGAGCGCGAACCGCCGCTCGTCGACCCGGCCGATGCCCGCGCTGCCGAGCACCACGTGCGCCTGCTCGCTCTCCTTGTGCTCGACCACGGTACGACCGGCCCTGGTCCGCGCCGCGGGCGTGGCCGCCCGGGGTGCCGCCGGCTCCGCCGCCGGGGTGTCCAGCGGAGTGCCCCGCAGCGCCTGGCGGACCAGCTTGACCACGGCCGCGTGGTCGAGATTGCCGGCGGCGGCGATCACGATGTTCGGCGCGGTGTAACGCCGCTTGTAGAAGCTCTGGATCTGCCGGCGGGTCATCGGGGAGATGGTCTCCTCGGTACCCGAGATCAGCCGGCCGAGCGGGTGGTCGCCGTAGATGGCGGTGGCGAAGAGGTCGTGCACCTCGTCACCGGGCTCGTCGTCATGCATGGCGATCTCTTCGAGGATCACCCCACGCTCGGTCTCCACGTCTGCGGGATCGAGCACCGAGTCGGCGACCAGGTCGCACATGACGTCGATGGCGAGCGGCAGGTCCTGGTCGAGCACCCGGGCGTAGTAGCAGGTGTACTCCTTGGTGGTGAAGGCGTTCGTCTCGCCGCCCACCGCCTCGATCTCGGCCGAGATCTCCAGCGCGCCCCGCTTGTTGGTGCCCTTGAAGAGCAGGTGCTCCAGGAAGTGCGAGACACCGGAGGAGGCCCCGGTCTCGTCCCGGGAACCGACCCCCACCCAGATGCCGAACGAGACGCTGCGCACCGTCGGGATCGCCTCGGTGAGGACACGCAGCCCGCTCGGCAGGACGGTACGACGCACGGTGCCACCCAACG